>JACDCV010000005.1 GCA_013817375.1 Sphingomonas sp.
CGCCGCCGCCGCCGCCTCCGCCGCCTCCGCCGCCTCCGTCGCCTACGTCGCCGCCTACGCCTACGCCGCCTACGCCTCCGCCTACGCCGCCTCCGACGCCTCCGCCGCCGCCGCCTCCGCCGCCTCCGCCGCCTCCGTCGCCTACGTCGCCGCCTACGCCTACGCCGCCTACGCCTCCGCCGCCGAGCGCGCGAAAATTTGCGACAAGGTGCTTGGCGAGTTTGCCGAGGATGTCGTGCAGATACTCGTCAGCATGAATGTGCCGGGCGCGCAGTGGCTCGATTTGGCCCCTCTCGACATCGCCAAAGAGGGATCGGCGTCATGACCGCAGCAGCACAGACCGCCCACACGCCGGGACCGTGGGAAGCCGGACGTAACCCGCGAGGCGATTTTACGAACGAGACAGTCATTCGCCCTTCCGGAGAGTTTCCCCACGGCAGGTGGATTGCTGACGTTGGGCCTTGGATGCCGGAGACTATCGCCAACGCCCATCTTATCGCCGCCGCGCCCACCATGGCCGACGCAATCAAGGGTCTGATTGGGCTTTGCCAGATGCTCCGCAACCGCGACGACTGCCCGTCCGAAATCAGGCAGGCGCTGACGCACAATCACCGCATCATCGCTGGCTACGAGGCTCTTTCGGCGGCTGGAATTGACGGGTTCCAGCCCTCGGATTTCGACGCTGACAAGGCGGTGCAATCTTGAACGCCCGCGCCTTCGCCGCGTCATGCGGTTGCCCGACGAACGATCCCGCACTGCTCTCGATCTACGAAGACATCCGCCAGTATGGCATCCGCGAGGCCCGCGCTGGGCATTACGAGCGGGTTAAGCTGGTCAAAAAATTGAAGGTTCACCCTTCGATGTTCTTCGCGATGATCCGGCCGGCCTTGTCCAGCGACGAGGCGATCGAGGATGCGGCCCGCTTCATTTCCTGCTTTCGCAATCTGCCGAGATGGCAGCAGGAAAGCCGTCTCGATCGGCTCGCCAAGGCGAAGCAGGTGCTCGTGATGGCCAGGTTCTTCCGCCGCTACGGGCTGCGGATTTGGGCTCGGAGGGCAGCGTGATGTTCCCGCGCGTCTCCCTGATCATCCTCGCCTGCATCCTGTTCGTCGGGCTGCTCGAAAATCCAACTCAATTCGGAGTGTTCTGATGGACTCGTTCACCAGCATCGGCGAAGCCGCAGCGAAGGTCGTCGACAAGTGGGCATGGTGGCAGAACGCCCTCCGAGGCGAGTTCGGGCCGATCCACAGCGAGCCGCAGCAGGGTTATTACCGCGTTCGCGGCCGCGATGGGCAATGGGATGCGGTTGCTATCTGGCTCGACGATGGCGGCTCCTGGCTCGCCTACCGCAACGGGCAGGATGTCCGCGACGTCGAGAGCCTTTGGACTTATGCCTGCCGTCACCCGATCGAGCCTGCCGCCTACGACGCGGCGATGGCCGGCAAAGGCTTCGACGACGAGCCCCCGGCGCCGATTGGGCATAATGCTGCGCCGGGCGACGACCCGTTCGAAGCTTTGCGCATCGAATATCTGGGCGAAAAGGAACTCGCCGAGGAATTCTTGCGCTCGCCGATCAAGACACAAGCCGACGCGGACAAGTCAGCCATATGGAGCCGCCGCCTCGCCGACATTGCGAAGAAGGCTACCGATCACCACAAGGTCGAAAAGCAGCCGTCGCTAGACGAGGGCCGGCGCGTTGATGAACGCTGGCGCGAGTTGAAGGAAGAACCGAAGGCGCTCTCGACTAAGTTGAAGCGCCATCAGGACGAATGGCTGAACGAACAGGATCGGCTAGAGCGCGAGCGCCAGCGCAAGGCGCGCGAGGAAGCCGATCGTATCCGTCAGGCGGCTGAAGATGCCGAGCGCGAGGCGCAAACCGCCGTGCTGGTCGACGATCGGGAAGCAGAGCCCCGCAAGGCGGAAGCCGAGAAGTTGGCGAGGCAAGCTCATGAAGCCGAGCGCGCCGCCGAAGCGCGCAACGTATCCGCCGGTCGCACCGGCGCGCGCACGTCGCTGCGCACTTTCAAGTCTGCCGAGATCATCGACTTCGATGCTCTTTTCGCTTCGCTAAAGGACAACGCGGAAGTCCGCGACCTCGTGAAATCGCTTGCCGACAAGGCGGCGAAGACCGGCTTTCCGCTGCCAGGCACGAAGGTCTTGGAAGAGCGGAGGGCCGTCTGATGAACGCCGAGGAACTCTACAAGCGCAACGAGGAGACCTTTGCGCGGGCGTTCGCGGCGCAGAAGATGGGCCTCGTCGACGATCCGTGGGGACAGAAGCTGCCGGACGATCTCTGGCAGCAGTGCATCCCTCAGGCGCAGCGCGCGCTCTCCTTCAAGGTGACGAGCACAAGCCATGGCTACAACCATGACACGGTGCAGGGCACCTGCCCGATCGACGCCACCGTGAAGGAAGTCGAGGATCGCTTCTACCACTGGTATTTTGGCGGTCGAGGCGCCTGGGTCAAAGACGGCCGTTTTGGCTGCACCATTCACAACGATTAGGAGCGCAGTCAAATGAACGCCATCACCAAGACTGAGAAGCCGTCGCTCATCGCCATGATGGCGGCGCAGCGCAACATGGACCCGGAGCAGTTCGCCAAGACGGTGCGCGCCACGGTCATGCCGGCCAATCACACGAATGAACAGTTCGCCGCGCTGATGCTGGTCGCCAGCAAATACGACCTCGATCCAATCTTGAAGGAAATCTACGCCTTCCCGGCCAAAGGTGGCGGCATCGTGCCGATCGTCTCCATCGACGGCTGGATCAATCTCGTCAATTCGCACCCGCAAAGCGACGGGTTTGAGTTTGACTTCGAGCATGACGACAAGGGCGCGCTCGTCTCCTGCACCTGCCGGATGTTCCGAAAGGATCGGAGCCGGCCAGTCGCCGTCACCGAATATCTGGCTGAGTGCGTCCGCGCCACCGATCCATGGAAGATGAAGCACCGGATGCTTCGCCATAAGGCGATGATCCAGGCCGCGCGCTTGGCCTTCGGTTTCTCCGGCGTCTATGACGACGACGAAGGCGCGAAAATCGCCGAGATGAAGGACGTGACGCCGGCCGCCGAGCGCCCGCAGCCGCCGCGCCCGCCCGCGCCAGCGAGCGCCAGCGCCGCGCCAGCGCCTACCATCAACCACGCAGAGATCGTCGACGCCCAGACCGGCGAGATCATCGACGAGATGGAGATCGTCACCGAAACCGGCGAGGCGACCGACACGCTGGTCGACTCCGATGCATTCGACGCCAATCTGTTTTTCGAAGAACTGGAAATTTCTCTCGGGGCGGAGACGACCGCCGAGGGCGTTGAGGAGCGCTGGAACGAATTCGACCCCCTCGCCACCCTTGAAGGCGACGAGACGAACCAGTCGATCGCGCTCGCCATCAAGAAGCGCCGGCTCAAGACCATCGGAGGCAAGTGAAAGTGATGGCTGAGTGTTCCGTCGATGGATGCGCCCGTCAACCGCATGGCCATGGGTTTTGTCTCAAGCACTATAAGCGGTGGCGCAATCATGGCGACCCGCTTGCCGGGCGCACCCCGGTCGGAGAGCCGCAGCGATATTTTCAAGAGGTCGTTCTTCCCTATGAAGGGAATGACTGCCTTACGTGGCCATATTCCCGAACCTCTTATGGCTACGGAACTGTCTATCAAGACGGGGAGATGAAGTACGTTCACAATCTGATTTGTGAAGCCGAGAGCGGTCCCCGCCCTACTCCGTCCCATGAAGGTGCTCACGGGTGCGGCCAAGGGCACAACGGCTGCGTTGCTAAACGGCATATCCGATGGGCGACATCGGCCGAGAACAAAGCCGACATGGTGATTCATGGAACGGACAACCGCGGCGAGCGGTGCGGGACATCTAAACTTACCACGGATCAGGTCGTAGAAATACGGAGATCAACCACACCAAACGCGGATCTGGCTAAGAAATTCGGCGTTCGAACAGATGCCGTGCGCCGCGCGCGAAAGGGTCAAACCTGGGGGCATATCGATGTCTAAGACAGAGAGTCCCAGCTTCAAGATGACGGTCGAGAATGGAAGGCTCGTTCCATCGACCGCCTACGATCAAGAGCGTCTTTTCACATGGAGGAACGGCACGAACGTCAATGTCCGCTTCACCGAGGACAAGGACCGCGTGATGGTCCGCAAGTGGTGGGCAGTTCTCAACCGCGCCGTCAAGGAATGTGCGACGCCATGGAAAACGGCCAGCGAGGCGTCCGAGGCGATCAAGCTCGCGCTCGGCATCGTACATCTGACGAAGACCGTCGGCGGCCAGTTCATGCAGTATCCGAAGAGCCTGACGGAACTGACGGACCCAGAACTCGACGATGCCGTCGTTCAGATGCTCGGCGTGGTCCAGGGTGTGACCGGAGTTGACCCGGAAGACTGGAAAAAGGAAATCGCCGACATCGGCGAAGACGAAACAACCGAACCCGCATCCGCTCTCTCCTCCAGCGATGATGCGGCAGGCAGCGGCGAGGCATCCCCTGGCTCGACCGCTGCCGACCCTACACAGATCGAGCCGCCTGCCGGTGAAACAATCCGGGCGACGCAGGATGGCGCGATGGAATCCGAGCCGGCGACCGTGCAGTCGACGGTAGGCTCGGATTCCAACCAATCAGAGGCCGCAGAGCGCGACGAGGCTGCCTGGCTGAAAGGCTTTGCCCGATCCATCGTCGCGGCGATCGCGGTCGACGACAAATTCGTGCTGGCGACGTCAAAGGGTTCGTTCGTCGACGGCCTGTCCAGAGACGCAAGCGAGCGCGCCCGCGCCATCACGAAATATGCGGTCCAGGTTGCTCGCAACGAAATGGAGCGCGCCGATGCGCTCGACATCATCGCCGGCAAGGCCGGGTGCGAAATCGGGGAGTTGGCGGTATGAAAAGCCCGATCGCCCTCTTCCTCGCATGGCGGGAGCGTCGCCGCGCAGATCGCGCCATCGTCATAGCCGAGCGCCGCCGCCTCGCCATTGCTACGCAGATCGCCGACAGGCGGGCGCACAAGCGCGAGTGGCGCTATCTCGCCGGTGACTTGCGGCGGGCGACAGAACAAAGCCTGGCGGCCTCCTGTGGCCGGATGGTGCGGTGATGGCCGGCTTCCGTGTAGTCCGCGAGCCCGAGGCGTTCTCCAATGCTCCTTCCCGTGGCCAGAAGAGGCCAAGGAAGGCCGATGACGCGGCACCCGTTATTGCAGATTGGCTCGCCCCGGCAGCCGGGAGTGCGGGCCGTGAGTAGCCATGTCCTGCTGGGCCTGCAAATCCTCATTGGCGGCTTGATCGCGGCGATGGGCTTCCATCTTGTCGACTACGCATTTGGCAAAGGCGGCGCTGCCAATCCCGATGCAGGCTTGGTCTATTTCCTCACTGGCATCGCGACGATCCTGCTCGGCATATTCCTGATATCTGGAGTAAACCTCAATGACTGACAAGAACGATCTGGTGGCGCGGTTGCAAATGCTGGCCGATTATATCGACACAATGCCGGGACCGCTTACGATTCGAGAGGAAGGCGACCAGCTAATTTATCGCGAAGTCACCTCCATCCGCGACCAGCTTGCTGGGGTGGTTGCCGAGCGGGATGCGTTCAAGGCGGCTTGTGCAAGTGCCGGCGTTTGTATGACCTGCGTTCTTCGCGCTCCCGACACCTTCGGATGCTCGGATTGCCTTAACACGGGGTGGTCACAGGGCGATCCTTACGCGCAAATCGAGACGCTTAAGATAAAACTGGATCAGACTCGCGATTTGGGGATGGCGTATTCCGCCGACGCGAAAGCCGCCGAAGCCGAGCGGGATGCGGCGCTGGCGGTATTGCTGCGGATAGCTGAACATCCCGATACCGAGAACGGGGCGTTTCGAGCCGCACTCGCCCGCGCCTTTCTCACCAAGCAGGCCAAGCCCGATGGAGAGGTGGGATGAGGGCGCTCGCACTCCCTGCCCGTCAGGTGACGGCTCTTTGCAAGGGAGCCGCGAAAGCCGGCTATGTCGTGGAAGTCAAGATAGGGGACGTGGTTATGCGCCTTGTTCCCGCATCCCATGCACAGGAAACTGCGAAAGTTGACGACAACGAGGATTTCAGGCTTTGACCGAGGATATGCCCCGCCCGCGCCCGCCTTACATCCGCCAGGAAAGAACCCGCCACGGGCGCCTGATCTGGACATTCCGGCGCGGCGCCGAGTATGTCCGCCTGCCCGATGTCTTCGGCAGCACCGAGTTCTGGACCTCCTACAATGCCGCTCTGGAGGGCAAGAAAGCCCCGAAACCGACGCTAGGCAGGAGTGGGACGCTCGAATGGCTGGTCCGCAGATACAAGCAAAGCGGCCACTTCGCGTCCCTCGCCCCGACGAGCAAAATCAACCGCGACTATATCATGCAGGCGGTTTGCAAGGAAGCCGGACACGTCCCTTTCGTGAAGGTGACGAGGCTGAAAATTCAGGAGGCGATGGACCGCAGGGCGGCAACTCCCCACGCCGCAAATAACTTCCTCGTCGCCATGTCCGTGCTGTTCAAATGGGCCGTGGACAACGAGATGGTCGAGAAAAACCCGTGCGAAGGCGTGTCGCCGCGCAAGGACAAGATCAAGGGTTTCCATACATGGTCGATCGAGGAGGTCGAGCAATTCCGGGCAAAGCATCCGGTCGGATCGAAGCCGAGGCTGGCGCTCGATCTGTTGCTGTTTACCGGCCTACGCCGTGGCGATGTCAGGATCGTCGGCAAACAGCATGTGCGTGAGGGCGTCATCGCGCTCCGCACCGGCAAGACGAATGCTCAGGTTCATCTGCCGATATTCCCCAAATTGCAGGCGTCTCTCGACAATACGGCAACGGGGAATTTGGTGTTCCTGACCAATGCGAAGGGCGAACCGTTCGCGAACGCCCAGGCATTCGGGATGTGGTTCATTCGCCAGTGCAACGCGGCAGGGCTGCCGGCAGGATGCACAGCGCACGGATTGAGAAAAGCTGGCGCGACCATCGCAGCCAACAATGGCGCGACGGCTCATGAGCTGATGGCGATGTTCGGATGGTCGAGGATTTCGATGGCCGAAGTCTACACCAAACAGGCGGACAGGGCGCGGCTCGCAAGGGGTGCGTCGGAACGCATTGCGAACAATTCATCGTCGCACCTTCAAATAGGTGCGGCGGCGGCAGCTAAAAAATAAGTTTTATCAAAGCTGTTTTTCGGGGGTTTTACTTTTGACACTTGAACGACAAACGAATAAAATCAATCACTTGCAGTATAGTGCGACGTTTTATGGCCCTTTGATTTGGTTAGAGATTTCTAATCGAACGTCGCACCAAAGGAGAAGGATATTGCTGCGTGACCGGGGAACAGTCGGCATACACCCGATGCACGAAAACCGGCACAGTCGGCCCGGTCTGTTCTAAGGAGAGAGCGATGAGCGACGACGAACGACGAGCGGTTGTTACGGCAGATGATCTGGACACCTTGGACGAGGCCGAAATCATCGAAGGCTACAGAGACGGCTTCGAGGGTTTCCCATGCGGCGAAAATCGGGGCCGATCATATTGGCATGGATGGAAAAACGGCATGACCGACACCGGCAGGATGGACATGACAGTCGAGGGAAAATTGCTCGTCCGTTCGGTTCTCTCGCAACAGCGGCTCGCCCTCACCCTAGAAGGAACTGAGACTTAAGTCGGCAACCCCATAGGCGTGCCGTCCATGCCCACAGCCACCACACATGCGACGATGCCGTCCAACGCAAGTAGCGTCCAGGTGCGTTTTGCCGACGATTGAAACAGCAGCAACTCGCGGGGCCCGGCGGGCGTAGCAACCACCCCTTGCCAAACGATATGCTCTTTGTATCGCTCGCTCAGAATGCCGACGGCGACTTCCAGCGGTCTGCACTTGGGCGAGGGTAATACGGATTGCGCACGGGCCGGGACGAGCAGCAGCAGGCCGATGATGAACGATGCGGCCAGCATGACGCCAGCGAGAACGACAGGGCGGTTGTTTCTAGCGTTGGTCACGGTCATGCTCCCTCACGTCTCGGGGTCGATTGTCGGCGCGCCGGCTGGTCAAAGGCGCGGTCCAGCCTCTCGTTCATTTTGTCCATGCGCTCGGCGATCCCGTTGATGGAATCCATCATCGGCGCCATCGTTTCACGCACCCCGCTCTTGGTCGTATAGGTTTCGGCGACATGCAGCTTGTGCTCGGCAAGCTGCACCTGGAGCAACGAAGCCAGCGCCGAGGCCGCGCTTACCTGATGAGACGCTTCCGACTTCGCCGCGGCGATAGACGCTGACATGTCCGCTCTGGCCGTGGCGATTGCCTGCTCCACCCGCCACCATGCGCCGGCCACCACGCCCAGGACCGAGATGACAAAGACAACCAGTTCGGTGGTGACGGTCATTTCAGCATCCTCACGGCTTCCACCCGCACAGTTCTGCGCCACGCAAATTGAGCTCCAGAGCAGTCCTGGCTTCAGCCGGCGTCATGTCTTCGATGGGATTCCGGTTCGGCTCGTTCAGATCGCAGAAATTGCCCGATGGCATGGACTGGCAGCCTGCGAGCAGCACGAGGGCGAATATCAGCGCTTGGGTCTTGACCATTTGGCCTGCTCCCTCATGACTTCAGCGTCGGTCATGCCGGCCACCGCCTGATCGATCTTGTCGGCTTCGGAGCGGGCGGCGAGACGATCAGCAGCCTGTTCCGCCTTGACTTCGTTGCGGCCGGCTTTCTTGGCGCCGTAGAGCAGCGTCCCGAATGCAACCAAGGCAGCGACGATGCCGCCGAGGATTGCGGTCAAGCCGCCGCCTGGAATGAGGGACAAGAGGAAGTCGGTCATGATCCGACCACCTCCGTAGTCCCATCCCAGACGAACTGGTCGAGCGGGAAATGCTTGCCGCAGCCGACGCAAAAGGTGCCGCTGTAGAAGTAGGGATCGCGGGCATAAGTCTCGGCGATGGAAGAACCCATTCTGGTGACCGAGCCGCAGGGATTGTGGACGTATTTCTCGCGGTAGGGCCTAACGAAGCCCTTGGCGCGCTCATCGGCCGAAAGCACGACGTAGCCTTTCTGCTGGCCGTTTTCTTTCAGTTCGCGATGGTCGGCTGTGACGGGACCGCCGCCGGCCAGTTCGGTTTTCGTATTCATCACTTCTTCTCCGGGCTGTGGACGATGATGTCGGGGACGCCGGCGGGAGTTTTCAACACAACATCCTCGCCCTTGGGGATTTGCTGGTCGACGACCTTTGCCGTCTCCATGGCTTTGACGGACGGGCGCTTCCATGCGGCATAAAGCGCCGGCCCGCCCGACAGGATAATGCCAGTGGTTAGGACAACCGCCTGCTCGACAATCGTGTTGGCGTCGAGTTCGGAAAAGCCCTTGCTGACCAGCCAGACGCCAAGCCCGGATATCGAGTAGCGAAGGAAAATCATCAGGATCGGAGCGACGGATTCGAAGGTCATGGCTTCTTCCTTCCGAACAGTTTCAGGATTGCTTCAATGAGCGCGGCTATCCATCCCTTCGCCACAGGGGCG
The DNA here is from genome assembly GCA_013817375.1 of Sphingomonas sp. GTDB lineage: Bacteria > Pseudomonadota > Alphaproteobacteria > Sphingomonadales > Sphingomonadaceae > Sphingomicrobium. The sequence goes on from JACDCV010000005.1 coordinate 9,500, forward strand.
GGCGTGGGGCGCGTTTGAGGCTTAGGAGCGGGTTTGGGAGCCGGAGCGGCAGGAACGGGCCTGACGGGCGGCTGTGGCTGCGCGGGTTTTGGGACGCCGCCAGCCGCTTCAATGGCCGCAAGAAACGCCTTGTAGTAACCGGCGATCTCCTGCCAATGGTCGGTGACGTTCACCGTGCGTCGCGCATTCTTCAGATCATCCGGACCGCTCGTCGGCAGATAATGCGCGATGCCCTTGCCCGCCCCGTTCCAGCGCCCATCCAGTAACCCGGTGAACAGGTAGCGAGCCGCCCATTCCGGCTGGAGCGCAATGTCCGGATTGTCGAGGATGCCGGCCGCCGCATAGTTGTGGTCATGAGTAAGCTGGACCAGCCCGCGCCCGTAATAAACATGGCCATATGGAGGCTTCGGCTTCGAATAGCTCTTGTTCGGGTAGTTCTTGGCGACATAGGCTCGCGCCGCTTTGTCGCTCTTGGCAAACCCTTCCCTAACCGGCTGCATTCCCGAACCGACCTCGCGCCGGGCCGTGGCCAAACCATAGGCCAGCGTCTTTGCCCGGCTGTCACCATGCGTCAAGAAGGCATTGAGTATGCCCTCGATGCCGTCCACCTGGCCTTGCGACAAGCTCGTGCCGAACACGCCGGAATCGCGCGCGCGCAGCACCGCGTAGAGCTTGCTACGGTTCATCTGGCATTCCTTCGATTTGGGGATGGGTCAGCGCTTGCGCGCGCAGGAGCGCTTATTTCAGCACCCACGCCTTGAGCGTGCCGGAGGCGATGTCGAGAACACCGGCGGTTTCGTTCTGGAAGCGCACGGACACAGTGTTCGCCGCGCTCACCCATGCGGTGATCGTGATGCCGGAGGTAGCCAGCGAGAATGACGCCATCGCCATGTCGCCCAAGGCCGCGCCGGTCACGGTGACCGTGGTCGTAACGCCCGCGCCATCTGCCAAACTGACCGGATCGAACGTAGCCGTGCCTTCGATCCGGTAGGGAAAGTCGCTAGTGTTCGGCGTTATAGGTGTATTCCCGGCCAAGGATGAGTTGGCCGCCGTCAGCGTCACACCTTTGAACACCGGCAGGACTGCGTTATTTTTCAGATCAACGCCAGCCATAGTCACTGCATCCACGCCGATTGCGACGCCGTATTGCTGTGACGTTCCGCCGCCCGTATTACCCGACTTGCCACCCACGATAGCTGCCGAACCGCCATCGATGGAGATGCCGGAGCGTTGACCCGCAACAAGGGCAAGCCCGTTATTGAGAACCTGACAGCCAGCCATCGACAGTTGGCCGGACGCAGACCGGATGCCGACAAGGCTGTTGTTGTCTATAAGCACACCAACCAGCGTGATCGCATTTGTCTCATTACCGGCAATTTGAACTCCCGGTGCATTGTTCGATGCAGGGGTCGCGTAGGCAGGACCAGTTGGGTCCATCCCGCAGCGTTCGATAAAGCCGCCAGTGATGACGTGCTTGCCGCCATATGCGTCAATATAAATGCCGGTAGTCCCATCAGACCCGATGAAGGGATTGTTCAGCCGCATATCGAAAACAGGGGTAGTCGCACTGCCCAGAAGGATCACCCCGCGACCAGTGTTGCCGAAAGTCTTGAGGCTGTTCCACGTGCCGAGGATCATCCCGGCCGAACCGAGCACGCTCTGCGCGCGGACGCCATCGCGCCCATTTTGCGCCAAGAGGATATCGTTGACTTCCCACTGGGCCGCGCCGTAAGCGACTTCACAGGTCGCAAGCCATCCGTCTAGAATATTCTTCTTCGACGTGACGCGAGATATTCGCCCTTCGTCGCAGGTGCTGGTCTGTAGGCCGATATACTGCCCTTCGATATGGAGGTCGAAGAGTTCAGACCTGTCCGTAGAGCCGAGGCAGGCCACTCCGATACCAGCAGTCGGTACTACACTCCGAAGAAGCGACAGCCCGCCGACTTTCATACTGGAAATACCGTTCGCCAATGTAATTAGATTGGCTGTTAAGGACGTTGATGTGATGCTCCCTTGGCCGTTTCCATCGCCGAGCAAGGCGTGGCCGATACGGCTCAACGGAATTGCCCCGCTGGCTTTGTAGGAGGCAGTGTCCTTGACATAGACAATATCGTTTGCCACCAGCGCCGCGTTGATCGCCGCCAAGCTGTCGGCGACGCCTGTCGGGTCGGCTCCGTAATCATCCGGCGTCGGAAACTTGTTCAAATTGACGGAGATGCTGCGTGGTATCGCGCCCGCACCGGGGAATGTGTGGGTGCCAGTCACATTCAGCGTGTCGCGGATGTCTACCTTGCGAGGTTTATGAGCGCCGGAGGAAGGAACCCCATCGACCACATAATCGCGGAATATTTCATTGATCGGGAGGACGGCCATGCAGATGCTCCAAAAAATGCTGGAAACCCCGCTGGGAAGCAGGGCGAAGGAAACGGTGATGAGAGGTGCGGTTAGGTCACGACCTTCAGGCCAGTCGCGACCGAGGCGCTTTCAACGCCGGAGCCGTTGCGGGCCTTGAGCCAGTAGTAGTAATTGCCGGCCGCCAGCCCGGTATCGATATAAGAATCCGAGTTCGACGCCGGCCCATATTCCGTGCGGATCAGTGTGGCCGAGCCTTCGGTGTTGATCGTGTTGCGGCGGATATTGACCGCAGTGAAGTTCGGCGAATTGGGCGACACCCACGAAAGCGCGACCTCGCCGACGCCGCCCGTGCCGACGACGTTGGTCAGGATCCCCGGCGCGGTGCCATCAGCCACAGGCGTGACCGTATCGCTCGCCGTCCAGTCGCCTTGCCGGCCAGTGATGGTGACGTGGCGGACCTGGGCTTCGTAGATAGCGCCATCGCTAAGGGCGGGCGTCTGGGCCTCGGTGGCGTCGTCGCCAACCGGCACGACATTCCACTCGCTTGCCGACTGCAGCTTATAGCGCGCCTCGACCTTCAGCCCTTCCGAGGGCGGCAGGTCGAAGAGGATGATGCCGAAAGGAACAAGCGTGCTGCCTACCGTGATCCGGTCGAAGATGAACGAGAAGTTCAAAGGCAGCGGGATGGTGTCGTCGGTCGTCACCGTCTCGCTGATCGGCTCGGTGCCTTCCTCGGCCTCTGCATCCCAGTCGTATGCCTCGGCCGGCATGGACTGCACCTGGATCGTCACGCCCGTCAGGATGCCGCCTTCGCCAATGTTGAAGCGGAAGTCGCCGATCTCGAACACCTCATCTATGCCAAACAGCGGATAGGTGACGCGGACGAACCGTTTTCCGAAAGCGGCGAGCCCCTTGAGATTGCACTGGAACGTGCCCACCCACGACGGATTTGCCCGGTAGGCGGCAAGCTTCATCAGCCGCCGCGCCTGGCCGTGGCTCGGCGCCATGTTGAACGACAGATCGGAAGCTATCTCGCCCCGCAACGAAACATCATCCTCGTCTCGCCACTGATCCGCGTCCGTCGCCTGGTAGTCGTGCGTCACGCCGAGATAGGTGGCCCGGATCACATTTGCCGTGGTCAGGATATCGCGGCCACGGCTGACCTCGGAGAAACCGACGATCGCATCCTCGTCGATGATGACGGTCGGCTCTTCCCACGCTCCTACGTCGAGCGTGACGCCCCCGTCCGGCGTCGGAACGATGCGCCCGTCGCAGCATTGCAACATCCGCGACAGAACATCGGCGGGCCGCTCGTCGAGGCGATAGCTGCCCCATAGCCGATACCGATCCTCGGTGCCGCCTGCCTTGCGGGCAATGTTTTCTGTGGCGACATTGTAGGCGGCGAGCCAGCCAGCCGTCGCCTCCGTGGTAGTCATCATATCGACCGGCAGTCGCATGGCGTCCGCATGTGTCATGAAATCCCGGATCACAGCCGCCGCGTTATCGCTCCAGACGGTCGTTCCGGTCGATGGATTGAACACCTTCGACGCCCGCGCCACGACGCGGTAAAGGGTCTGGGTGAGGTTCGGGAATACTTTCGAGATTTTATCAGCGCTGACTCCGCGCTGATAGGCGTAAAGGCTCGAAATTCCATCACCGCGATGCGCCGAGTCCCATTCAGGAAACGCACTCGTAAGTTCGGAATAATGCGTCTCGGTTGGTAGTCCCATCCGCGTCAGAATGCGCAGGGCGCCATTATAAGGTGAGACAGTGACATTACCCGCCCCGTTGACCGTGACGATGTTGTCGTCAACCCAGATCTCCTCGATTGCATCAAGTTCACCAGTTCCGAGTGCGATGACCTTGTGCAATTGGCCGGCTTTACTTTCGCCGAAAACCCATGGTCCGGACGTTTTCACCCGGCCATAATGCCGTTGCCTGGATACGGTCGGGTTCTTGACAGAAGTCTGCACGTCCTCCGGCTTCGGCTGTTCTGGCGCGAAGAGTGCGGAGGCCAAGAAGTTCAGGCCGACCGACAGGCCGATGCCGATCGCAGCTGTGACAAGCGTCACGCCGATGCCCAGCGCAGCGCCGGATACGCCGGCTGCCGTCAGAGACAGCAACACGAAGCTTTCGATCACACCGGGCATTCAGATCACCTTCCAGGCTTTCCAGACCGCCGTGAGCGGTGCGCCGATCAGGCCGTCAGCATCGCGCGAGAACCAGAACTTCCCGGCATGGATCGCCACGCACAGCTTTTGCTTATGGAAGATCAGCCCGACATCACCGGTGACAGGCTCATCCGTCTTGGACAGGCCGCCGGCGCGCATGACGCGGTTCAACGCGATTGCAAGGCCACCGGGCGATGCCAGCACCTCGCGCGCCTCAGCCTCGTCCTTGTGGACACGCCCGAACATCTGCATGGGCGAGCGGCCGAGAACGACCGCCATCCACCTGTCTGCCGTGATGCCGCAATCGGTCTTGCCCCAGGCGAACGGCTTCTCCGCCTCGGCTGCGATGTACTCGTCGATGGTCATCAATAATCCGGATACCGAATGACTTTGGACAGCAGCCGCGAGACGAAGCCGAAGAACTTGTCGCCGGGCGATCGAGCCTGCTGATCGCGATCGGTGTTACGGCCATAAGGCGGGCGTGAACGGCTGTAGAAGATATTCTCCGCCGTCAGGCTGATGGATTGCATCGCGCCCTCGGTCCCCTGCATGGCCGAGCGCGTGACCGTCGGCGGCTGCATGAAGCCCCGGAACAGCGGGATCGGAACTCCCGAAGGCTGCCAGTCCTCGCTGAAAAGCTGGAGCGACACCGTGAGCAGTTGCTGCTCCACCTCCGGCGTGTCGGCCAGCGCCACCGCCAGAAAGTCCAGTGCCTTACCTGGAAGCCCGTCAACCGAGAGCGTGATCTGCTCGGAAACCGCATTGCCCGAAAAGCCGAGACCGTCGATCTGGCCAAAGCCGAACATCGGCAGATAGGTGATGCCGTCGACCTCAAGCGCCGTGTTGCCGTTCCAGACATGTTTTGTCGACGAGGCAAATTCAAAACGGACAAGAAAATCACACCTAACCGTCGATGCCGAAAGCAGCGCGATCTGGTCGGCGGTGAAGAATTCCGCCATCACAGATCCTCGATGAAGCTGACGGTGGGAGTGCCAAAGCGGCGAAGCTGGAGATCGAGGTTCATCGCGTCGTCGGTCGCCAGCCGCATCCTGCAAACGGGATTGTCGAACTCGAGCCTTTCGCCGGCGGTGACTGCTTCGCGCAGCGGCGGGCGGAAGGTCATCGCACCTGTATCCTCGTTGAACGAACGAACTCGGTACAGCCTCTCCCCCACACTGAAATGCTGGCCCGGCTCGATGTCGCCTGCATAGTTCACAGTCACCGTCATCGAAACAGCGCGGGCGGCCACATTCGCTGCGGCCACAACATCAATCACCGTCCCGACATAGCCGCTGTCGTCGTCGAAGAACGCGTCGTCGGAATGCGGTATCTGTCCATAGAGCCCAGCCTCCACAGCGCCGGCAGGAACCGGCTGGTCGCCGCGACAGAGCGGAACGAGGATCGGGTTCAGCCTGCCTTCCAGCAGCGTGTCGATTGCCCGGAACGCCAACCGCGTCTGCCGGCTGTTGATATGGACGCTTGCGAGCGTCGCCTTCCAAATACCAGCGTCGGACGCCACCACTTGGCCAAAGCCGCTCACCGATGAAGGGCCGGCGAGGGATCGCGGAGCAATGTCAAATGAAACATCCCGTGCGGGCAGGACGTGGATCGGCCACATGATGGTCGCCATCTACATGGTCCTCGCTTGCGCGTTCGCGACCTTGCCGCCGATCGACCGGCTCAGCTGCTTGTCATAGGCGCCGATGCCTTGCCGGGTGACCTGCGCGGCCTTGCGCTCCGAAACGCTCTCGACGAAAGGCATGAGATTGCCGTTGTTGTCGGCCGAGACGCCGACCGTGACGTGCATGCCCCGAGAACTACCCGAGCCCCCGCCCCTCGGAACAACGAGTTCGCCCCGCTGGAGGATTGCCGGAACTTCGCCTGCCTGAAGTCCAGCCACGCCGCCCTTATGATAGCGGCGCGCGCCGGCAAAGACACCTGGCGAGACCGAGCGGCCGTGGCCGTAGCCGTCTTTTCCGGCGACACCGCCCTTGTGCAGGATTCCGGGGATGATCTTGCCACCGAGGAGGCCGCCGCCCAGGCCGCCCAGCCCACCACCACTGAACAAACCGTCCAGCGCCATGTCCAGCAATTTGCTCGCTACCTTGTCGAGCGCCCCAGCGAGGGCTTCAGAAGCAGATTTCCCCTCGCGGAGATCGGAGATGAAACCGCCCATGACATCCTTGCCGAGATCGGCGAACTCCTGTGCCGATTCGCGCGCGCGGTCCTGCGTCTCCAGAAGCCTCTGCGCCTCGACCGAGGCCGTGGCATAGCCTTCGGCCAGCGTGTCGATCTGCGTCCGCAGCGCTGGCGTGATCGCAATGCCGGCTTGCTGCGCAGCGTTGAGCAGTTCCTGCACTGAGCGGGCTTTGTCGAGGGTGTAGCCGTAATCCTCGACAAGCGGATTGACGCCAGCCTGCGCCGCGGTCTCAGCGATCAGGGCAGCCGTGCGCTCCTTGATCTGCGCCGTCTCGCGGGCGAACTCGTTTTCGCGCTTCGAGCCGCCGCCACCGCCGCCCGAACCTCGCCCAACAGGCGCAGCGTAATCGGAAAGGGAAACCGGCTTGATGACCGAATTGGGCTTTGTGGCTGTAATCTGGGTTGGAGTTCGAAAGGCGCCATCGAACCTGGCCTGGATTGCATCCTGGCTGATTTTTTCGCCGCGTGAGCCTTTCAGGTATTTGCCGATCGCATCGGCGCCGACGGCCCGGCCTGCCTGTCCCGCAAGTTCCTGGATCTTCGAGATCACCCCGACGAGCGATTCCCCGAATTCCAGAGCACCATTTATCAGCGGCGAGAAATCAGTGTTTGCGATCCAGTCGCCAAGGACCTGCAACGCCTCGGACATGCGCTCGGTCGCGCCCGAGCTGGAATTGAGTTCGCCGGCCGTGTCGATGAGGATGTTCTGGAGGCGCACGAAGGATTGGCTGACAGTCAGCGAGGAACCGGCGACCTTGTCTTCCAGCATGGAAGCGCCGGCCTCAAACGCCCGGAAAAACACTTCGGACGATATCTTGCCGTCGATCACCAATTGCCGCAGTTTTGCGACCGAGCCTCCGGCTTCCTCCAGACCAGCCGCCGCCGCCTGCGCCACTGGCAGCGCGCCCTCCAGGATTGAGTTGAATTCTTCGGCCCGAACCGTGCCGGAGCCGAGCGCCTGACCAAGCTGAAGAAGCGCGCCGGATGCCGACTGCGCATCCGTGCCAGCCACCCTGAGCGCCAGGGCGACGTTGTCGGTGAAGCCAAGCAGTTCCTCGGTCGAAACGCCGAGTTCCTTCTGCACGATCGCCGCGCGGCCGTAGAGCGTGACCAGGCTCTCCAGCGGTGCAGCATTGCGTTGCGCGCTGGCAAACAGACGGTCATAAACCTTCGAAAGCTCGGACCCCGACAGGCCGGCCACTTTCAGCGCATTGTCAATCCGCGTCGCCGCGTCGACCAATTGCTGCGCGCCGCGAAGCGAAGCAGCGCCTGCGAAGGCGGCCAGAAGGCCCCGACCGCTGCCGCCCATCGTCGCCAGCCGCGATTCCAGTTGCTTGCCGCGCCGCTCGATCTTGGTAAAAGTCGAATTCGTGTTGCCGAGCGCCTTGTTGAGCGCACGGTCATACTTGTTGAAATTCGCTTCGAGAGTGGCGATCAGCCGCTCAACTTCGATGGCCATGGGAGGTTCTCTCGCGATGGGAATTGAAAAGACGCGCCGATTTTGCCCCGAGGACAATCGCATGGTGCTGGCGGAACGGCAGACGCCGAACCACTTGCTTCACCTGGTGCTGTCGGTCCTGACGCTGGGGCTTTGGCTTATCGTCTGGCTTGCGCAGGCCATCTATCCCCGGCCATATCTATGCCCGATGTGCGGCGGGAAGACTAAGCGGCGCGGCCTTTTCGACTAAGCCGCGCCCCTGACCCTCATTACCGCCAGATCGAATTCGTCTTCGCTCGGCGGCGGTGCCTTGCCATCGCCATGCGCCTTGTTCCACTGCCGGCAGATCGACCCCCACTGCCCGAGCGAAAGATCGCCGACATTCTGCACGTTCATCAGGGTTGCGCTTCCATAGAGTGCGGCGAAGTCGATGCGCTCGTCTCCGCCGCGTCCGCTTCCCCCGATGGCTGCTCCAGTTCGCCCGAGTGAACCCGCATCAGGCCCGCGAGCGCAATTGCGTAGGCCGTGTCGCGGTTTTCATCCAGCGGGCGCTCGTCGACATACTTTCGCACCTTGGCCAGAGCGTCGACCGGCTTCATGCCGCCGCCGATCAGCCCAAGCCGGATTACCTCGATGATGTCGGTCGAGCGGGCATGCCGCACTTCGGGTGCAAGCCGCGTCGCGATCTGGAAAAGGCTGAGATCACGCTTCCGCTCCAACTCCTCGACCTCCGAAAGCCCGAGGCGGAAGGTGAAATCGCCATCCGCCCAGGCCAGTTCGACGGCCGCGTGCCTGTTCATTACGCGGCGGCCGGAACCCAAGTCACGACGCCGCTGGAAATCAGCGTGACGGAGACGGTCGCTTTCTCGTTGCGGTTGCCGGTAATTTCGAAGCCGGTCAGGTGGAACGCGCCGGCCCAATGTCCGCCGCCATTGGCGAGCGTGACGCTGTTGAGCAGCACGCGCACGTTCTTGGTGTCCTTGTCGATGAACCAGTCATGCCAGTCCGAAATCGAAGACGTGTGCAGCATGCCGCCGCCGGAGATCGACGCCGAAAGCCCGTCCTTCGTCGTTTCCTTCCATGCGGGATCGTCGGGATTGGTGCAGTCCGGAACGATGAACTCATTCGTGTCGGACTGGAAAGCAATGCCGCGTTCCGCGTTGATGAGACAGTCGGCGACGAACACTTCGGGAGAGGCCCCGTTGCCGATTTGGACGAGTATCTGCGTCCCGTTGATGGTTTTCACGAGTGCCATTGGAATCTCCTATCTGGCGGGTCAGGCTGGTTGCAGGACGTAGCGAAAGGTCAGCACGGCGTGCTCGGTTTTGCCGTCGGGGTCGCGAAAGGTGCGCGAGGTTTCGAGGGCCGCGATGATGACCGTGAAGCCCGAAACGGTGAGAAGTGCTTTCAGCCGACCGACGACCGCGGCGGCCAAGTCTTTCGCTTCGACCTTTGATCCCGTAACCGGACGGCTCCATAAGTGGATATCGGCGAAGACTTCCCAGCCGTCGTCGCAACTGTTGCCGTGGTCAATCACCTGGTCGTCGCCAATGGTGATGTAGGGGAAGACCGGGTCCGGAGGCACGCGGTCATAGACCCGCCCGCCGGCCAGCGCTGTCGCTGCCGTGAGCGCCGCAAAGATCGCCGTTTGAAGCTGACTGCCGATCATCCGCCCGCCGCCACTCGTTTTGCCGCTTTATTCGTTGCCCGCGTGATGCGCGAGCGAGCGCGCTTCTTGCCAAATCGCCAGGAGGTATAAAAAAAAGGCTGCGCCGCCATCTTCGTGGTTCCAAATTCAACCCATCGGGCATGGAAAGCATCGCCGCCGCCGGCATAGATCGTCGCCACGAGGCCAGCGTTGCCGGCCACGGTTCGCTTCGATGTAGCGAGCACGGAACTGCCTTTCGGCGGCGCGCCCCATGTCCAACCGATACTGTCGCGAAGGTCGCCGCGATCGACCGGAGCGAGGCGGCGCATCAGATCAACGATTTCTTCGGCGCTCTTTTCGATGGCGATCCGAATTTCGTCTTTCGCGGCCTTCGGCATTTTCGCCAGCTTGCGCTTGAACCGCGCCAGGCCGAGGATTTTCACGCCACACCTTTTTCGCAGAGAAAATCCAGCCACATGCGATCGTCGCTCGGCGTGACATCGCGAATGTTGAAAACGTCGCTCGACCGTTTGTCGCTGATGCGCCAGTCGGTCGTTACCAGCCGCGTGTCGGTCGATGACCTGACCCGGATCACCTGCGTGTGCTTGCCAGCGAGCCGCGCCGCCATCACGCTCTCGCCGCCGCGCAAATGGATGAACTGCGCGCGCACAACGAACTGCTCCGAAAACGAGGTGATCGATCCGCCAGCGCCGTCCGAGGCAGAGCCGTGCTTGTCGAACCCGACCTTGTGCTTAAGGTCACCCGCGCCGGTTTTCGTCGCCATCGGGCGCATCCTTTTTCGTAGTTTCAGGAACTCCCGCGCCGGCCGCTTTGGCCTTCGCAGCGCACTCTTGCGTCACGTTGGCTCGCGAACCGGACTTGTAGGCGACGGTCACCCGGCCTTTTTCGGCATCGGGCGAAAAGTCGAAATCTCGCGTGAACCGAATCCACATGGCTACAGCGCCACGCCCGGATATTGAATGTTGATCGCCAGCACCGAGGCGCTTTTGGCGAGCCCGAGTTGGCAGATATATTCGCCGGTCCCGACATCTGCGAGCGGGCAGATGCCGCCGGGCGTGTCGGACAGGAAGTAGGCGGCGCCGGCCACCAGCGTGCCGCCGATCGTGATGTCGCCGGAGCGCTGCACGACGAGCGGCTGATTGAGCGATGCGCCATTGAGCGCGATGCCTTCAGCCCGCCGAGCCTCGGCCGTGCCCGAGTTGCTGTCGGCCTTCATGTACTTTTTCGTCGTGGGGCTTTTGTAGACCGGTTGCCCAGCGGTGATGGTCTCGCCCGCCGTGCCGGACGTGTTGGACGCGTCGGAAGCGGCAATGACGCTCGCGGCGGTAATGACGATATCAACCATGGGAGTTCTCCTGGGTTAGATTGAAATTCTGCGATAGGGCGCAAGCAGCGCGGCCGCACCCATCGGGAGTTCGGCCAGCGATCCGACGCCAACAGCCTCGCGGTTTGCATACCAGTGGCCGACCATCAGCAGGATTGCGACCTTGAGCGGCGCAGGAACATCGGCCGCCGCGCCATATCCCGCCACAAAGCGTATCCGCACCGCGTTCACCGCATCGTACGTCGAGGGCCACGCAACATCGATTGGCAAGACCCATCCGTCCGCGCTGACGATATCAGCGTCGTAGTCAGCCGGGGCGACAGTCTGCTCGATACCGTCCGCGTCGTCGTATTTGACGCTGACGATCGATTGAAGTGGCCCAATCGGTATCTTGACTTCGCTGGATGGGAATCGGTCCAGCGTCAGTTCCCATGTCTGCGTGATCAGGCAACGACCGAGAATCCCCGAATACCCATCGAGATAGCCTGTCGCCGCCTTGATGAAGGTCGAGATCAGGTCGTCATCGTCTGCGCTGGTCACTCCAAGATGTAGTTTGGCCTCGACGAGGCTCACCGGCTCGGATGCGGGCGGTGTTACTATCCTGAGCGCCATGGCGTGTCATGTCCTGTGTCTGCGGCGTGCGCTGTGGATCGGGAAGCAGGAAGCCGCCACGCGCTGACCGCTTTCGGCGTCTGGCAAAAGTGGCAGTGACCGTTTCGTCCGCTTCCGTGATGCTGGCTTGTGCGTAATTCGTGCCAGCGCTGAGGCCGTAGGCTTCCAGCCCGTCACCTTGCTCGGCAAGGTCCAGCCCGCCGACAATTCGAAGTCCTGCCGACGACGTGAAGCCTTCACCATCCTCATTGACCGTGGCCTGCCCGCCAATCGTCAGCCTGCTAATGCTGGTGACGATGTCCCCGGCTTCCGTGACTGACGCCGAACCCGAAATTCTAACGACAGCAGCCGCTGAAAAAGTCTCACCAGCTTCGACAATTGACGCAGCACCCGACCCCTGAATGGCTTCAAGAGTTCCGGCCGCGCCGACCGTATCGCCCGCTTCCGAAATACTGACCGCGCCGGCAATCGGGAGCGTCCCGGTTGCCGTAATTATTGTGTCGTTCGCTTCGGTGATCGAGGCCACCGCCCGAATAACCATTGCGCCCGACGATGTGAGCGTATCCCCCGTTTCCGGGAGGCTCGCCGTGCCAGTGATCGCCAGTGTGGCGAGTGCGGCAAGAGTATCGCCTGCCTCTGTGATTGATGCTGTGGCTGCGAGAGCAGTCACCCCAGCCGATGAAACTGTGTCCCCTGACTCCGTCTTGGCCAGTGCGCCGGCAATGGTCATCGCACCGGTCGCTGCCGATGCGTCACCTGCCTCCGTTATCGACGACTGCCCCGCAATCAGCAGGGTAGACGCCGATGAAACTGTGTCCCCGGCCTCGGTAATCGAAGATATGCCGACAATCGCCAGTTTTGCGGCGCTTGTGACTGTATCGCCCGCCTCGACTAGCGACGCCGTTCCGGCAATCGATGAACCGAGGGTTCCCGTCGCGGCAACAGTATCACCGGCTTCCGAAACCGCAGTCGTTCCGACTATTCCCAGGGCTGCCGTTGAGGCAACCGTATCGTTTGCCTCCGTTGTCGCGGCAGTCGCAGCGAGCGCCAGAACCGCCGTCGAAACGACTGTATCGTTGGCTTCCGTGATAGCAGAAGCGCCGGCAATTCCGGTCGCGCCGGCCGATAAGTCAGCTTCCGGCGCGCCGCCGAACCAGAAGAAACCGGCCATGTCAGGCTACTTTGCGGATCGAGGCGTCAAACGCGCGGTCGGTGCCGGCCAGCTTGTGGATGGTCATGTTCCAGCCGTTAAGCAGAATAAACGTCGGCGTCACAAAAACCTCCGTCTGGACGCCCTGTAGATTAAAGGTGGCAAAGGTCTTTCGGACACCTCCCGTCGCTTCCACCTTTTCAGACAATGTGATGCGGAACTCGTCGCCCTTCGCCATCACTCCGGCGTCGATCCAGAGTTGATAAACGCCCGAGATAGCCGTGTCCGCGACAGTAGTGGTGCCGGAAACAACGGAGATCGGCGCGGTGCCAACCGTCACGCCGTCAAGCTCGTAGGGTTCCGATATGGCCATCTTAGTTTACCCCATAAATGAGAGCGTCATAGGTGGCATTGTTCAGGCCGCTGTTCGATGCGAGCAGGCTGATACGACTTCCCGCAGGAACGTCCTGGAAGATCGGAAACGCCGGGAACGGGCCGTGGTGTTCTTCGGAGCCTGTCGTCGTGGCCGTCCATGTTCCGATACGATCCTCTACCGATGCCCCTATGCCGATGCCGATGTTGTAGCTAACAAAAGACATGGTTGCGTCGGTCGAAGTCTGAAACCCAGGCATGAAGGCGAAATAATCACTGACTGACGATGCCACCATCTGCGTTACCGATGCCGCGCCACCTGATTCCGTCGGCACTACAGCCTGCCCGCGCGCATTGTTGGCTTGTGTCCCGAGCGCCGTGACCTTTTGCCCGACACGCCATGGTGGTGGTGAGCCGCCGTAGAGAGTAATCTGAACGCGATACGCCATGCTCACTTTGGCGCTGGCGAGAATACCGGCAATCCGTTTCCCCTGCGGGATGTGTAGCGGGAAGAAATAGTTGATCGAGGAATACGTAGACGTACCGCCGCAGATGAGTGCCGGGATTAAAACATCATCGGTCGCGCCGCCAATCAGAATGTCCAGACATGTTTGAACCGCCGCAACCGCGCTCGGTGAGACGTCAGCGGTGATCATGATATGGATACCCCAACTATCCTGATCGTTGGCGGCGGCGCTGATGAACTCCGTCACGGCACCGTCAAGCAATGTCGTCGCATTTGCCGTGATAGCGGTGCCGGGCGAAACAGTGCCAACTATGCCGCCATTCGTAATCTGCTTTACGCGGCCTTTTTGCGGAACCCAAAGCATTTAGGCTGATCCCCGCTGTCGAGCCTTCAGCACATGGCTGACCGACTGCACGACGCCCTTGGCCTCCTTCTCGTCCAGCGTCACGACGACTGCCGGGTCGTCGGGCTTGGACAGATCGACGAGCCGGACGCCAGTGATCGTGTGCTTCGCGGTGATGGCCGAGGCCTGCCGCTTGGCATGCGCCGCAGCGTCAAAAACCTCCGTCAGGCTACCATTCTCTCGGCGACGATAGACCCGCCCGTCGTCGCCCTTGATGATGTCTTTTTCCATTTTGCCGCTCCTACGCGTTGCCGGCAGTGATCGTGAAAGCCGTGATCGTGAAAGCCTGCGCCGCAGCAAACACTACGTTGTCGACCGTCATATCGCCGCCGCCGCCTGTGGCCGTCACCGAACCCTGCTTGTGGCAGGTGACACCGTCGGACGCGTAGAGCCGCCAGTGAGCAGCGGTTCCCGCAGCATCGGCGCTCAAGTCCTCCCATGTGCCAAGCTTGGCCTTTGCGCCCGCCGCCGCGGCCGACATCCAGTCGGACGGAAGGTTGAGTGTCGCCAGCACGGTGCCGGCATCCGCCGTAGCGCAGGTCGCTGGCTGCGCACCCGTCCTGATCTTCAGGACGGCCAAGACGCCAATCGTGGTTTCCTGCGAGTCCAGGCCGGCATTCCGCACGGCAACAGAATTTTGAACGGCCATGGTCTATTTCCCTTGTTTTGCGCTGGGCTGACGAAAGCCGATCGACACGTCGCGAATGTCATCTGCACTAAGGAGCTTGTTCTTCGGAGCCGCACCTTCGGCCTTGTTGGCAGGCGCAGGGGCCATCTTGTTCTGCGGCTGGGGTGCGGCCTTTTTTTCTGGGGCGCGGCGAACGGCGTTCAGCGTTTTCAGACGGTCAAAATCAACCTGGCTGAAATCCCGTTCTGTACCTGCCGGAAAGCCATCGAGCGGCTTGATGAGAATTGCTTTGATCATGGTGATCTCTCCTTCGGACATAGATGAGAGGGCGGCCCTGAAGCCGCCCTCCTGAATGAGCCGAACTCAATTAGACGACGCGGCCGAGGTCGCCGTACACAATTGCCTGCGGACGATAAATCGCCAAGGCAAGACGCTCTTCGGCACGGATCGTGACCTTGTTCCTGACGAAGTTGTCCTGGTCCTCGGTCGATACGTCGACAGTGGTATCCTGACGGTCGAATATCTGAGCAGCCAGGTTGAAAGCACCGACCAAGGCTTTATCGACGCCCATAGCCTGCGTTGCCACCAAGGGGAGACCCCACAGAGATGGCGATATGGTGCCTTGCGGATTGCCGATGAGGTAGTTTCCGTTGGCGTCTTTCGCCATTTCAATGGCCGCCCAGTCTATCGGATTGAGGACGATGCCGTTCGCCGGATATTCAGCAAGCGCCACCTGCAAAATCATCAGGCGGATGATGTCAACTTGCGAAGTCGCCGTCAGACCACCAGGGGCCACGTAGGCTGTCGCCGCTGTAACGAGACCAAGCAGGTTCTGGCCAACGCCTGATCCGTTGAGCAACTGCTGCTCTTCAACGTAGGCAAGGCCATAACGAAGCCGCTGATCGATGATCGATCGAAGGCCAGGCGCATCAGCCAGAATCTGCACCGAAGTGCGCATCCAGTGAGCGATGGTTCGAACGTTCGCGACTGCGTCCTCGAACTGCAGTTCCGACTGTGGCTTGAGATCGCCTTCAGCCACAAGCGCTGCGCTGTTCGTGAACAGCTTTTCACGCTCGTACTCGATCGAGCTGCTTGAAGTCGTGCCCGGAAGCAGCAGCGAGCGAACAGTGAGGCGTCGTTGAGGCAACTCCACACTCATCCCGCGACGTTCCGAGGAGACCAATGCGCCGACAGAACCGGGCGCATCCGTGGTGAGCGACGTGATATCCTTCACGTCTACGAGGACACGACCACGCGGGCGTGTCTGACCGGCGAAAGCCTTGAACGCCTCATCTTCAACAAAACGCTCGCCGGCAGTGCGCAGGATGTCGCCCTGATCGCCACGGCGTGCCATCTTCTGGTCCATCTCATCGAGACGAGCCTTGGCCTCGTTCATGCCGATGATCGCCTGATCCGCCAGTTCCTTGGCAGTGGCAGCGAGCGGCGTGCCTTTTTCGGCCTCAGCGAGCGCCTTCTCGGCGATCTCCTTGACCTTGTCGTGCTTGGTTTCGAAGTCGCGTTTGACCTCTGCGGCAAGCTCGGCCGCAGTTTTCTGTTCCAACATGGGAACCTCCTGTTTGGGTTGAGCGGGCGTTAGCCCATCATGGCGCGCAGGAATGCAACGCCCTCATCTTCCGCTACAGCAGGTTCCCCCTGCCCCTTCAGGTGGAGGCGTGCGGCGCGCTCCGCCTGCGAATTCGAGAAGCCAACTCCCTTGAGCCAGGTTTCAAACTCGCGTTCCGTCAGCCGGTCCCCGGCTTTCAGACGTTCCATCAGGTCGTGCGCCGCTTTGGCGGCTTTCACGCTTTGCACGACCGCGTTCTCATTAGCGCCGACCGAGACGATGCTGACCTCCACGAGGTCCAGATTTTCGAGTGTCCAGACGCCCGAATCCGTGTCGACGCTGTATTCCTTGATGCGGTAGCCGATCGACAGGCCGTCGATATCGCCTTCCTTCAGTAGCGCGTGCGCCTCGCGGCCGCGCTGAACGTCCATGTTCAGCTTGCCCTTCAGCAGCAGGCCGTGGTCATCTTCCTTGGCGTCGAGCCACTTGCCGATTGGCTGGTCCGAATTGTGCTGCCAGAACAGCTTCGGCATAGATCCTTTAGCCTTGTGAGCCGCCAGACTGTCGGAATAGGCACCCTTGGCGATGACATCGCCATAAGCATCCGGATCTCCACCGAACGTGCTGCCGTAGCCTTCGAATTCTCCGCTAATCTTGAGCGACTTGATCTCAAGAACTGGCGCGGTTTTCTTGTCCATTTGGACCTCCGTTGATGGCGTCGGCGAGCGGGATGTCCTGCATCTGCACCGTCACCACATCCCCGCCCTCTATCGGCGGAAGGTTTTCAAGCGCTCGGCATTCGTTACGGGTCGCAATTCCCATGCGAATTGCCTTCTCGTAGGCGTCGTAGCGGCTCTGTGTGTCGCCGCGCAGCAGACCTTCGAAGTTGAACTCGATGGTGATTCCCTGCGCGCGGCGCTCAGCCAGAGGGACGAGCTGCTTCAGCAGCGCCTGTTCGATGCGCTTCAGTCTCTTGCGCAGCGTGAATTTCTGAAAGCCAAGGACATCGATCTCCTTGCCCGTCCCCCAATTTGAAGCTTTGTCACCAAAACCAACCATGGCCGGCGGCACGCCGAAGATGCGGCAAATCTGCTCGCCGCTGAACTTGCGGCTCTCCAGCATCTGCGCGTCGTGCGGATTGATCGAAAGTTGAGTCCAGGTCAGCCCATTGTCGAGCAGCATCGGCCTCCCCTGACGAATAGACCCCATATATTTCCTGGCGAGGTTTTGCTCCATTTCCTCGCGCTGTTCCGGGGTGAGCCGGACCTCAGGCTTCGTGGAGAGGATGCCGCTCGGATTCACTCCGTTCATGAAAATTGCGCCGGCCGCGTTTTCGGCAGCCATGGCGTCATCGAACACGCTCCGGCACATCGAAAGCGTCGACGATCCCGATAGAGCGTCCCCGAGAGACCCGCGAATGTGCAGTACATCCGGGCCATGCTTGACGATGCGACGCCCGTTATCAATCCACTCGTATTCCAGACTGCCATCTTCTTTGCGGCGAACTTTCACAATGTCTGGGCGGATCGGGTGCAGGGCATGGAGAACGCCGCTCGATCGCCGCTCGATTTCGGCATAAGCATTGCCGTACAGTTCAATGCTGGCAGCCATCACCTCCCAGAAATCAACCGCCGTCTGGTCATAGTTTGGGCTGTCGTGCAGCACGAAGTAGAGAGAGTGATCCTTGGCGACGGTGCGCACGCCATTCGCGGCTGTGCGATAAACCATCAAGGGCAAAGAGGCGATCGTTCCGGCGATAAGTTGGACGCAGGCCCACGTGGCAGAAAGTCCAACCGCTCCGTTTGGCTGGCCAAATCGACCGTCCCGATAGTCGGCAACCGTGACCTGGTTGGTAACGAAATTGTTCCCGTTCTCGGTCGAGACCTGCCCACCGCGCCAAGGCTCTATGTCCTTGGCTCCACTAATCCTAAGCAGTCGTGAGAACCAGTTCATGCGTAGCTCGCAATCCAGGAATCGGCGTCGAAGGCAGCACCTGTCGCTCCCACAGTCGCCACGCCGACCGCCATCGCCAGGCTGACAGCGCCGTCAATGCGGCTGGTGGCTTTGTCCTTGGCGAACATGCGATGCCCCGTCCGGTTCATTTCGTAAATTACGCCAGTCAGACACATGCGCATCACCAGGTTGTCCGCAATGACGATGCGCTCCTCGATAACCGCCGCCTCAAGCTTGTTGATGCTGTCAGGCATCCACAGCGAGACATCTTCCGCGCCCTCGAACCCAGCCTCGTCTTCGCCGACTTTTCGCTTTTGAAAGCCCTGCGGATGCACCACGCAGGGCAGCGACAAGCCTCTGTCGCTCAATTGCTCACGAAGATTTTCCAACCCGTATTGATCGCAGCCGATGGAGACTGGCTGATACTTCGCGCACAGACTGCCGAGCGCTTCCGCAACCCAGCCATAGCCGATGCGCTTGCCCGGAACCGGCTCCATGTGGCCATCCTTGGCCCATGTCTCATAATGCGCCCTGTCCCGGCGCGACCGCTCCGCAAGCGTATCCTTCGGCGTCCAGAACCATGTCTTTGCCGCGAACCGCCACTGGTCCGCCGTCTCGTCAAGCAGCCATGCCAGCGTGAACGCGGTAAGATCGTTCGCCCGGCTAAGATCAAGCCCGCCGAAGCAGGGATATCCGCGTTCCGAAAGAGCGTCCGCGTCCACATCGCCAAGCACCTTTTCAAGTGCCGCGCGGGAAAATGCCGCCGTTTCCGATTCCGTCCATTCGCAAAAGTGCAGGCGCCGAACCATCGCTTCCTTCGATGGCATCCCTTTCGCCTCGTTCACCTGCTCCCGGATGAACTGTGGCTGGATCGTTATCCCGAGCGTCGGGTTCGCCTTCGCCCAGCAATCCTCGTCCTCGAAGGGATCGTCGCCTTCATCCAAAGCGCAGACAAAACTGAACCACGCATCGTTTTCGGCCTCGCCATGCGCCAGACGAACCGAATATTCATGCTCCGAAAAGCACACCGATTTCCGATCGAAGCCCGAATTGGTGATTTCGAGGATCAGCGCGTCCTGGTTGCCCTTCGTGCCGGCCCGCAGCATCTCGATAACGTCGTTGTTCGGATGCTCATGCACCTCATCGATCAGTGCGCAATAGGGACGAATGCCCGACTTGCCCCGCTTGTCCGACGAGATCGGCTTGAAGAACGAGGCTTTCGCCATGTCCGTCAGTTGCCACACCGGATTCACGCCCGACGACACCAAACGCTTGTTGAGGTGCGGCGACCGCTCCCACATCGCAACGGCATCCCGAAACAGGATGGCGGCCTGGTCCTTGTCCGTCGCCGCTGAATAGACTTCCGCCCGCAACTTGCCCGTCGCGGTGAGCATGTAATGGCCGATGCCGGCGGCGAGCGGGCTTTTGCCACTGCCCTTCCCAGCCTCGATATAGGCGCGGCGAAACCTTCTCAGCCCGTTCGCCCGTTTCCAACCGAACAGCGACCCGACGATAAACGCCTGCCAATCCGCAAGGATGAACGGAACCGCGGCACTCACCACGCCGCCATCATCATCCTGCGACTCGACCTCGACTGTCAGAACATCGCGAAAGAAGCCGACAACCCGCTCGACCGCAGCCGCGTCCCAAACTAATCCGCGCTTGTCGCCCGTCTCCAGATCGTCCAGATGGCGCTGACATGTCGCCTTGACGTGCGGCCCGGCGATAATCTTGCCGGAGACGACGCCTTGCGCATATGCCGTGGCCGGATCATCCGAAATAGGAGGCGGCGCTGTCTTCTTCCTTGTTCCCGCCATCCGCTCCAAACCTTGCGCGTGATCCTGGGCCGCCAACGCCTATCTCCGACGCCGCCGCCCGAAGCTGCGCGATCTTGCCCGCGACCATCCCGGCCGGGTTGATCTCGAATTCATGGTAAAGGCTGACCCAAACCAGTGCGGCCGGCGCATCATGCGGCGCGAGCCACGAGGCCGTGCGAACGAACTGGTTCCACAACACAAGCTGCCGCCCCGACAGCCTCACCGGCGGATCGATCGGTCCTGAATTGCCATTTCCACCCGGAGCCGGATCGCTCTTGATCGGCCGCTTGCCGGGATTTCCCGTCACCAATTTGAGAAACGGCGGCTTGGGCTTGCGCCCTCTGGTTGCCATCGGATTTCCTTGAAACTTAAATTCGCGATATTGTGTGCGAAAGGTCGCGCCGGTCTAGTTGGGGCCATGGCTGCAGACTTTGGATGGCCCCCCGCCCTTATGTCGGCCAGCCGTCTGTACCGATGATGATCAGCGGCCTGGCCTTGCCTGTGCGCTCCTCTGACTGCTTCGCGCTGTTGTGACAGTTGGCGCATAGTATGATGAGGTTGTCAGCGTTCCAGAACAGTTCGTCCTTGCCCTTGTGCGGAGTCTTGTGATCGCAGTGTGCTTCGCCCTTGCCTGCTACTATCCGCTTGCACCTTTGGCAGGTGAACATGTCGCGGACCAGGATGGACCAGCGCAGCTTCTGCCATCGTGCTGTCTTGTAGTGTCGCCTATACGACAGCGCATCTGGCGACCTATCGTCGCGCCGCGCAATATTGTTCATTGCGTCTGCCTGTCGGATTGTGGCTAAATGCCATAGTATTTAGCGGAAAGTGGAAATGCATGGCAAACCAGACTGAACCGCTCACGCTTGAATGGACGAAGGCCCGACTAGAGCAGGACATTGCCCAAGCACATGAGCGCTACGACCGTCGGCTGCAACGCCTGGAGGACATGAAGCGCCCACTACCGGAGCCTAGCGATTTCCCTTGTCCTAATCCTCGCTACGAACAAGCAGTGATCATGCGCGAACAGGGTAATACGTTCGCTCAGATTGGCGAACGTCTGGGCGTAACCGCAGGCCGCGCAGGTCAAATGGTGAAGAAAGGGATTCGCCTCCGCGAGAAGGCTAAGGAGCCGTCCGGAAAGCTGTCCGCAAGAGCTAGAAACATCCTTGCCAATTTTCTTGGGATTGGATGGCCCCACAAGGATTCCAGGCTCGCAGAGATAACCCCTGAACGAGTTTCAGATATCAGCTATTTCGAACTCAAGGATTCGTCGAATTGCGGGAAGCACTCGCTCAACGAAATTCGCATGTGGCTTCGCGGCCACGGCCTCGACCTCAAGAAATAGCGTACCGCTTGTAGGCTTCTGCCTCTGTGCTGCGCTGATCTCTTCGTATACGATCCGGCATCACTTCGCCTTTACAGCCTGTCTGATTGTCGTCTCTGGATTTGCCTCGGCATAAGCCTTGGCGGGCAATGATGCTCGAAGATGGTTCGCCCCAATCCAGAAGTCAGGCGAACATGGTTGCGACCCGGATTGCTGGCTTACCGGGACAATGCAGACAGCCTCACGGCGCTGCGGCATCTTCGATCTGTGAAACAATTTCGGGGATTGCGAATGACTGGCATGTCACGCGCGCGAAGTCAATCCACGAAAGGATCGTTTCGGCATCGTTACGATTAACGGGCCTTGGCCGCATAGCCCCAAAGCTCGGACAGCACGTCCAAATACATTCTCAAACAGTCAGTCATCGTGTCTCGCTGGCGGCGCGTCTGACATAGGTCGTGGATCGAATAGCCCTCTCCGCAGATGTAGAGGACGAGGCGATAGGCATATTCGCCGTGGGCGTCCTTCAATGCCTTCTGCGCGTCCTTCAGATCGCGGCCGGCCTGCATCTGCCGCGCGCTGATCGGATCAGGCGACATGCCGCCGTCCACCACAACACGGCTGTAATCCATCGCTCCGGCTCCAGCGCCGCCCATCGCCTCGAATAACTGGCGAATGCGGTTAGCCGCAGCCGCCTGGGGCGCGGTGATCGCCCCTTTGGCCGCAAGCATGGTGATAGCGCTTTCACGGATGTTGATGTCCGCGATGATTTTGCGGCTGTTTCCGAGCTTCCCTTCGGCGTGGTCGCGCGTGAATTTGGGATCGTCCATCTCCATCTTGACGGTCTCGGCCCGGATGTTGCCGCCGGGGTGCATTGCCGGATAGATCGGATCGCGCTTCCGCTTGGCCATCAACCCGCCTTTATAAGTTTGTGCTTGGGCTTCGGCTGGTCAAGATCACTCACGGGGCAAAGGCGATATTCGGCCTTGTTTCCGCGTCCTGTGGCTCCCTTGGGGATTGTCCAGCCATAGGCGCCAAGCTTCTGGCGCAGGATGTGGACCTGGACCGACAATGCCGCTCTGGCGTGTACCGGGCCGCCGTCTCTCACCCCTCGATAGATATTCTCGATCAAAGCTTCGGCTGACACGCTTCTCGGATATGCCGCGGCGAGGCCGTTGACGATCGTTCTCGGCACTGTCGGCAGTTGAACATCGGCCAGCAGTGAGAGTTTGGCGCGGGTCTGCATGTGGCCGCCGCAGCAGGGGCAGTTCATGCGCGGATCCTCCGCGTCTCGACCGCGACGACCTTGCCATTGCAGAAAACGAGCTTCGGCCTGTCACACGCTCCGAAGACGTTGCGGCGTTCCTCCTGCGCTTCGCGGTCCTTGCCGGCGCGCCATGCCCTGAAACCGTGATCGTCAGGCTCCGGATCGATCTTGATTGCCCGGATCGGCTTTTCGGCCATCTTGATCCGCATGGCTTCCGAGAACGCCGTCATCATCGTCGGGAACATCATCCGGCAACGGTTCTTGTCGGAGAGGATCGTCCAGCGTTCGGTGTCGTCCCACCGCCACATGGCACAGTAGTGTGTGCCGAAGTTGATGGTATCGACGAAGGGCTCGCCGTTGGATTTCGTCGCCATCAAAGCGCCCCTTCGAACAGTTCGGGCTGCGCGGCCGCGCGCATGGACACGTAGCGCGTGTATTCCGCCTCGAACCGCAGGCGCCGGCGGATCGTAGGATTCCCGAATCTAACTTTCAGAGCGCCTATCTCGGCCTGGTCCTCGGTCCAGTTGCCGCGCGTGAATCGGGCGTCGACATCCCGCTCCTGCCGCTCGTCATCGGCCGTCGCCAGTTGCGCCTGCCAGTATTTCCAAGGGCGGTAGAGGTAGAACATGCCGTCGTAATCCTCTCGCGCCTGCTCGCCGCCGTAGAGGTCGCTGTCGATCGGTCGCGGGTTCTTGCGTTTGGCGCCAGCCGAGCTGCGCTGGTTGAGGCTCAGCCAGGCCGCGCCATGCTCGCCTGCTAATTCCTTGCAGACGCCGTTGATTTCGCCGGCAATGCGCCCTTCGTGGTCGCGGTCGCTGCGGGGCTTCACCTTGCGGACGTGATCCAGGGTGATCAGCGGGTGCTTGTCGAAGCGGCCACGGTAGGTCTTGATGAACCTGCGGACATAGCCGGCGATCTGGACCGTGCCGTCATCGCGGGCGCTGCACTTGCGAATTTCCAGCGGAAGGTCGGACATCGCGAACAGCGTCTCGTAATATCGCTCCTGTTCGTGATCCATCAGCGTCATGGCCCGGATCCGCGTGTTCTCGATCCCGGTCCGCTGCGAAACGATCTGGTTTATGCACTGGTCCGGCGACTGGTCGTAGGAGAGCATCAGGACGGGATGGCCGTTCATCACGGCATGGTCGATGATCTGCATCAGAAGGCTCGTCTTGCCCTCTCCCGAGCCCGACAGGAGGCCGTATAGGTTTCCGACCTCCATGTGACCGTTCATGACTTCGCGCAGCTGCTCGAGCGGGAACGCGACAGTCGGCATGTCGGCCTTCGCCTTGTTCCGCTCCATCATGCGGGCGACGGTGGCCTTGGCCGTGCCCGGCCCTTCATGTTTCGGGCTGTCGGCCTGGATGGTGGCCAGCTTTTCGCTGTATTCGCCCGCGATCTGGTTGCCCGACGTTTCGATCGGCGCGTCGTATGCCTGGGCGGCCATGCCCTCGCCGATGCCAATCAGTTGCCGGCGTTGGTAAAGGTCGAAGATCGATTGGCCATAGTCGTTGGCATTGATGACCGTGACGGTTCCCGCCGCGAGCTTGGCGAGGTATTGGGCGACGTTCATATCGCCGACTTTTTCGTTGGCCGGCAGAAACGGTTTGATGATGACCGGATCGACGGACTTGCCCGCGGCGATGTGCCGGCCGATTTCCTCGAATATCCTGCGGTGCAGACCCTCGTGGAAATGCTCTGGACGAAGGAACGCGCTGACACGGGCGAAGGCGTCGTTGTTGACGAGCAGGGCGCCGAGTAAGGCTTGCTCTGCCTCACAGTTGTTCGGGGCTTCGCGCTGGATGTCGGTCATGCGGCGGGCCTCGATTGAGCGTCAAGCCGGAACGTCACGGCGATATGCCGGGCAAGCGGCTCCGGGATTTTCGCGATCATGGCGGAAGCGGCTTTGCGCTGCGGCGATTTGGAACCGTGCTTGCGGCAGGTTGAGTTCGGGTCGCTGAACCAATCGCCGCCGATCTTTGTCCCGCTCGCATGGTCAACGGCGTGCTTCCCGGCCAGTCTCGTGAAGTCCTGCCCTCGCTTCGTTGGGTCGCTCCAATTCATCCCTGGAGCCTTGACGCCGGTTTCCGCGACACTCGCCGTCTGGAAACTGCCGCCTGAGCCATCGAACCGAAAGCCCGGAACCTTCTGTGCCTTGAATGCGACCGGCATCAGCGCCGGCACATCGCCCCACAAATGGAACGAGCCGAAATTCCAGCGCGACCTACCTACCCAAGGGATGGCACCGCGCACGTTCTCCACAATCAACGGTACATGCCGGCCGGCGGCGATCGAGGCTTCCTTCTGGATGCGAAAGCAGGCGTTGAACAGACGATTGAGCCGCTCCAGCTCCGCGCCCGACGTGTCAGCCCGGATGGCCGCGGCCTTCGCCTTTGCCTTCTTCCAAGGCATCGCCATGTAGGAATATTCCTGGCATGGCGGCGAAGCGACGATCAACGCGGCATCCTTGAATTGCGAGCCGTGCAGCGTGAGGACATCCGCGACAACGAGTTCGCCGGGATAGCGGTTCTCGCCGTATTCGTGCCGCTCGATGTCGTAGCCGATGACGTGGTAGCCCTCGGCCAGAAGTCCTTCAGTCCATCCGCCAAGACCGCAGAACAGATCGACCGCCAAGGGCTTGCTCATGCCGCCCTCATCTGAAGTGCTCGGAACGCCTGACAGCCGGCTCCGGCAAATGCGATTCCGACGGCATCGGCCATGTCGTCGTTGGTGACCGTGATTTTCAGTTGCTGGCATTTGTCGCGAACCGCGCGCTTCCAGTCCTTGCGCGCCCAACCGGGATGAGTGCCGAAGCCGAGAAACGCCTTGCGCCAAGTCACCGGCGCTATCATCTGGAACGGAATGCCGTAGGCACCGACAATGGCCGCGCATGCACCTACCATTTGATTGCTCGAAATCACCGCATTGAGGCCGGAGCCGGATGCTTCCTCGACCTGCGCCTCACCCATGAACTTGACCTTGCGTGTCACCCGGCCGGGCTGGGTGCGGATTGGCATTTCGATGGCGATGAAGTCGGGCCGATCAGCCTTGATCAGGAGGACCAGCGCGCGACCGAGAGCGGCGGCCTTGTCCTCATAGGTCTCGCCAGTGGCTTTCAGCACGCCCGCCTTGATGGATGACAGGCTTGTGCCGGGCGCTGCATCATAGAGCGCCCAGCCTGTGTTTTGAGCCGCATCGAGGCCGAGGATGATCAAGCCGCCTCCTCCGCGAAGAGTTCGGCCTGCCGCGCGTCCTTGCGGTCGAGCATGCGAAGGACTGTTTCGCCCTTGTGCTTCTTGTCCCAGACGAACCAGCCGTTGAGCATGGGCGGCGCGCCCTGCCCGGTGAAATCGATCTTCCAGCGCATCAGGTATGTCCTCGCAAATAAGGCGGGTGACGTACTTATCTTCAGAGTTATGCCGGCGCACGACAGGCGCGGGATTGCGCGGCTGCGGAAGCGGCGGAGGAAGCGGGAAAGACGGGTCATGCGACGGCCTTTCCGGCGGCGACATCCCAAGCGTCAGCGGACGCGCCGGGCATGAAATAACCGCGGCCCCATGCTGTCTCGACGTTGATGGAAAGAGGTTCGAGCTTCGGCCGAATCTTGCAGACGAACACGTCGACGATCTTGATTTCAGGCTGCTCTCCATCCGACCGGAACGCATAGAGCAGATCGAGGACGGCCTGCTTCGTGACGACGTTCGGCGACCGCGCCCGCAAGAGTTGAGCGACCTTTTCCTCGGTAGCCGTCAGCCCAGCGAAGTACGGCGCGCCAACTGCATTGAGAGCCGCTTCAAGGTTCTCGACTCGGAACTCCAGATCGTCGACCTGGCGCTGTAACTCGCGGGCGCGCGCCTCCCAATTCATGCCGCTTTCCTTCCAGAAAGCGCGCTGCAAGCGCGATAGAGCATGACCGCGCCGGCCGTATGCCTGCCTTGGTTGGTTTCAGCGCCAAAGCGAACGGCTGCCTGCTCGATGTCGGGCCGCGCCATAAGGGCGGTGACGAGATCGTCCCGGTTGACATCGCTGTATTGCGGCTGGGTTATGAGGATTCCGATCGCGCGCAGGATCATGCTGCTGATCGGCTTGCACTTTCCTTCCACGGCGATGCCTATTATGTCGCGCAACACGTCGGCGCCGTGCGCGCGGTGCATCGAGTAGAGTTCCTTGACCGCCGTGATCTGGCCGATCTTCGCGCCCCGCTTGCCTATCGGGTGGCGTGGGATCGTGCCGCCAACGGCCGCAACCAGATCGTTGATCGCTACCGCTTCGGGCTCTCCGGCGGCAACCTCACCATGGAATACCTGGTAGGGCGACATTGCGACCCGGTCGCGGTTATGGGCAACGAAGGATGACGCGCGCGCTTCCAGGCTACCGGCGTCGACCAGCATGACCGGGATTGTCTCGACGTCAGGATGCGAGGCCGCGCCGATGGCGGTGTGCTGGCCGTCGATGACGAAGTAGCCATCGCCATGCTCGACGCAGACCGGCGGCTTGAACTTCGTCCAGTCGAACTTCTCGACGATGCGCCGGATAAGGTTGAGCGACTTCGCCGAGAGGTCGCGCTGATACTTCGTCTCGACGATCAGCTTCGCCGGATCCACGTCGATGAAACGCGGCCGCGCAACCCGGATGGCGCTCGGGGAAAGTCCGTTGAGAGGAATGGGCAGGATTGGCCTATATTCTGACCCGCCCGCTTCCGCCGGCGGCGGCGCGACATCGCGCATGATGTTTGCGGTTTCGACGTCGATGCTCGTCCGGCCGTGCTTGATGAAGGCGATGCACTCGCGCGGTGCTTCCCAGCACAGGGCGCAGGTGGCGCAGCAGGCGGTGGCGTCCGTCTGCGAAGGGCAGACAATCTCATTACTCGGCCCGCGCTTTCCGCGTGGCACCCTGTCCAGCACGACCGCGCCGTCGGCCATTGCGACATCGGTTGACCACCGGATGCGGAACCTCTCGGGATGCGCGTCCTTGACCGCTTGGATGGCGTCGGCGATCTCGTCGCCTTTGCGATGCGTGTATCCAAAGCAGGCGACGTTCGGATGCTCGTCGAGCACGTCTTTCCAGAAGGCAACGTATTCAGCGGACGGGAAGTCACCCAGGACATGCAGCCGGATCAACAGGCCATCGTGATCGTCGAGCAGTTCCGCGATTTCAAAGCCGAGCCTGTCGAAGAACACGTCGCTGTCGCCGATGCGGTGGCGCCGCGCCATCTGCATACCGTTGCCGTAGCAGTAGGCCCGCGCGCTGCATTCGGTTGGACAGGTCGCCCGTTCCTCCAGCGACAGCATGAAAATGCCGTAGCCTTTGAACCGGCCCTTCTCGACCGTCTTTCCGATCTTCCGGTTGTTGTCGCCAGAGATCAGGAGGCGCGCTGGCTCGGCTTCCGTCACCGTGACCACGGTCGACGGAAACAGCGTCCGGTTCCCGACCATGGCCGGGTGATCTGCCCGCAGGGACATGACAGCCTGCGGGTTTAGATCGGGCTTCTCGGTGAACCGGCGAGCGCTCATGGCTTATTCGGCCGCGTCGGCGAATGGATCGGCGCCCTCGTCCTCGTCTGATCCCTTAATGAGTTCGTCGACCGAAGCTTCCTCGGCCTTCTTCTTGATGCCGGCGAACAATGCGCCCTGCCCGTCATGCCAGCCGCGAGCGAACTCCTGCCCTTCGTGGGATGCTTCGTTGTAGGGATTGGCCAGCGTGTCTCCGCGCAGGCCGGCTTCCTCGCCGTCGCGGTAGGCGCGTTCATCGAGCGGTGCGCGGTCGGCAAGGAGGTCGAGTTGCGTCCCGACAGGCATGCCGGCGAACCGCATAGCCTGCGACGTGGCTTCCATCTGCGCCTTGATTGTGGCCTGACCTTCCGGGGTCTGCGCCTGCTCGTAGGTCTTGATCTGGTCGAGGCCGAATTCGCCGAGGTCTTCCTTGATCGCTTTGCCGACGAGTTTCAGCTTGGCATCGGCCGCTTTCTTGACGGCGAGCGCGTCGAGGTAGTGCCGGCGATTGATGAAGAACAGAACCTTGCGGCCCTTCTCGGCCAGGTCGCCGCTGTTGTGGCCGATCGTATCGTTGTCGGGCTGCTTCGCTGCTTTCGCCATCACCGTTTCCTTTGTTCGCGCCGCTCAGTCCTGAGCCGACGCCATTCCCGCACCAGACGGCACAGGGCGTTGAAGATCCGCATTTCGTCTGTCCTGTAAGCTGCGCCGTTCGGCCTCGTAGCCGTCGGCTTTCGTCTCGATTTGGTGGCAGATCGTTTCGTAGCGGTTGCGAAGCGCGCGGTAGACGTCGCCGTCGACACTCGCCATTTGCCGCCACCGTTTCCAAAGTCTCTCTGCCTGGGCAGGAGTAATCCCGGCGTCCCTTGCCGCTCTGGCGCGGGCAGCGGTCGGTGTATCTCCGCACCCGCGATAGTGGAGCTTCGTTCCCGCGTTCAGATATTCGAACGCCTCTACTGTTGCTGAACTCATGACACTTACGCCCTGCTTTGGGTCGGATCTGACCCGTCTCGTGTCGGACATGCTCTTTCCTTCTCGCTTACTCTGTGTCCGTCAGAGAGAGCGACTAGGCCGACACCGTCGGCGGAAATTGAAAGGTCGAGAAATGGATCGAACCACACGCTTGCAGGCACAGAGGCCGATCCAGTTGCAGCTACCGCTATGGGCCGGACGGCCGGCGGCGAACGACGATTGCCCGTTTGCGGAAGGGCGGCGTTCACAGATCGCGCTCCCACCAATCCAGGTCGTGCCAAGCATGAAACTCAAGCACGTCGGACTCGGTCTGGCGGACCTGGACGCGCGTTGCGGCCCAATGACAGGCAGCGCCAGCCGCGAATGAGAGGAGGCAAAGCGCGAGGGTCATTTCGCGCCCCGCAGGATCGGCTCAAGGCCTTCCGCGCGGCGGAACTCATCAACCAGTTGCCAGACCTTCGCCCACTCAACCGTCTTCGGTCGGCCCGGTCCTCGGCTGATCATGCATTGGTTGCTCGCGAGATCGAACGTGACGCCATGCCTGGCGAGATAGAGCTTGAGATTGAGATATTCGGTGGTGAACCCGCGCTCGAACCGCCGCGGCCTGCCGTGCTTTGCAATCCAGTCGTCGACAAGGGCCGAAACGTCAGCGCCGAGGCTGCGGATATTGGCCGGCGGGGCGTCTTGTGTGGTGGAAGCCTCAGCGCGGATCATTGCGCAGCTCCCGATGGACTCGCCGCGTTGGGCGAAGCATCATCGCCGCCTTCAACCCGGGAGGTTTCAATATGGCGAAGAGCATCCTCGACAGCGCCGAGATCGGCGTTCCCTGCCCTGGCTGCGGCCATGAAACGAAGAAGAGCGTCGGATGGCTCCGCTCGCACGACGAGCTTGTCTGCTCCGGCTGTGGAGAGACGATCCGCCTTGATGACGAAGGCTTCCGCGCCGGCCTCGATAGCGCCGACAAGGCGATGGGCGACTTCAAGCGGAACCTTGCCCGCCTCAATAAGCGAAGATAGCTCGCTTGTGATTTCTCCGACCGCCGACGTGTCGCTGTGAAGGGTGAGCGCGCTCATGCTGCCGTCGCCTGCGGAGCGGCGGGTTCGGCCACTGGACGCCCCTTCGCTGTGGTTGCAGGATTGCGATGCGAACCGAATCCGTCACCAGCAACGAAGGAGCGAACTTGGAAAACCGAATTGACGAAATGGAAGTCCGGATGCACATCGCCGAGGCGCGCGCCATGATCGCTACCGATTTGCTTCGATTTCTCGTCGATCAACTCAGCCTGTCCGGCGTGATCAACTGGACGGCCAGCGACTTGATCAGGGAATTTCTTGAAACCGAAAACTTCGATGGATCGGCTTCGAAAATCGCGCGGATGGACCTTTTCGAAGGCGTTGACGGTAGCGCCGAAGACATCATCGAAGACATGAATCTCAGGCGCCGCGCGCGGGAGAAAGAGCTTGATCTGCTTAAAGGACAGGTCAGGGCTCATGCAGCTACCCGGCGCGATAAGTGACGAACCGAGTGGACCATCTTGCGAGTTCCCGTAAGCCCGAGCTCTCGGCGAAGAAGCTTGAGTATCTTGGCGTGGAACGGGCGGACAAGGCGGGTCAGAGCGGCGCTGTATTCGTCGTAGGTAAGAATTTGGCGAAGCCAAAGGCCACGAAGGGCCTTCCTGTCCGACCGAAGTTGGACGTCAAAGGTCGTCAGTTCACCTTGGCGTTTGCAGTGATCGGAGAACCGCCGGATATAGCCGGCCGAAAGCAGCGCCTGGTAGATCGGGTTGCGCATCATGCGACGGCCTTCTCGGTGGGGGTGTTGGTGGGAGCGGTGGGTTCGGGACGATTGAATTCATCAGGCCAGACCGCGGCCGCCGGCCAGTTCGCCGAGAACCAATGCAGCGCGGCATTGAACCGCCCGAGCGTGATGTCTGACCCTGTGCGGAGCGCCGCCAGCTTCTTGCTGTCTCCGAAAAGCCTGTGGCTGACCGTGACATCCTCCAGAGAGGTTGCCTGTTTGTAAGCGTCGGCGACGGCGAGGAGGTGTGCGATTTCAATCATGTTCAACAATTCGGTTATTTTACCGAATATGTCAACGGTTATCTTACCGAATGCGAAGCGAAGGCTTTTCGGTCAAAATACCGATATGATTTTGAAGGATATTCTCACGCGCATAGACCGTCGGCTGGTGGCTAAAAACCTGGCTGAATCGGCGGCGGCGACAAAGGCCGGCCTCAGCAACTCCGCGATCCGCAACATGCGGCGCGCCGTCAAGGCAGGGAAAAACCAAGGTGCGTCGATTAAGACCATCGAGGCGCTGGCTCCTGTCCTTGGGACATCATCGGCATGGCTGTTGGAAGAGCGCGGCCCCGAAGAGGGCGACGGCAGCATCGGCGCGCCTATCGTCGAGGCGAAGCTGATATCGTGGATCAGCGCCGGCCAAATTGCTCAGAACCCAACGGTTCAGATTGCCGACCTCGAATATGCGCCGACCGTCTATGCCCCGGATTTAGACCCGGAAGGCGACTGGATAGCGCTTCGGGTCGACGGAGATTCGATGAACCGCATATCCCCACACGACTCAATCATCTTCGTAAACCGCAAGGACCGCCGGCTCGTTCCGAACGCCTGCTATGTGATCGGCGATGGGGACGGCGGCGCGACCTATAAGCGCTATCGCCCGCCGAACAGTTGGGCGCCGGTTTCAACAAACAAGGCGCATCAGCCTTTCATTCTCCCGGCCGGCGTCGATCCCGACATCATCGGCCGCGTGAAAAAGACTATCCTTTCGATGTAGCCTTGGGAGGGGCAAAATGAGCGTAGAAGAGAAACTAAGGGTGCTCGCCGATCGCATCAAGTCTCATTCGAGCGCAATGCTGACCGAAGAAGCGGTGAAGACAGCAATCGTTCTGCCGTTCCTGGCAGCGCTGGAC
>JACDCV010000079.1 GCA_013817375.1 Sphingomonas sp.
GGGCTGGAGCGTCGACGACGTCGATTTGTTCGAGGTCAATGAGGCCTTCGCCTGCGTCGCTATGATCGCGATGCGCGAAATCGGAATCCCGCACGACAAGATCAACGTCAACGGCGGAGCGACGGCGCTCGGCCACCCGATCGGCGCATCCGGCGCCCGGATCCTGACGACTCTGGTTGCCGCTCTTCAGGACCGCGGCCTCAAGCGCGGAGTCGCATCTTTGTGCATCGGCGGCGGCGAAGCGACCGCAATCGCGGTGGAGTTGGTCGACTAATTGACCGCTTCGTCCGGCGCGACGCCCCAGATGTCGCCCATGCGGATGTGGCCGGAACGATTGCCGATGCTGATCCGGCACCAGCCGTCGCGGCACTTGTCGAGGCGCCCGACAACGCCCGCTTCGGCGCGGTAGCGAATCGGACTTGCCGCTTCCGGCCTGCTGTGGACGGAGCGCGGGTCTCCGGCTTTCACCACCGCAGTGCGGCGCTCGCTCAGCAGAGTGGCCAGCATCCACCCTTCTGCACCGTCAGGGTCCTGGATCAGCCGCCAGCTTTCGTGGCGCTTCACGACGCGCACCGGCAGGTCGCGGCGCTGGTAGAGCCAGACTCCCGGATAGGTTTTCGCCGGTCCGGTTCGAGTCATCGCCTGCCCACTGGCGATCGATGCCCAGTAAGGCGGCTGTTTCTCCTGCGATTGAGCGGGCGCGGCGGCGAGGACCAGGAACGCAGCAAGAGCGCGAGCAAGCATCACGCGCCGGTCAGGATCCTGTCGACGAGCTGCTTCACCGTGGGAACGAAGCCGTTCGAATAGAAAGGATCGTCCTTGAAGCGGAAGGCCGAGTGCCCCGCGAACATGAGATTCTGGTCGACGGGACCGCCGTGGGCGATGTCCTGGAGGGTCTTCTGGATGCAGAAGCTGCGCGGGTCGGCGAGCCGGCCGGTCGTGTTCTTCTCATTGTCCGCCCAGGATGAGAAAGCGCATTGCGACAGGCAGCCCATGCACTCGGCCTGGTCGATGCGGATGTGCTTCTTTTCTTCCGGATCTACGAAGATGAGGGTCTCGTCGGGAGTTTTCAGGGCCTCGGTGAAGCCGGCCGCATACCATTCGCGCGCATGCTGAAGGTCGCCCTTGGTCACCCAATAATTCTTCTTGCCGTTGAGCCCAACGTCGAGCTCGAAATGATGGTCGCCGAGCGATTCCTTGGTGAAGGCGACCTGCCGCTCCGAGCGGGCCTCGAGGTTGCGGAGCATGCTGTTGCGGACCGCCGACGAATAGAAGCCGGTGGGGCTGAAGCGGTGGAGGAGAATGTCGCCCTCCTCCAGGTCCATCAGCTTGGCCTTCCATTCGGGCGGGATCGGGCTTTCCTGGGTCAGTAGCGGGCGGGTGCCGAACTGGAAGGCGATCTGGCCAAGCTCGGGATTGTCGATCCAATTCTCCCACTCGTCCAGCCGCCAGACGCCGCCGGCCATGATGATCGGCACGCTGTCGGAAATCCCGCCCTCGCGCATCGTCTCGCGAAGCTCCTTCACCCGCGGATACGGGTCCTGCGGCTGGCGCGGGTCTTCGGCATTGCTGAGGCCGTTGTGGCCCCCGGCGAGCCAGGGGTCTTCGTAGACCACTCCACCAAGCCACTCCGAAGCTTTCGAATAAGCGCGCTTCCAAAGCGCGCGGAAGGCGCGGCCGGAGCTGATGATCGGAAGATAATAGACGCCGTACGAGGCTGCGATCTCCGACAATTTGTACGGCATTCCGGCGCCGCAGGTTACTCCGGCAATCTTGCCTTTCGCGCGCTCCAGAACCCCGTGCAGGATCGGCTGGGCGCCGCCCATTTCCCAAAGCACGTTGATGTTGATCAGGCCCTTGCCGTTGGCCATCTCATAGGCGCGCTCGACCTGGGCCACCGCACCGTCGATTCCGTACTGGATCAGCTCCTCATGCCGCTGGCGGCGGGTCATTCCTTCGTAGACCTGCGGAATGATCCGCCCTTCGGGATCATAGCTGTCGGCGTTGACCGCCGAGACCGTGCCGATGCCGCCGGCCGCCGCCCAGGCGCCGGAGCTTGCATGATTGGTCGCGGAAACGCCCTTGCCGCCTTCGATCAGCGGCCAGACTTCGCGACCGGCATATTGGATGGGCTGGAGGCCCTTGAACACACGTCTCTCCAAAGCTTTCGCCGCCCTATATAGGGCCTGTGCCGTCATTGCGAGGAGCGAAGCGACGAAGGGAATCCAGCGAGCGGGAGACTGGATTGCTTCGCTTACGCTCGCAATGACCGCAGGTTCCTTATTGCAGCGCGTAATCCATCCCGATGTCGACGGCCGGAGCCGACTGGGTGATCCTGCCGACGGAGATATAATCGACGCCTGTCCCGGCAATCGCCCGGATCGTCTCCAGCTTCACGCCGCCTGACGCCTCCAGCGGGACCCGGCCGCCGACCAGGTCGACCGCCCGGCGAAGCGTCGGAACGTCCATATTGTCGAGCAGCAAGCGGTCGGCGCCGGCTTCCAGCGCCTCCTCGATCTGGTCGATCGAATCGACTTCCACCTGGACCTCAAGCCCGGTGCCTGCAGCTTTGGCGGAGCGCACCGCCGCCGCTACCCCGCCGGCGACTGCGACATGATTGTCCTTGATCAAGACTCCGTCGTCGAGCCGCATCCGGTGGTTTTGCGCGCCGCCCATCAGCGCCGCATATTTCTCCAGCGCCCTCAAGCCCGGAATGGTCTTGCGGGTGTCCAGCAGAGTGGCTCCGGTGCCTGCAATCGAATCGACGTAGCACCTCGTTAGGGTCGCGATCCCCGACAGATGCTGAAGCGTGTTGAGCGCCGAGCGTTCGGCAGCGAGCATCGCCCGCGCATTGCCGTTCAGCCGCATCAGCACCGCGCCTGTTTCAGCGTGGTCTCCATCACGAACGAGCCTCTCGATTTCCGCGTCCGGGTCCAGGTCCTCGAAGAAAGCCGCGGCGATATCGAGCCCGGCAACGACGATCGGCTCGCGTGCTTCAAGCTTTGCCGCGAAGCGCGCATCGGCGGAAATGGTCGCAGCGGAGGTGACGTCGCCGCTTGCGCCCAGATCTTCGGCCAGCACCCGGTTCACGAAGTCGTCGAGATCGAAGCCCGATATCATCGCGGCGCATGTAAGCGAGCGGCAGCAAAGGGGCTAGTGCGCCGCCTGTTCCATATGCTTTTCGGCAATCCGCCAATGGTCGCCCTCGCGCTCGAAGCGTTGGGCGTCCTGGGGAGCGAAGGCCGAACCATTCCAGGATTCGACGGTCACCGTGACGCTGCCGCCGTCAATCTCGATCCGGTTGAAGCTCTGCTCCTGGTCGCGCAAGCGGGTCGAGGTCGCGGTCCCCGCCTGGATGACGAGCGCGGCCCCTGCCCTGGTGACGAGATCGCGGGCATTGTGGACCGACGCCTGGTGATTGTGGCCGGCGAGAAGCAGGTCGACACCCGCCTCGCCGATCGCGTCGAGCGCGAGCGCGCTTCGGCCGACGGCGGGCGCAATGCTCTCGCCGAGGGCAAGCGCGAACAACGGGTGGTGGGTGACGACTATTCGGGTCGAGTTCGGGTCGGTTCGCTCGAATGTCTCGCGGATGAAATCCATCTGCTCGTGGCTGATCCGCCCGTCCTTGAAGGTCAGCGAGCGGGCGGTGTTGATCCCGAGCACCGTGGCTCCGGGAATTTCCTGGAGCGGGCACAATGTGTTGTCGACGTAGCGCATGTATCGCGTCAGCGGCGACAGGAAGCGCCGAAGCACGTCGTAGAGCGGAACGTCGTGATTGCCCGGAACGGCAAGAACGTCGTGGCCGGCCTCGCGAAGGCGCTCGAGGAAACGGCACGCCTCCTGAAACTGCTCGGTCCGCGCCCGCTGGGTGAAATCGCCGCTGATGACGACGAGGTCGGGCGCATCGTCATGAACGCGCTGCTCGACCGCCTCGACGAGAACGGGATCGTGCGCCCCGAAATGGAGGTCGGAAAGGTGGATTAACCGGGTCATGCCCCGGCAACGCGCGTGACAGCCGCCGGTTCACTGGTAAACAGCGCCAAATGGACCGAACCCAAGCCAACACCGGCACCATGCCGGTCAGCGAGAAACTGCGCTTCGACGAAGCGGCGCTCGAGCGCTGGATGAAGGACCATGTCCAGGGTTTTACCGGCCCGATGACCGTTCGCCAGTTCAAGGGCGGCCAATCGAATCCCACCTACCGGATCGACGCGCAAAGCGGGTCCTACGTGCTTCGCCGAAAGCCTCCCGGGAAGCTGCTTGCCGGAGCCCATGCCGTCGAACGCGAACATCGCGTCATCGAGGCGCTCGGAACCCGCGGCTTTCCGGTGGCAAGAGTCCACGGCCTTTGCGAGGATGAGGGCGTCATCGGCACCCAATTTTATGTGATGGACCTGGTCGAGGGGCGGATATTCTGGGAGGCCGAGCTTCCCGGGCTCTCGCCCGAGCGCCGCGCTGCCTATTTCGATTCCATGAACGCGACCATCGCCGAGCTTCACGAATATGATCCCAGGGAGCTCGGGCTCGGCGACTTCGGAAGGAAGACAGGCTTCGTCGAGCGGCAAGTTGCCCGTTGGTCGAAGCAATATGCCGGCGATGCCGAGGCGGGCCGCATTGAGTCGATGGACCGGCTGGTCGACTGGCTTCAAAAACATTTGCCAGCCGACAGCGGGCGCTCCGGCGTCGTCCACGGCGACTTTCGCTGCGACAACATGATCTTCGATGCCGAGCGGCCAGCGGTCCGGGCTGTGCTCGACTGGGAATTGTCGACACTTGGCGATCCGGCATCGGACTTCTCCTATCACCTGCTGATGTACCGAATGCCGGCAAACTTGTTTGCAGGTCTTGCGGGGATCGACCTCAAGCCGCTGGGGATTCCGTCGGAAGAGGATTATGTCGCCGCTTACTGCCGCCGCACCGGCCGCCAGGACCTGCCCAACAGGGACTATCTGATCGTCTTCAACCTGTTCCGCCTGGCCGCGATCCTCCACGGAATCCGCGGACGGATCGTTCGCGGCACCGCGACCTCGACCCATGCAGTCGAGACCGCGAGCAAGGTCGAGGCGCTGGCAGACCTCGCCTGGGCGGAGGCTCAAAAGGCGAAGCTGTAAAGCCGTTCGCGAGCGCTTACTCGTCGGGGTAGCGGCCGGTTACCCTTTTATATTCCTCGCGATAGGCCTGCCGCTGCCGCTGATTCTCGGCAGCAATGCGCGCGGTCTCCGCCTCGTGAGCGGCGCGTTCACTGGCAAATCGGTCGAGTGCCGCCTGGGCCGTTTGAGTGTCCCGCGCCTTCTTTGCTTCAATCTCCGCGAGGTCGCGCTCGTACTTCTGGGTCGCGGCTCGGGTCGCCTGGAGCGAAGCTTCATAGTTCGCCAGGTCGGTGTCGAAACGTTCGTCCGCAGCGCTCCGCTTTCGAGTCCAGTTCGTCCTCACCAGCTCGACTTCCGGAAACTTTGAGCGGTCCCAGTCGGTCGCGATCTTGGTCAGTTGCGCCTTGCCGTCGGGAGTGAGCGGCGCCTCGATGCAATAATGCTCGTCGCCGGCGGTCAGGGACATGCGGTCGTCCCCCAGACCATGCTCTGCAGCGACCCACTTCTCGAACTCGCTGCTGGCCGCGCCACCTTTCTCGGGCGTCAGCGAGATCTGTTTGTCATAGCTCGCCGGAGCCGAGAAGACCGCTGAGCGATACATCTTCCCGGCCATTCGGTCGTTCTGGACGGTCACGTCACGAACGGTGCAGAGGGCGTAGACATTCTCGCCGGTCTTGGCCGCAGCGGCCGGAATGATGTGAAGGGCGGCGACGGCTGCGGCGATCGCGAACCGATGGCTGATCGTGCCGCTCATTGCGGCGTCACGCAGCCCCTGCACGGCGGCGCAGGTGGAGGCTTGGGAACGGATCGGGCGGCAGCCGCCTGTTGAGCCTTAGCGGCAGCTACCTGATCGGCCGCGGTGCGCGTGTCCTCGCGCAGACCCTCGTTGGGAAGAGCCCGGGCCTCGCCGTAGAAATTGTTCACGACCATGGCCGATTTCTTGTGCGCGTCGTAGGTCTTCCAGGCTTCGGGATGCCGCTGCGACAGCGCGCGCTTGTACATCGAATAATATTCATAAGCCTGGCCGCAGAGGGCGCGGATCTGTTGGTCGTTGCCATCGGCCAGCGCAGTCTGGCGGTAGTTCTCTTCGTCCATTCCAAATCTCGAACAGGTGCCGGATGCGAGGTTGCCCTCGGCCGGCTGGAGTGCCGGGACCGCTTCCACGACCGGGGTCTCGTCGGACGAGCTCGAGTTCGATGCCTGCTCCTGCTCCATTTCGTCGATCACCTGCTTGAGCCCGTTCAGGCTTTCGCGAAGCGACGCTACCAGGCCTGGGTCCACCCCTTGCGATTCGGCGTCGTTAATCATCGCCTGCGTTTGTTGATATTGCGCCCTGAGATCGGCGACGCTCTGTGCGTGAGCGGCCCCGCCAGCAAGCACGCAGGCGCCGACGAACGCCCAAACACGGATACGCATGAATACTTCCCTCCAAAATCCACGCGACAAAGCCATACGCGCCAGCGATTCACAATCCCGTTTTGTTATCACCGGCTTAGCCACCGCATTTGTGGCCGCGCGGTCACAGCCAACCAATCAGCGGGCGATCTTCACCAGGTGATCGGAGTCGCGATCATGGCGCCTTCCGAGCAGCCATCCGACCGCTGCCCAGGCACCGGCCACGAAAGCCCCCACGACCGCCGCCGCGGCAGTCGTTCCAATCGCGACTATGCCGACATTCGCCCACGCCGAAAGTGCATCGCCGCCGCGATAGACGAAGGTGTCGATCGTGTTCTTGGCCTTGTACTTGGTCTCGGCGTCGACGTTGGTGAACAGCATTTCCCGGCCGGGGCGGACCAGCGCATATTCGCCGACCCGCCGGACGATCATCACGAAAGCGAGGACCGGGAAAGTGGCGGCCAGGGCAAGAAGGCCGAAACCGAACATCATCGTCACCGGCACCGCGGTCAGAAGTACCGCGACGCCAAGCCGTCGGGTGAGCCGCCCTGTTACGAATATCTGGATGAAGATGGTCAGTGACTGGACGGTGAAATCGATTGCGCTGAACACCTGAGTCTGGGCGGTGCGATCGGGGAAAGTCGCCTCGACCACCCGCGCCTGATCGAAATAGAGGAAGGTTGAAACGGTCGTCAGCAGGATCACGAAGGCGGAAATCCCGAGCAGATAGGGCGATCGAAGGATGAGGGTCAGCCCCGCCCATATCGATCCGCCAATCCGCCTATCCGGCGGCTCATCGCGGTCCTCGGGGCTGCCGTACTGCTCGCGCCAGCGGATCATGTAGCGAGCTGCGAACAGCGTCGTCAGCAACAGACCGGTGGAAAGGAGGAGCAGGCCGGCGTGGCCAAGGGGGCCGACCAACAGGCCGCTCAGCAGCGGACCGGTCAGTCCGCCGAGGCTCGCGCCTGCGGCGATCTGACCGAACAAGCGATGACCCTGATCGGCGTTGAACACGTCGGCCATCAGACTCCAGGCGATCGAAATGACGAACAGGTTGAAGACCGACAGCCAGATGTAAAAGGCTCTCGCAGTCCAGATATTATCGGGATCGATCATCAGGCTCAGCCCGAATCCGGCCATCACCACCGCTGAGAAGATATAGGTGGCGGGAAGAAGGCGCCGGCGCTGCATCGTCTTCGCCAGCGTTCCGTAGAGAGGCACTACCACGAGCGTTGCGAGGAACGTGCCCAGGTACAGCCATTGCAGATTGTCGACGCCGCCGGCGATTCCGAACGTTTCGCGCACCGGGCGAAGCATGAAATAGCTGGCGAACAGCAGGAAGAAGAGCGCAAAACCGCCGAGAACCGCCGGAACTTCGTGAGGCTCGGCGACGATCAGCCGGGCGAGGCCGCGGCCCTGCCCCGCCGGCTCAGAGGCCATCGATGAACTGCTCCATCCGAAGCCGCATCGCCGCGTCGGGCAACGGACCGCGCGCGGCGCCAAGATTGTCGTCGACATATTGCGGGCGCGCCATTCCCGGAATCGCGATCGGCCGAGCCGGGTGGCTGACGATATATTTGAGGAAGATTTGCGCCCAGGTGGTCGCGCCAATCTCCGCTGCCCAATCCGGCAGCGGCCGTCCCTTGGTCTCCTCGAACAGCCGGCCGCGCCCGAAAGGCAGGTTGACCATCACCGCCAGCCCCTGCTCCTGGGCAAGCGGCAGGATCCGCTCGGCGGCACCGCGATTGTCCAGCGCGTAGTCGACCTGGATCGCGTCCAGCCGCTCGCTGCGAATCAGCGCCTCGAACCCTGCAAATTGCTCGGCCGAGGATGTGACCGCGTCACTCGATGGAGCAAAGCCTGCTCGCGACGAGAAGGACGCGCCGATCGACCGCACCCGGCCCTGCGCCTTCAAGTCACGCAAGGCGGCTAGTTTATTGGCCGCATCCTGCGGATTGTGGAGGGCGATGAGGTCGATCACGTCGGTTCGGAGATTGCGAAACGACTGCGCAATCTGAACCTGGGCTTCGGCGGCGTTGGCGCCCGCCACCTTGGTCGCCAGGAACAAACGGTCGCGAACGCCAAGCTCCTGAACGATCTGGCCTATCACCTCCTCCGCGCGGCCGTAGGAGGGGGCGGTGTCGATCATCTTGCCACCAAGCTCGACGAACCGGGCGATGGTCGCGCGCAGCGTCGCCAGCTGCTCCTCGCCGGCCGGGTCGGCATAACGCCGGGCGGTGCCGATGCCGATCACAGGCACCTGCTCGTTGGCGCCTGGGATCAGGCGCCTGTGAAGCTCGCCTGCCTGGATGGCCGGTCCCGCGACGTTGGCAGGCGGCGGCCCCTCGCCGGTGGAGCCCAGCGGCGCCGCCCGGCTGCAGGCTGCGGTGCCGAGAAGCGGTAAAGCGGCAAGGCCGCGGATGACGGTTCGACGATCGATCATTGGAAATCCTCCATTCTCAAGCAGGCAAGTCATATCCAATTCCGGCTAGCCGGCCTTGGCGCCGCCGAAGCTGCGCTTCAGGGTTATTCCCAAGGTCAGGTGGCTGTCTCGGACGCGAAATTCTCGAAGAGCCAAGTCCGGTGTCGCCCGGTTTGGGAGGAACATCAATCGCTCGCGCTGGGCCGGCGTATCGAACAAATTGTTGACATCGAAAGTGACGGCCGTGCGCTCATTGGGCCGGTACTCCACGAACGCGGTCCCAAAC
>JACDCV010000080.1 GCA_013817375.1 Sphingomonas sp.
GCTGACGATCACGCGCATGATCTGGTTGGTGCCCTCGAGGATCGAATGGACCCGAAGGTCGCGCCAGAAGCGCTCGATCGGATAGTCCATCAGATAGCCATAGCCTCCGTGAAGCTGGAGCGCTCGGTCGACCACCGACGATCCGGTATCGGTGGCGAGGCGCTTGGCCATCG
Organism: Sphingomonas sp.; assembly: GCA_013817375.1. Taxonomy (GTDB): domain Bacteria; phylum Pseudomonadota; class Alphaproteobacteria; order Sphingomonadales; family Sphingomonadaceae; genus Sphingomicrobium. The sequence continues at coordinate 174 of JACDCV010000080.1, forward strand.
CCGCGAAACGGGTCTTGTCGGGCGCGTTGGCGGTGACCTTGGCGGCCGCTACGTAAAGCAGATAGCGGGCGGCCTGAAGCTCGGTCTCCATGTCGGCGAGCGTGAACTGGGTTGCCTGGAAATCGGCGATCGCGGTTCCGAACTGCTTGCGGTCCCGGGTGTAGGCGATTGCCTCGTCGAGGCAGCGTTGCGCGCCGCCCAATGAGCAGGCGCCGATATTGAGCCGTCCGCCATCCAGGCCCATCATCGCGATCCGGAAACCTTCGCCCTCGGCGCCGACCCGGTTGGCGACCGGCACCCGCACTTCGTCGAAATTGACCTGGGCGGTCGGTTGCGAATGCCAGCCGAGCTTCTTCTCCTGCGCGCCGAAGCTGACCCCCTTCATGTCCTTTTCGATGACCAACGCGGTGATGCCTTTCGGCCCTTCTTCGCCGGTGCGGACCATGGTCACGTAGATTTCATTCTCGCCAGCGCCGGAGATAAAAGCCTTGGAGCCGGAGACCACATAATCGTCGCCGTCCAGGACTGCCTTGGTCTTGAGCGCAGCGGCGTCGGAGCCCGATGAAGGCTCGGTCAGGCAATAGCTGCCCATCCGCTCCATCGGGATCATCGACGGGAGGTATTTGTGCTTCACTTCGTCGCCGCCGAAGCGGTCGATCATCCAGGCGGCCATGTTGTGGATCGAGATGAAGGCGCTGGTCGACGGACAGCCGTAGGCCATCGCTTCCATGATCAGCGCCGCCTCGAGCCGGCCCAGCCCGATCCCGCCGCTCTCCTCGGACACATAGATCGCGCCGAAGCCGAGTTCGGCCGCCTCACGGATCGTGTCTTTCGGGAAGACGTGCTTTTCGTCCCATTCGGCGGCGAATGGGGTGATTGCGTCGGCGGTGAACTTGCGCGCCATCTCCTGGATCTGAAGCTGGTCGTCGTTAAGCTCGAACTGGTGCATATGCGAGGCGTCTAGCTCGCGCTTTCGCTATCGGCCAGCCCCCGCGAACCGCCCATGACTAGTCGCATAGCACATAGCGAAAGCCCGCCATCGGCGCTCGCTCGGTCCGGGTCAGCTTGCCATCGCGCACTCGAAGGCTTTGATATTTGGTCCAGTTTTGACCCTCGCCCCTGAACTCGAAATCGCCGCTGATCGACTCCGGCGAAGTGAGCACGTTCGGTGGCGGGATCGCGACAGATTCGTGGAAGCGAAGCTCGTCACCGTCGATGACCAGCAGCCCCTCGGTTCCGCCAACGTCCGACATGCAGTCTGCGGGCGTCAGGCCCCAGCGGCCCTGAAGGCCGGCTGGAATCCGGTTCGCGGCAACATTGCTGGATGTGCTTGCGACGGCATTCCCAGGCCGGCCGCCGCTCGGGCTTGCGGACACCTGACTGATTTCAGGCAGTTCAGAGGCGTTTTCGGCGCCCTGTGACACCGGTCCGGACTGACTGCAGGCCGCAACCGCCGCCGTCAGGAGCATCATGTGGAATAGTCTCATGCGCGTTTAACGCCGGAACATCCGATTTTGCTTCGTCTCGCGCATCGCTAGCCCATCGTCGGGATGACGAATGCATTTTCTCCGGTGACGCTTCCGTCCGGCCAGCGCTGTGTGACCACCTTGTTCTTGGTCCAGAAGCGGATGCCTTCCTGCCCGTACTGGCCGATGTCGCCAAAGCCCGAGCGCTTCCACCCGCCGAAGCTGTGATAGGACACCGGCACCGGGATCGGCACGTTCACTCCGACCATTCCGACGTTGACCCGGTTGGTGAATTCGCGCGCGGCGTGGCCGTTGCGGGTGAAGATCGCGACTCCATTGCCATAGTCATGCTCGGATGGCAGCCGCACAGCTTCCTCGAAGTCCTTGGCTCGGACCATCTGCAGCACCGGCCCGAAAATCTCTTCCTTGTAGCTTTTGAAGCTGGGCTTCACATGATCGAACAGGGTCGGGCCGATGAAGAAGCCCTTCTCGTGGCCCTGGAGCGTGAAGCCGCGGCCGTCGACGACCAGCTCGCCGCCTTCATCGGCGCACATCTGGATGTAGCTTTCAATCCGCTCCTTGTGCGCCTGGCTGACCACCGGCCCGTAATGCGCGTCGGCATCGGTCGAGACGCCCACACGAAGCGCCTCGATCGCCGGAATCAGCTTTTCGCGAAGGCGGTCGGCGGTTTCGTCACCCACGGGGACCACTACCGGCAGCGCCATGCAGCGCTCGCCCGCGGAGCCGAAGGCGGCGCCCGCGAGGTCGTTGACGACTTGGTCGAGGTCGGCATCGGGCATGACGATCCCGTGGTTCTTGGCGCCCCCGAACGCCTGCACGCGCTTGCCGTTCGCGGTGCCCCGCGAGTAAATATATTGCGCGATGTCGGACGAGCCGACGAAGCTGATCGCCTTGATGTCCTCATGGTCGAGGATCGCGTCGACCATCTCCTTGTCGCCGTGGACGACGTTGAGGATCCCGTCGGGAAGCCCGGCCTCCGTCATCAGCTGCGCAAGGCGAACGGGCACGCTCGGGTCGCGCTCGGACGGCTTGACGATGAACGCATTGCCGCAAGCGATCGCCGGCCCGAACATCCACATCGGGATCATTGCAGGGAAGTTGAAAGGCGTGATCCCGGCGCCAATCCCGAGCGGCTGGCGCATCGAATAGACGTCGATCCCGGGGCCCGCGCCTTGCGTATATTCGCCCTTGAGCGACTGCGGGATTCCGCAGCAATATTCGATGACCTCGAGCCCGCGCTGAACATCGCCTTTGGAGTCGGCGATCACCTTGCCGTGCTCCGAGGAGAGAAGCTCGGCGAGCTCGTCCATATGGGTTTCGACAAGCTCCTTGAACCTGAACATCACTCGGGCGCGCTTCTGCGGGTTGGTTGCCGCCCAGGCGGGCTGTGCCGCGTTCGCGGCGTCGACCGCGCGCTGGAGCTCCTCGGCGGTACCGAGCCGGACCTTCGCCTGAACCTCGCCGCGATTGGGGTCGAACACGTCGCCGGTACGGCCGCCGGACGCATAAGCTTCGCCGGCGATGAAATGGTCGATGTCACGCAACATAAGGCTGGTCCTCAAAGACAATGTCGGTTCGGGTCGCGCGCTCCCTAAACCTCCGGCGGGGCGATTTCCAGTTGAGCGAAACGCGCGGTAGGGTTGGCAGCAGCGGCTGGCGGAGGCAGTGGAGGGGTGAAGGAGAGTCGTCCCATGCGTAATCTAGTCCTGCTTTCATCCCTGCTCGTCGGAAGCGCCGCGATGGCGGCTCCGCCACTTCCGGGACCCGAGGACATTGTCGCCGAACGTGCGCGGCAGGTGGATTCAGCGCAGCTTCGGGCAAGCATCGAGAAACTGGTCAGCTTCGGAACGCGCCACACATTGTCGTCGCAAACTCACCCGACGCGCGGGATCGGAGCGGCGCTCAACTGGACCGATTCGCAGTTCAAGAGCTTCGGCCTGCCAACGGTGCGGCCGTGCGAGACCGTTACCGGCAGACGAATCCCGACACCGACGCCGGTCTGCAACGCCGTCGCGATCCAGCGCGGGACGACACGCCCCAACGACGTCGTCATCATCACCGGTCATATCGACAGCCGGGTCACCGACGTCATGGACGCGACTTCGGATGCTCCGGGCGCCAACGACGATGGTTCGGGAACCGCCGCGGTGATCGAGGCGGCGCGAGTTCTTTCGAAACACAAATTCCCGGCAACCATCGTCTATGCCGCGCTCTCCGGCGAGGAGCAGGGGCTCTACGGCGGCAAGGTGATGGCCAATTACGCGAAGGCGCAGGGCTGGAACGTCGTCGCCAATTTGAACAACGACATCATCGGCAACAGCTGCGGTTCGGACGGAATGTGCAACGCCAGGCAGGTGCGCGTCTTCTCCGAAGGGCCGCGCTGGCAGGGCCGCGAGGAGCTTGCCGACAACATCCGCCGGTTCGGCGGCGAAAATGACTCGCCGTCGCGCAACCTGTCGCGATTCCTCGACCGGCTTGCCGAGCGGGTGGGACCGCCGGTCAATCTCGATGTCGCGCAGATCTGGCGCAACGACCGTTTCGGCCGCGGCGGCGATCACACCGAGTTTCTCAACGCCGGGTATCCCGCGGTTCGCTTTTCGGTTGCGGTCGAGGATTACGACCATCAGCACCAGGACCTGCGCACCGAAAAGGGCACGAAGTTCGGCGACACCATCGACGAGATGGACTTTGCCTATCTGACGGCGGTGACTCAGCTCAACGTCGCTGCTCTTGCCTGGCTCGCCTACGCTCCGCCGACGCCTGGCAGCCCCGTCGCGGAAGGTGCGGTCGCCAACGACACGACGATCCGTTTCAAGCCCGTTCCCGGCGCCCAGCGCTATCTCGTCCGCTGGCGGAGCACCGATTCGAACCAGTGGCCGTTGCAGGAACAGGTGATGCCGGTGCTTCCGCAATCCGGCGCCTGCGCCCGGCCCGACGGACTGTGCGAAGTCGTCGTCAAAGGCGTTCGCGTCGACAATTGGGTGTTCGGCGTCTCGTCGGTCAGCGAAGGCGGCTACGAAAGTCCGGTCGCGGCCGCGCTGCCAGGCGGCGCGTTTGAGCCGTGGGTGGCGGCGGATGAGAAGTAGAACCCTCCCCCTTGGTGGGGGAGGGCAGGGTGGGGGTGACGGTGGAGACCCCCCGTGGCGTTTTCGGAGACATCACCCCACCCCAACCCCTCCCCATCAAGGGGAGGGGCTTTAGTTGGCCACGCCGGCGGTCCTCGACACGGACGAGCCGGCCGAGCAGCGGCCGCTCGCCGGAATCGCGCTGCGGCTGCTGACCGCGCTCCTGCTTGCGATGATGTTCGCGCTGGTGAAGCTGGCGGCGGAGCGCGGGGTGAACCTCGTCGAGACTCTTTTCTACCGCCAGATCGGCTCGGCGCTGTGCGCGATCGCATTGGTCGCGGCCGGTGCCGGCTTCGCCTCCCTGCGAACCCGCCGGATCGGCGCTCACGTTGGGCGAATGGCGCTGGGCGTGACCGCCATGGGCCTCAATTTCCTGGCGATGATCCTGCTCCCGCTGGCGGAAGCGACGGCGATCGGCTTCACCGTGCCGGTCTTCGCCACAATGCTTGCCGCGCTCTTGCTCGGCGAGCCCACCGGTAAATGGCGCTGGGGAGCGGTCGCGGCCGGGTTCGCCGGAGTGCTGCTGGTCGTCCAGCCCGGATCCGGCGAAGTGCCGCTGACGGGCGCGTCGGTAGCTCTGGCGGCTGCGCTTCTCACCGCCTCGGTGACGATCGTCATCCGCCGCCTCGGAGCAACGGAGAGGGCGTCGACGACGGTCTTCTGGTTCGCAATGAGCTCGCTCGTCCCCTTGGGTGCGCTGATGCTTCACTTTGGCGGCGCCCATGATCCAACGACCTGGGCCGTGCTGGCGGGCCTGGCGCTGTCCGGCGGCCTTGCCCAGCTCACTCTCACCGGAGCGCTCCGGCTTGCGCCGGTCGCGCTGGTGATGCCGATGGATTATACGAGCCTGCTGTGGGCGACCCTGCTGGGGTTGTGGATTTTCGGAGAGATACCGACGTCCTGGCTTTGGATCGGCTCGCCGATCATCATCGGCAGCGGGCTGGTGATCGTGTGGCGGGAACATCGTCTGGCCAGGCGCGTAGCCTTGTCAAATACGGCCGCGGCGAACAGCCTGGCGGCAGATGGAGGATGACATGGCTGGCGGCTGGACTCGCGACGGTGCTGTTCAGGACCAGATCGACGATACGGTGAAGGACGCGGTGCTCCGTGCCCGGGCACTGACTCCCAAGGGCGAAAGCGCGACCGAGTGCGACGATTGCGGAGAGCCAATCCCGGCCAAGCGGCGCAAAGCTGTTCCCGGCGTTCGTACCTGCATTGCCTGCCAGGCGGTCCGCGATCAGGCGATGGTCCACTCCGGTATCAATCGCCGCGGGAGCAAGGATAGCCAGCTGCGGTAGGCGCGTTTAGGGGCTCGTCATGGTCCGCAAGCGCTCAGCCGGTCTGCCTTCCCGAAAGCAGATCCTCGACTTCATCTCCAGCGCCGACCAGCCGGCGGGAAAGCGCGAGATCGCGCGCGCTTTCGGCCTGTCGGGCCAGGACAAGATCCAGCTGAAAGCCTTGCTCAAGGACATGGCCGACGAAGGGCTGATCGACGCGTCGCCCGGCCGCGCCTTCCACATGTCGGGGGGAATCCCGAAGGTCACGGTTCTGAAGGTGGTCGAGTCCGACGACAGCGGCAACATCTTCGCGACGCCTGAGCATTGGGAAGCGGAGATGCCGGCGCCCAAGCTTCGAGTGATCGAGCGCGGTCGGCGTGGAGCGCTCGGCATCGGCGACCGGATCCTGTCGCGAACCGAGGAGCGCGGGCAGGGGCATGTCGCTTATCCGATGAAGAAGCTGGCGCGCGCCGCCGAGCTGGTGCTGGGCGTGGTGCGCAAGGAGGGCGACCGCTTCTGGCTGACTCCGGTGGAAAAGAAGGAAAGGCGCGAGCTTCCGATCAGCGACGTGAAGGATGCGCAAGCCGGCGACCTGGTGCTGTGCGAGCTGTCGGGGCGTGGGCAGCGGGTGAGCGTGCGCGTCGATGCGGTTCTCGGCGACCCGTTCGCTCCAAGGAGCTTCAGCCTCATCGCCATCCACAAGCACGAGCTTCCGCTCGAGTTCAGCGATCAGGTGATCGACGAAGCCGGCCGGGTGGCCAGGCAGCCGCTCGGGGATCGCGAAGACCTCACGCATTTGCCGATCGTCGCCATCGACCCCGCCGACGCGCGCGATCATGACGACGCGATCTGGGCCGCTCCCGACGATGATCCCGACAACACAGGCGGATGGAAAGCGATCGTCGCGATCGCCGACGTCAGCTTCTACGTCAGGCCGGCAAGCGCGCTCGACAAGTCGGCACGAAGTCGGGGCAATAGCGTCTATTTCCCAGACCGGGTGGTGCCGATGCTGCCCGAGGAGCTGTCGGCCGACATCTGCTCGCTAAAGGCCGGCGAGGAGCGTGCGGCCATGGCCTGCCACCTGAAGATCGCCAAGGATGGCACCCTCAAAAGCTGGCGATTCACGCGTGCGAAGATTTGCGTCGCTGCAAACATTGCATATGAGGATGCTCAGGCCGCGATGGATGCTTCGGGCGAACTAACCCTCCCCCTGCATGGGGGAGGGCAGGGTGGGGGTGACGTTAGAGCTCGAACCGCCTCTTCCGCGAATGCCACCCCACCCCAACCCCTCCCCATCGAGGGGAGGGGCTCAGGGGATGATGAGCCTATCGAGGTGAGTTCATCGCCCTGCTCGATGCCACAGGTCGAGGGAGCGGTTGCCTCCGACCTCGTCGAAACTGCGCTGAAGCCTTTGTGGGGGTGCTGGCGAGCGCTGCTTGCGGCGCGCAACAAGCGCGAACCGCTCGAGCTCGATCTTCCCGAGCGCCAGGTCGTGCTCGACGAAAAAGGGCGGATCACCTCGGTCGCTCCCCGCGAGCGGCTCGATGCTCACCGATTGGTCGAGGATTATATGATCGCGGCCAATGTCGCCGCGGCGCGCGCTCTCGAAGCCAAGAAGGCGCCGGTCATGTACCGGGTCCACGAATCGCCGAGCCGCGAGAAGCTGGTGACGCTCAAGGACTATCTGGACACTCATGACGTCGAGTTCGCGCTTGGCCAGGTGGTCAAGCCGGCGACGTTCAACCGGATCATCGAGCGTATCGGGGACGCCGATTTTCGGCCCGAGATCATGGAGCAGATTTTGCGCACCCAGATGCAGGCGCGCTACTCGCCCGATCGGCTTGGCCATTTCGGCTTGAGCCTCGCCACCTATGCGCATTTCACTTCGCCGATCCGCCGCTACGCGGATTTGCTCGTCCACCGGGCGCTGGTCACCGCCTATCGGCTTGGTGAGGGCGGATTGCCTGCCGAAGATGCCGAGAAGTTCGAGGCGATCGGCGAGCAGATTTCGCGCCTCGAGCGGCGGGCGATGGAGGCCGAGCGCGAGACCCTCGACCGCTATGTCGCGGCTTTCCTTGCCGACCAGGTCGGCCAGCTGGTCGACTGCCGGATCACCGGGGTCCAGCCGTTCGGCTTATTTGCGACCGTCGAGGCGCTCGGCGGGGACGGGCTGGTGCTCGCGTCCACTCTTGGCAATGAATATTTCCGCTACGACGAAAAGTCGCAGCAACTCGTCGGCGAGCATAGCGGCGAAGCCTATCGCCAGGGCCAGAAGCTCAAGCTTCGGATTGTCGAGGCCAACCCGGTCTCGGGAGGGCTTCGCTTCGAGCTTCCCGAGGGAAGCTATGGCGGCGGCGGAAGCAAGGCGTCGCCAAGGCAGGACAAGGTGCGCGGCGGCCAGCGCCGCGGACGCCCGGCCAATATCAAGCACCGCGGCGCTCGCTCACGCCGCTGAGCAACCTTCCGCCTGCCGTGTGCATTGGAAGACCATGACCCGATACAAAACCGCTGTCGTCGTCGGCAGCATCCGCGAAGGTTCGCTGAACCGAAAGATCGCCCGCGCCATGTGCGCAGCGACCCCCGAAAGCCTAGAATGCAAGATCGTCGAGATCGGCGAATTGCCGCTCTACGACCCTGACCTCGACGAGGATCCGCCCGAGGCCTGGGTGCGGTTCCGCGAGGAGATTGCCTGCAGCCAGGGCGTGCTGTTCGTCACGCCAGAATATAATCGCTCGATACCCGGCGCGCTCAAAAACGCGATCGACATCGGCTCACGCCCCTATGGGCAAAGTGTATGGGCAAAGAAGCCCGCGGCGGTGGCCACAGCTTCGCCTAGCGGCATCGGGGGGTTCGGAGCCAACCACCATTTGCGCCAATGCTCGGTGTTCCTCGACATGCCGATGATGCAGCAGCCGGAAGCCTATTTCGGTGGCGTTTCGGACGACAAGTTCGCGCCCGACGGCAGCATTGCCGACGAAGGGCTGCGCAAGGTTGCCGAATCCTTCGGACAGGCCTTCGCTGGCTGGGTCGATCTGATTCACAAGGGACGCCATCTGCTCGCTTGCGACCCGAGCGGCAGCGATGGCGAACGG
>JACDCV010000235.1 GCA_013817375.1 Sphingomonas sp.
CGCATCATAGCCGACAGCGCTGTTGAGCACCCTGTTGCCGACGACGAACAACGGCGTTCCGGTAGCGCCCAGAGCGCCCGCCAGATCGTAATTCTTCTTGAGCTCGGCTTCGATGTCCTGGCTCTCGATCGGATTGGGAGGGATCCCGGCGGACTGGCTGGCTCGCGCAAGCGACTCCGGCCCAGGCTTGCCAGCGGCCCACAGGGCGTCGTGGAACTGCCCGAACCGGCCCGCTTTCGAAGCTGCAAGCGAAAGGCGCGCGGCGGTCACGCTCTCGGGGCCTAAGATGGGAAGCTCGCGGTAGACGACCCTGAGCCCCGGATCTTCCTCGATCAGCTGCTGCAGAACCGGGTTGCTGGCGCGGCAATAGCCGCAGGCATAATCGTAGAATTCGACGAGCACGACATCGGGCTTGCTTGATCCCTTCCACGAGGTCCCGAAGGGCGTCTCGATCGCAGCCCGGTGCTGCGCCAGAACCGGCATATATTGCCGGTCGCGAAGCGCTTCGCTTGCATCGACCAATATCTGGGGGTCGGACATCATGCCCGCGCGCACGAGCCGGCTTCCGGCCAGCTGCGGGATTGCGAATATCAGGATCGCGGCCATGACGACCGCGCCGATGATGCCCCCAAGCACCGCCGCTCCAAGCCGCCCGGAGGACGGATTTGCTACTTGCTGCACCTGGCGTTCTTCTTCTCGTTCTTGTCTTTCTTCAGCTCGGCACAAGACACCATCGCAATATCCTGCGCCCGAAGATAGTCGGGGGTGCCATGGGCGATGCCCTTCATCGCCATCTCGGCGCTTGCCAGGGCAAGTTTCGGCTTGCCCTCCAGATTGTTGCGCTCAGCAGTCGCAAGTGCGGCCCGCGGCAAGTCGCCTTCGCGGTCGTAGATGATTCCGAGCTGGTACCAGGCGAACGGATTCTGGTTGTCCCGGCCGACCGCCGCTTTGAGCACCTGCTTCGCCTCGGGGAAATTCTCGCGTTTTTCGGTCGCGATCAGCGCATGGCCGAGCATAGCGGCAATGAGCGGAGTATTGCCTGACCGTTCGGTCGCCTCCCGCAGCGGTGCAATGGCATCGGCGGGCCGCCCGGATTCAAGCAGGACTTGCCCTTTGAGCTCGAGGAAGAAGGGGTCATCGGGGTCCATGGCGAGCAAGGCGTCGGCTTCCGACAATGCTTTTTCGGGATAGCCACCGACGTGATAGGCGTAAGCGCGCGCATAATGCGCCGGCACGCTTTGGTCGCTCGCCGGATATTTGATCACCGCCTGCTTGGGATTGACGTAGCCGAGGAGCTTCGCCTTCACTCGCTGGAACCGCTCTTCGATCCTCGGGTCGGTAGGCCTGTCCCAACCCGGATTGCTTCTCAGCGAGTGCTCCAGCGTCTGCACTCGCTCGCGCGAAAGCGGGTGCGTCCGATCGTAGCTGTCGGTTGCGTACAAGGCGAGGCGGTATTCCCGGTTCTGGAACTTGCCGTACATGTCCAACAGGCCCTTGCCGCTTATACCTGCGGTGGAGAGATAGGCCCCAGCGGCGGCATCGGCGCTGCTCTCCTGGGTTCGCGTAAAGGCGAGCAGTCGCCCCAGCGCCGCTCTCTGCCCCGCCATCATGATTCCCAGCCCGGCGTCGCCCGCACCGGCGGCGACTGCAAGAGCGCCCAGGATGAGCGTCGCAATGGTGATCCCCGTCGCCTGACCGACGCCTTCCTGAAGCCGGATACCGTGGCCACCTGCAACGTGGCCGAGTTCGTGGGCGATAACGCCCTGCACCTGGTTTGCGTTGTCAGCTTCGAGAAGCAGGCCGGAATAGAGATAGACGTTCTGACCCGTTGAAACGAAGGCGTTGATCTCCGGGCTGTTGAGGAGAACGATTTGCACGTTCTTCGGGTCGAGGCTTGCTGCGCGAATGAGCGGTGCCGACATGTCGCGGAACAGCATCTCCATCTCGGCGTCGCGGAGCGCCGACGGCTGGACCTCGGCCGCCACCGCAGGACGCGCGACGGACAGCGTCAGCAGAAGCGCCATCAGGAAAAGGCGCGTGAGCCGGGATAGAGCTGAGGTCATGCCCAGCACTTCACACCAGCGGCCTGAACAGCGGATGAAACGATCCGGATGTCGTGACCTAGCCGAACGTCCGTTGCCACCAGCCGCGGCGAAGCTCTCCTGAAGTCTCGTCGCCATTGGATTCATCGTCGGCCGCCGGCACCGGCCCGGGCTCACCCGTCTCCGGAGCGGCTTCCTCATTTACCGGCTCGGAAGCCTTTTTGCGCGACCGCCGCTTGGGCTTGGGC
>JACDCV010000081.1 GCA_013817375.1 Sphingomonas sp.
TCAACGAAGCGCTTCCCCAGGACCAGATGAACTCCGAGCAGATCGAGGACATCATGTCCGCGATCAACGAAATGGGCATCAACGTCGTCGAGAATGAAGAAGCGGCCGACGACGACGAAAAAGAGGAAAAGGAAGCCGCCCAGGCGCAGGAAGACGAGGTCGACCCCCTCGACGACGGCGGCCCCCGCCCGGCCGCGGCGACCAAGAAGGAAGCCGTCGACCGCACCGACGACCCGGTCCGCATGTACCTTCGCGAGATGGGCGCGGTCGAATTGCTCTCCCGCGAGGGCGAGATCGCGATCGCCAAGCGAATCGAGGCCGGCCGCGACATCATGATCTGGGGGCTTTGCGAAAGCCCGATGACCTTCAACGCCATCATTTTATGGTCGAACAACCTCAACGAAGGCGTGATGCAGCTTCGCGAGATCCTCGATCTCGAGGCGATGCTGTCCAAGGGCCCGACCGCCGAGCAGATCAACGAGGACGAGAAAGCCGGCGACGGCGAGATCAGCGCCAAGACCGCCGGCCCCACCATCAAGGAAGACGAGGAGGAGCCCGAGGAGGCCCCCGCCGACGCCGACGATGAGGAAGAAGACATGGTCGAGCGGCGCGCCAAGCCGCAGGCCGCCGACGACGATGAGGACGAGGACAATTCCCTTTCCCTCGCCCAGATGGAGGAGGCCCTAAAGCCCCAGGCGCTCGAGAAGTTCGCCACCATCACCGCTCTGTTCAAGAAGTTCGCCAAGCTCCAGTCCGCGCGCCTCTCCGCGCTCGCCGCCGGCGACGACTTCCCGCCTTCCGACGAGAAGAAGTACCAGAAGCTTCGCGAGCAGCTCACCGCCGAGGTCGAAAGCGTCCAGTTCCACCAGGCGAAGATCGAATATCTCGTCGACCAGCTCTACGCCTACAACCGCCGGCTGATGGCCCTTGGCGGCCAGATGCTCCGCCTCGCCGAACGCCACCGGGTGCCGCGAAGAGCGTTCCTCGAAAGCTATTCGGGCCGCGAGCTCGACGAGAACTGGCTCGCCGATGCCTCCAAAGCCGACAAGAAATGGGCGGCCTTCGCAGCCACCGAGTCTGACAGCGTCGAGCGCATCCGCAACGAGATCGGCGACATCGCTCTCGCCGTCGGAACCTCGCTCTCCGAGTACCGCCGAATCGTCAACCAGGTGCAAAAAGGCGAGCGCGAGGCCCGAATCGCCAAGAAGGAAATGGTCGAGGCCAACCTTCGCTTGGTCATCTCCATCGCCAAGAAATACACCAACCGCGGCCTGCAGTTCCTGGACCTCATCCAGGAAGGAAACATCGGCCTGATGAAGGCGGTCGACAAGTTCGAGTATCGCCGCGGCTACAAGTTCTCCACCTACGCGACCTGGTGGATCCGCCAGGCGATCACCCGCTCCATTGCCGACCAGGCGCGGACCATCCGAATCCCGGTCCACATGATCGAGACGATCAACAAGCTGGTCCGCACCGGCCGCCAGTTCCTCCACGAGACGGGCCGCGAAGCCACGCCCGAGGAGCTCGCCGAGCGGCTGTCGATGCCGCTCGAGAAGGTTCGCAAGGTGATGAAGATCGCCAAGGAGCCGATCAGCCTCGAAACCCCGATCGGCGATGAGGAAGACAGCCACCTGGGCGACTTCATCGAGGACAAGAACGCCGTGATCCCGGTCGACGCCGCGATCCAGGCCAACTTGAAGGAAACCGTCACCCGGGTGCTGGCGTCACTGACCCCGCGCGAGGAGCGCGTGCTGCGGATGCGCTTCGGCATTGGCATGAACACCGACCACACGCTGGAAGAGGTCGGGCAGCAGTTCTCAGTCACCCGCGAGCGGATCAGGCAGATCGAGGCGAAAGCGCTTCGGAAGTTGAAGCACCCTTCCCGCAGCAGGAAAATGCGTTCGTTCCTCGATCAATAGTTCCTCCCCGCCACGGGGAGGGGGACAAGCGAAGCTAGTGGAGGGGGCCCGCCTCGCTCGCAATGACGAGTTGGGCGCCCTTAGGCGGCCAGCGCCGGTGGACTGCCAACGGCCACCAGCGCAGTCAAAACCTTGACGAGTTGCGGGCCGCTGAAGGGCTTGTTGAGCACCGGGCGATTGCCATAGCCCTCGTCAACGCCATGCTCTCCATAGCCGGTCGAAAATGCGAACGGCACGTTGGCCTCGATGAGCGCCTCGGCGATCCGATAGCTCCGCTCTCCGTTGAGATTGACGTCGAGCGTTGCCAGATCGAAAGACCGGGTGGCAATCAGGCCGAGGGCTTTTTCGACGTTTCCGGCAACGGCAACCGACGTGCAGCCGAAATCGCCGAGCATGTCTTCGAGGGCCATCAAGACAAGCATTTCGTCCTCGACTACAAGGACTCGCCGACCCGATAGTAGCTGGTCATCCATCAAGAACCGCTTGTGGGGCAGGAACGTGGATCATGCAAACGATACCGCCCGGCTGATAATCCAGGTCGACCTTGCCATCCAGCTCATGAGCCAGACCCTGTTCGATCACTCGCGATCCGAAGCCCTTGCGCGTGGGCGGAACCACCGTTGGCCCGTCTTTCTCCCGCCAATGGAGGCACAGCCAGCGGCCATCCGCCCGTTGGTCGAGCGCCCAATTGATCGAAATTGACCCCGAATCGTTCGAAAGCGCGCCATATTTGACCGCGTTGGTCGCCAATTCGTTGAACGCGATGCCAAGTGCCAGTGCTGCCTTGGGCGACAGGCGGATATTGTCGCCATCGATGGTGAATCGTTCGGCATGGCCTTCGCTCACGCGGAACGGCGCAAGAGCTTCGCGGATCAGGTCGAGCAACCCCGCACCCTCCCATTTCTCGCGGCCGAGCAGGTCGTGCGACCGGGAAAGGGCCGCCAGCCGGGTGTCGATCGACTCGCGGACGACCTCCGGATCGGATGAATTGCGCACTGCCTGGGTGACGATCGACTGCACGGTCGCCAGCGTGTTCTTGACCCGGTGATTGAGCTCGTCGATCAGCATCGCGGCGTGCTTGCGCGCCAGTTCGTGCTTGGTGGTATCGACCAGCGAGATGAAATGCTGGTAGATATTGCCCGCTTCGTCCTTGACCGGACTGACGAAGAGCGAGGCGCAGAAGGTGTTCCCGTTCTTGCGCCGGTAGCCGATGTCGGAGCGATCCTCTTTTCCCGCGAACGCCGCCGCAATCTCGTCCAGCACCTCGCGGTCTGACGGGTTCGCAAGCAGAAAATTGAAACTCTGGGCAAGCAGTTCGTCGCGCTCATATCCGGTCAGTTCGAGGAATGCGTCGTTGGCATAGATGATCGGATTGTCGGGCTTCTTCGCGTCGGTAAACACCATCGGCATCCGCGTCGTATCCGCGGCGGTCACGAATGGCCCGAGGTCTTCCTTGAATTCCTCGACATCGGTTTCAGCGGCCTTCTGTTCTTCGTCCTTATGTGCCTTGTCGCTCATCAGCTATTCCAGTCCGTCCGGTTTCGCAGGTAATAGTCCCAACGTGAGGGCCGGACAATATGATCACCTGCGGGTGGCTGCGGTGCCAGTGGACCAAGGCCCGCACCGCTCAGGACATGGTGACGGCGACCGATAGCCGCTAGCTCTCCCTTCCCCGGGGTGGGCCTGTCCCCCCTCCCCGTTCGTCCTGAGCTTGTCGACGGGCGTTCCCAATTGTGCACACAAGCGCTTATCAGGCGACCGCATGCTTACCACGTCGCAGATCGGTGCCGCCGGCGTCCTGTTAATCCAGCAGCGGCTTCTGTCCCGCGGCATTGAATCCGCGCCGATGACGACGGACGACGGTATCGATCTCGTCGTATATTCTCCGTGGCTCAAGCAAGCGCTGACCGTTCAGGTAAAGACCGTCCGCAAGCGCAAGCCCGCCGGCGGTCGCGGCAAGCCAACACTCGACTGGAGGCTGAGATCCGCCCCGGCGCCGCTCGCCGACTTGAACAGCACGTTGTAGCCAGCGTTCGAATTGAACGGCGGGTCGAGATAGATGAGATCGACGCAAGCGTCCGGAAACGACCGCAACACCTCCAGATTGTCGCCATAATAAAGCTTGTTGGTCACGCGCCCTCCGCCCCGAGCAGCTCAGCGTAGCAAGGGCGTCACGGGAGTAAATCCCGTGACGTCGAACGGGTTCGCTCGGCCTAGGCCTCGCGCCCCGCCGACCGGCACTCCGCATCTCTCGACCAACCCGTCCGCTGCTTCGCAGCTGCCGGCTTGCTCTTGGTGCTTCGTGCAGGAACCTTTCCCCCTCCCCCGCCATTCCCCTACGGGACAGCCACACCAGCCGAGGGGAGCACATCCATGTCCGAGCACACCTACAAATTGGTCGAGCTCGTCGGCTCGTCCACCACCGGGATTGAGGATGCGATCCAGTCGGCGATCGGGCGCGCGTGCAGCACGCTCGAGAACGTCCGCTGGTTCGAAGTCACCGACACCCGCGGCCATGTCGAAGAGGGCAAGATCACCCATTACCAGGTGACGGTGAAAGTCGGCTTCACGTTGAGGGATTCCGAGCGCGGCTGAAAAGACCGGACGGGGCCCCAAAACCCAGTTCCGCACGTCCGCAAACCGCGCTAATATCGGCCGGCAACAGCGGGGGCAGTCGCAATGGCCACTTTAGCACAATCGCCGCTCGCGCCTTCGGTGGGCGACGAGCGTTTCTTCCTCAAGAGCGCGATCATCATGGCCGCGATCATCGTCGCCGGCTTCTCGTTCCAGCTGGCGATGGGACGCTCGACCTTCGGCTCGCCGGTTCGCGTCCACGTCCATGCCGTGCTGTTCATGGGCTGGGTGGCGATTTACCTGATCCAGAACGTGCTGGTCGCGACTCACCGCATCGGCCTTCACCGGCGACTCGGATGGGTCGCGGCGGTGTGGATGGTGGCGATGACCGTGTCGGGCATCGTCGTCACAATCATCATGGTCCGCAACGGCACCACGCCCTTCTTCTTCCGGCCGCTCCAGTTCCTGGTGTTCGATCCGGTCGCGGTGCTGACCTTCGCCGGGCTGACGACCGCTGCGATCCTCCTTCGCCGCCGGACCGAATGGCACCGGCGCCTTCACTTTTGCGGGATGACGATGCTACTCGCGCCCGCCTTCGGCCGGCTGCTGCCGCTGCCGCTGACCCAGCCCTGGTCGTGGGAAGCGACTTTCGTCGTGACCTTGCTGTTCCCGCTTTTCGGCATGTGGTCGGACCTTCGGCGGAGCGGGCGAGTCCACCCGGCCTGGCTTTGGGGAATGGCGGCGATCCTCGGCTCGTTCATCCTCGTTCAGGCGATCACCTACGGCCCTGCCGGAACCGCTATCTACGAGTGGGCGACCGAGGGCTCGCCGGGTGCCGCGGTTCCGCCGCTGGAGTTCCAGCCGCCGCCCGAAGGCGCGCTGATGACCGGACGGAGCTGAGCCTCTAGAGAAAAGCCTGTCCTACAGCCCCATTCTTGTGATTTAGACTCGCGGATGCGCGATCGCCGCCTCGCCAGCCTTCTTTCTTCCCGCAAGCAAGCGCCTCCGCGCGCGCGCATGGGCACGCACGTGTGTTGCTGCGACCTTTGGGACCATTCGCCGCGAATCCCGACCCGAAACGGCGCCTCTGCGAACCCTCCATCCGGAACACGCACCGGCTCCCGCCCGTTTGTCCCGGGGCCGCAACGAAGAAGGGTGCGGACAGGAATAACAGGAGGAACGACAATGACTTTCAGGCTCAAGACCAGGCACGCGCTGCTGGCCGCGGCGCTGATCACCGCTCCGGGCGTGGCGCTCGCCCAGAACGATGTCGACGCTCAGGCGAACCAGGTCGCCGCCGAGGCGCAGGACCTCACGCAGGCGAGCAACGACCTCGCCACGACGCTCGACCAGCAGGCGGCGGACGCCGCGATCGCCGACGGCGAGGACCGCGACCGCGAGCGCGACCGCGATGACGACGACTTCCCGTGGGGCCTGCTCGGCCTTCTCGGCCTTGCCGGGCTTCTCGGCATGAAGCGGCGCGACGACGACCACCGTCGTGTCGACCGCACCGACTATGACCGCACGGCCGGCACCCGCACCGGCACGACCACTGGCGGCACCGACGGCCGTCTCTAGAGCGAGTTCTGCGGCCGGACCGGACTTGCCTCACGGCGGCCCGGCTCCGGCCGCTCTCGCCTGGCGGAAAATCGCGCCCGGCTTTCCTCCCGCATCTAAGCCTTGGTTTCCCAACGCGGTGGCATTAGTGAACGGACCAACGGCTAAACAAACGGGGTAAGTCATGACCAGGAATGTCGGACCGGAAGATCGCATTGTTCGGATCATTTTTGCGATCGGTATCGCGATACTCATCTTCGTCGGCGTTCTCGACGGCCTCGGCGGTGTCATCGGCGGGATCCTCGCCGCTTATCTGCTGCTTAGCGGCCTGTTCACGCGCTGCCTCATCTACAAGGTGGCCGGAATCGACACCAGCGTCCAGGAACAATCCTACTCGACCACCGACGACCGCTCCGGGCTCTGAGCCCGGCGGCCGCGCTTGCCGCGGCCTCGCGGTTAGCGGCGCGTCAACCTTGACGGTTGGGAAGCGGTTAAGCGGGCGGCGTTAATCGCAGGCGAGTGGCGCTGCTCTGACCTTTAGCGAGCTCCGGGCGGCGTCACACTCTCTGATCACCCTGGAAAAAAGCCCTGCCGACCGCTCCCCGGCCCGGCAGGGTCATTCCTCGCGCTGAGCCGCGACGGCTGAGCGCGGGACTAGCGGCTTGCTTGCTTGAGCATTGTCCGGACCACGTTCGACGGGATTGCGAACCCTATTCCGACATTGCCCTGGCTTGGGCTGATCAACGCCGAATTGATCCCGATCATCTGGCCTCGCGTGTTGATCAGCGCGCCGCCGGAATTGCCTGGATTGATCGGCGCATCGGTCTGGATGAATCGCCGCGGGTCGCCTTCGCTCAAGCCGCGGTCGGTGGCGCTGACGATCCCGGCGGTGACGGTCTGGCCGAGGCCAAACGGGTTGCCGATGGCAAGCACGTAATCGCCAACCGCGAGCTTGGAGCTGTCGCCCAGCGGAAGCGCCGGCAGATTGCTTCCGCGGATCCTGAGCACCGCGAGGTCGAGCTCGGGCGCGAACGCGACCGGCTCTGCGGCGATTTGGCGCCCGTCCTTGAGGCCGACCTCGACCGCGCTCGCGTTGCGGACCACGTGGAAATTGGTCACGACCAGCCCGCGCTCCGCATCGACGATCACTCCTGACCCCGCGGAGATCACCGGCTGGAGCGCCGAATCCGGGACTCCCATGTACTGGCGGAAGAAGGGATCCCGAAGCAGCGGGTTCTGGAGCGCCGGCGACGGCTGCTGAACGGCGATGTTGACCACTGCCGGAGAGGTTTCGCGGACCAGCGGCGACACCGTCAGCGGGTCGGTCGCAACGCCCTGGACCGGCACTTCACCGCCGCCGATCGGAATGAAGCGCGCAACGAGGCCGCCGCCGACCGCCGCGACAAACATCAGCAGGGCGATCAGCACATAGCTTGGCCGCGATCGCGTTCCGGACCTGGTTGGGGGCTGCATGCACTGGACAAAGCCGCAGCGGCTGTAAGCGTTCCACAGAGCGACTTTCATTCGCCGTTCAACTTGGCAATGACTAGTCACGCCCCGCACGCCAACAGATCCGGAAAAAGTCGCCAGCCTTGCCTTCGTACCGGACAGCCAGCGTTTACGAGCGTCCGCCGCTTCACCGCCGAGCGTCGGGCCTGGCGCTTGCGCTCGGCGTCAACGTGCTGGTCATCCTTGCGCTGATCGGGGTCGGATATCGGCCGGTGGCAGTGATCAAGCCTTCGGGCACTTTGGTCATCGACCTCCTTTCCAATGCGCCCCCACCAGCTTCGGCGCCTGCTCCGCGTCAGGCGAGGGAGGAGCGGGCCGAGCCAAAGCCGGTGCGGACGCTTCCGCCACCGGTGATCATTCTGCCGGTAAAGCCCGAGATCGCGCCCGAACCAAAGCTGGAGATGATCGAACTCAGCCGCGAAGATTACCTGACCGGAGACATCGGCAAGATGGCCAAGGCCAAGGAGCCGGGGACCGCGGGCCGAGCCGGCGATTCCAGGCTAGCCGGGGTCGGTCCCAACGGCCAGGCGCTCTACAATGCGGAGTGGGTCCGTGAGCCGTCCGGTGCCGAGCTCAACGGCTATCTTCCGGCCAAATGGAGCGACGGCTGGGGCGAAGTCGCTTGCCGAACCATCCCCGGGCACCGGGTCGAGGATTGCGTCGAGATAGCCAGCCACCCTCGCGGGTCGCGATTCGCCTCGGCGGTTCGCCAGGCCGCCTGGCAGTTCCGGGTCCGGCCGCCGCGCAAGAACGGCCGCGAGCTGGTCGGCGAGTGGGTCCAGATCCGGATCGATTATGTCAGGGTCGCAGCCCGCTGATCCGCGACAAGCCAAACTGCTGGTGCTAGCTCGTTTGCAATCAATAGCCGGGGAGCTGCGGCCAGTGTCGGATTCGATTTTCATCGGTAGCGAGGCTGGCGGCGCCAATCCGCAGGCGCTCGAACTCGAGCGCGCCAACCGGCACGGCCTGATCGCGGGAGCGACAGGCACCGGCAAGACGGTAACCCTCCAGGGCATAATCGAAGGCTTTTCCGATGCGGGCGTCGCCTGCTTCGTCGCCGACGTGAAAGGCGATCTCGCGGGGCTGGCAATGCCGGCGTCGCCGGATTCGAAGACCGACGAGCCCTTTCGCCAGCGTGCCGCAGAGATCGCATTCGATGGCTGGCAATATCGCGGCTATCCGGTCCAGTTCTGGGACCTATTCGGGAAACAGGGGCACCCGATCCGTACAACGGTGAGCGAGATGGGGCCGCTTCTGCTGTCGCGCCTGATGAGCCTCAACGAGGTTCAGGAAGGCGTTCTGACCATCGCCTTCCAGCTTGCCGACCGCGAGGGGCTACTCCTCCTCGACCTCGAAGATCTCCAGTCGATGCTCGTGGAGGCGGGCAAGCGCGCCGACCAGCTGACTCTCGAATATGGCAATGTGTCGAAACAGTCGGTCGGGGCGATCCAGCGCTCGCTGCTGCAGCTCAGGGCCCAAAGCGGAGACAAATTCTTCGGCGAACCGGCACTGGAGCTTGGCGATTTGCTCGGC
>JACDCV010000236.1 GCA_013817375.1 Sphingomonas sp.
GTCCCGACCAACCCAATGCCGCGGCGCGCTTCAATGAGGAGGCGGCGACCTATACCGTGCGCGGGTCGGCTGACGAAGGAGGGGCACCCGACCTCGACGCCGGGGTCGCGGCGATCCGCAATGTGCTGAAAACGCTCCCGGCGCGGCCCGGCGTCTACCGGATGCAGGATAGCCGCGGCGACGTACTCTACGTCGGCAAGGCCAAGACGCTCAAGAACCGGGTCAACAGTTACACTCAGGTTGCGCGGCTTCCGAAGCGTTTGCAGCGAATGGTCGCGCAGACCCGCTCGATGACCATTATCACGACGCGGACGGAAGCGGAGGCGCTGCTGCTGGAAGCACAGCTGATCAAACGCTTCAGGCCGCCCTACAACGTTCTCCTTCGTGACGACAAAAGCTTCCCGTTCATTCTTCTGCGCGAGGACCACGCCTTTGCGCGAGTCCAGAAGCATCGCGGTGCGCGACGTTCGAAGGGGCAATATTATGGTCCGTTCGCAAGCGCCGGCTCGGTTACTCGAACACTTAACGCCCTTCAGAAGCTGTTTCTGTTAAGGAGCTGTTCCGACAGCTTTTTTGAAACTCGCACTCGGCCCTGCCTGCTGTACCAGATCCGCCGCTGCTCGGCGCCTTGCGTCGGCCGTATCGGCAAGGAGGATTATGACGAGATGGTAAGCGACGCGAAGGCTTTTCTCGCCGGTCGCTCAACGGGAGTGCAGGAGCGGCTTGGGCGGCAGATGGGCGAGGCGGCTGAAAAGCAGGATTACGAACTCGCCGCCGTCTATCGCGACCGGCTTCGGGCGCTGACCTACATTCAAGGCAGTCAGACCGATCACTCGGAGGGTCTTGGCGAAGCCGACGTGTTCGCGCTTGCCTGCAGGGGCGGGACGGTCAGCATCCAGGCCTTTTTCATTCGCGGTGGCCAGAATTGGGGGCATCGGGCCTTCTTCCCGGCGCATACGGCGGACGTTCCGGAGGCGGAGGTGCTGTCGAGCTTTCTGGTCCAGTTTTACGAAGATATGCCGCCGCCCAGACGAATCCTCGTCGATCGCGAGCTTGCCGACCGTGAGCTGCTCGAGGAAGCGCTCGGCGAACGCGCGGAGCGGAGGGTGTCCATCGAGCAGCCCAAGCGCGGTGCGCGAGTAAGGCTGATGGACCAGGCGCGCCGAAATGCCGAGGAAGCGCTCGACCGGCGAATGGCGGAAACGGCCACCCAGACGAAGGTGCTTCGCGAGCTCGCTGAAACCTTCGAGCTTGCGGAGGTGCCCAAGCGAATCGAGGTCTATGACAACAGCCACATCATGGGAACGGATGCGACCGGGGCGATGATCGTCGCCGGTCCCGAGGGCTTCCGTAAGAATGTTTATCGCAAGTTCAACATCAAGCGGCCAGAGACCCAGCCGGGGGACGACTTCGCGATGATGCGCGAGGTTCTGGAGCGCCGCTTTGCGCGGCTGGAAAAGGAAGATCCGGAGCGATCGAGCGGCGAATGGCCGGATCTCCTGTTGATCGACGGGGGCAAGGGCCAATTGTCCTCAGTCTGCGAAGTGATGGAGAATGCTGGCGTCCACGACATTCCCGTTATCGCAGTCGCCAAGGGCCCCGACCGCAATGCCGGCCGCGAGACCTTTCACCTTCCCGGCGGCCGCGAACTGACGCTTCCGCCCAATTCGGCTCTGCTCTTCTATTTGCAGAGGCTTCGCGACGAAGCTCATCGCTTCGCCATCGGCACTCACCGCGCGAAGCGGGCAAAAAGCCTTACGACCTCGAGCCTGGACGAAGTGCCGGGCATCGGACCGAGCCGGAAGCGGGCGTTGCTGATGCATTTCGGAACGGGGCGGGCGGTCAAGGGTGCAGCGCTCGATGACCTGGAACGGGCGCCCGGAATATCGAAGACGATCGCCCGGCTGGTCTACGACCATTTCCACCCGCGCGGCTGACCAATGCAGGTCGACACCGAGGGGGTCGTGTGCGGACTAACCACGCATGGCGAGCACGGAGGGGTGGTCCGCTTCCTTTCGCCGGAGCATGGAATGGTCGCCGCTTACATCCGCGGCGCCCGCGGCCGGCGAATGCGGCCGGTGCTGATCCCGGGCAACGTCGTCGCAGTGCAGCTTCGCTGGAGAAACGAAAGCCAGTTACCGCAGGCAATTATGGAGCTTGCCCATAGCCGGGCGCCGTTACTGTCAGAGCCGCTTCCCGCGGCTGCGATCGAATGGGCGACGGCGCTCGTCGCCGCAGCGCTCCCCGAGCGACAGCCATATCCGCGAGTCTATCAG
>JACDCV010000082.1 GCA_013817375.1 Sphingomonas sp.
GAGTATCTTTTCCGGATTTGTCAGAACAACAGAGGGCGCGCCGTCGGCCTTGTCGTTGACCGAGCGAAGCAGGATCGCATGGGCAATGCTTATGTCGAGCAGTTTTGCCGCTTCTTTGTCGGCATCGTCCTGATCAGCATCGCGGCTCAGTTGAACAGTGTCGGCAGCCATGTGAAATCCTCCATTGTGGTTGAGTTTCGGGCGGGTCATGCGAGAGCCGCCGCAAGCGCCGCAGGGTCGCGCATAATCTGGACGAGATTCCAAGCCTCACGTGCGCCGCGCATCAATTGCGAGCGGGTTTGCCAATCGAGGGTTGAGTGGAAAATGTCGTGCCGCATCGAATCTTCAATGTCGGCAAGGTCGGTTGCGTTGGTGACGCCGGTCGCTTCGCTGATCGTCTTGGCGTATCCACGGAGTTCGGTAGCCATGTTAAATCCTCCATCGCGATTTGCGACAGGAAGCATTATGCACATTGCGTTTAGCCGTTCAAGCACAAAATGCATTGCTAGCGCAGAAAGTTTGCCGGACCAGTAACGATTGGCTTGCATCCTGCTATGCTATATGTATTGTGTGCCGCATGAGACAGCACCGAGAGATCGTTCCGCCCGACCGCGTTGACGAAGTCGCGCGGGAAACCGGCAAATCCGTTCACACCGTCATTTCATGGCGTCAGCGCAACAGTATCCCCGCAGATGTTTGGGCGATCCTGGCGCGTATGGAAATAGCGACCCTGGAAGAACTAGCGTCGGCCAGAGAAGTCCGCGCAGCATGACCGGCCCCATCGCCATCGGCCTGTTCGTCATTGGCCTGTTCGTCATTGGCATAGTTGGCGCTTGCTATCTAATCGCCGCCGCGGTTGCGATAGCTGACGCCGCCACGCTTGACGAAACGACGCTTGGGGAGTGGCCCCGCTTGCCGAGCGAGGATGACGGGGCATGATTTACCAAGACTTCCTATCCGCAAAAACCCATGAAGGTGCCGAGCATGGTTTCGAGCCCAAGTTCATGCCGCCCCAGCTATTCGACTTCCAGCAAGCGATGGTTGAGTATTCCGTCCGTAAGGGCCGGGCTGCGCTGTTCGAAGATTGCGGGTTGGGTAAGACAATCCAGTTTCTGACATGGGCGCAGAATGTCGTTGAGCACACTAACCGCCCCGTTTTGATACTTACGCCGCTCGCCGTCGCTGCACAGACCATCCGTGAAGGCGAGAAGTTTGGGATTGAGTGTGTTAGGTCGCGCGACGGGTCTATTCCTTCAAAAATAGTCGTCACAAACTATGAACGTCTGGCACATTTTAACCCGTCCGATTTCGGCGCGGTTGTTTGCGACGAAAGCTCAATACTAAAGTCTTTCAACGGATCGCGCAAAGCCGAGATCACTAACTTCATGCGGAAAACCCCTTATCGCCTGCTGGCAACGGCGACGGCCGCACCAAACGATTATGTCGAATTAGGAACCTCGTCTGAGGCTCTTGGCTATCTCGGCCAGACCGATATGCTTAATCGTTTTTTCAAGAACGAGCAGGGCAATTCGACCGCTACCGGTCGGATGTATGGCGAGGCTCCCGAGTGGCGGTTCAAAGGTCACTCTGAGCTACCGTTCTGGCGTTGGGTTTGCTCATGGGCGCGGGCGCTTCGCAGTCCATCCGACCTTGGCTTTGACGACGGGCGGCTAATTCTGCCGCCGCTAACCACCGCCGAGCATTTGGTTGAAGCTGTCACGTTGCCGGACGGGATGCTTTTCAATCTACCGGCGCAAAGATTGCCCGAGCAGCGGGAAGAAAAGAAGCGCACAATCCAAGAGCGATGCGAGCGCGCAGCTTCACTAGTCGATCATAACCGCCCCGCGATTATTTGGTGCCAACTCAACGACGAAGCCAATCTGCTCGAGCAGATGATGCCGGATGCAGTTCAGGTTTCGGGAGCCAATAGCGACGACTTGAAAGAGCGCCGGTTTCTAGACTTCGTCGACGGCAAGGTTCGGGTGCTCATCACCAAGCCCAAGATCGGCGCGATGGGCCTTAACTTCCAGCATTGCGCGCATGTCGTCTATTTCCCGTCGCACTCATTTGAGCAGTATTATCAGGCCGTAAGGCGCTGTTGGCGCTTCGGTCAAACCGCGCCTGTCAAAGTCGATATTGTTCTAACCGACGGCGAGCGCCTCATCATGCAGAACTTGCAGCGCAAGGCACATCGGGCCGAAACGATGTTCGATAACCTCATAATGGAGATGAATAACGCAGCCGCAATTCATCGCACAAATAACTGCAACACACCGATGGGAGTTCCTGAATGGCTAGCAGCGTAGTCGACCAATTAGTGACGGATAAGTTTGCCGTTTATAACGGCGACTGCATTGAGGTTATGCAGGGGTTGCCAGACGCCTCTGTATGGCTTTCCGTCTATTCCCCGCCGTTTGGTGGTCTTTACAATTACTCAAGCGACGAACGCGACATATCTAATTGCATAAATTATGACCAGTTCTTTGAGCATTACGGCTTTTGCGTCGAGGAACTGGCGAGGCTGACCGTCCCGGGCCGCTGCACCGCAGTGCATTGCATGGACGTTCCAAGCGGCAACTCCGGGTCTGATTATTATATCGACTTCCCCGGGGATATTATTCGGCTGCACCAGCGGCTCGGTTTCAACTTCGTCGCCCGCCATGCTATTTGGAAAGAGCCGCTTTGGGTCCGCAATCGGACGCTTCAGAAGAACCTCGCACATCGAACCGCGGTTGACGACAGCACTCTATGCGGCGTTGCATCGGCTGACTATCTGTTGGTATTCCGCAAACAGGGGAAAAACCCCGTTCCCGTTGCCAACCCGACCGGCTTCCACGAATATGCTGGCGACGATAGCAAGATGCCGAACGACATTCGGCGGTTGCGCGGGTTTGACGGCGACCAGAAGGCTAATCGTTTTTCGCACTGGATATGGAGGCGATATGCTTCCTCGGTTTGGGATGACATTCGAGTGGGTCGCGTGTTGCCCTTTGTCGAAGGCAAAGAGGAGGAGGACGAAAAGCATGTCCACCCGCTCCAACTCGATGTCATTGACCGCGTTGTGCAGATGCGGAGCAATCCCGGCGAGATTGTCTTCACGCCGTTCATGGGGGTCGGGAGCGAGACTTTCTCTGCTGTGTCCATGGGCCGGCGAGGCGTTGGGGTTGAACTAAAAACTAGCTACTACCGCCAGGCCGTTAAGAACATGGAACGCGTTGCACTGGACTGCCCTGTGCCGGAACAAGTATCGTTATTTGAGGCCGCGTAAAATGTTTCGCTCCCGCCAGCGCCCGCTTGACCTGAATATGCCCACGAGGCGGAGCGCGGCGGCATGAACCGCCCCTTCCTCATCCGCCTTGACCCGATGAAGCGCGAGGCCGCCATGATAAGCGAATGCGACGGCGTGTTCGTGATTGAGCCGATGAAGTTCGTGTCGCTGGCGGAAGCGCGTTCATGGGCGCGGCGAGCGCGGGGGCTTAGCGCATGAGCGACGACTTCGCCATCGTCCAAGAACACCCGTCATTGCTCGCGTATGTAGATGGGCTACAGCGCAAGAACGCCGAACAACTGTCGTTTTATCCCAAGCAAGTTTTTGAGCGTGAGGCTGAGAAAGGGCGCTTGTTCCTTGGCCTGCTGAATGGCGAGCCATGTGGCTACATCTACATGGGCGCACCCGCCGTGGACGTGAAGTGCCATCAAGTCTGCATTCAATATGATGCCCGCCGACGCCTTTACGGTGCTTCGCTTGTGGTCGCGATGGAAGATTACGCCAACCGTTTCGGCGCTTCGACGCTCACGTTGCGGTGCGGCTTCGATCTCGACGCAAACGACTTCTGGGGGTCGCTCGGCTACGGGGTGATCGCTAATCAAACCGGCGGCATTCGCCGGATGAGAACGATCAATGTGTGGCGCAAGGAGTTGCAGCCCGCGTTGTTCGAGCAACTTTTCATTGAGCCAGCACGGGGCAAGATCGACGCATCGCTTTGGGCGAAGCACAAGCAGACGGGAATCGTCACCCAATTCGTTCGAGGCAAGGCGATGCGAGATTATCGGGCGCGCATTGTCGCCGCTGGTGAAGCATCATGATCCGCCTTCTCACCGCATATCGCCAGCACAAAGCGAAGCGCGAGCTACAGCGCATTGTCGATGAGCGGCGCGCATCATTCGAGGTTCAGGACTTCGCCAAGCGCCGGGCTGCGATGCTCCGACATACTAGGGGGGCGGCGTGAACGCCCCGGCCATCATCCCAACCGAACGACAGACTCAGCGTGCGATCCTCTCAATGTGCGGGCGGCTATTTCCGCAAGTGTGGATCACACACATCCCCAACGGCGCGCATCTCGCCGGCAATGACGTGGCCCGCTTCAAACAGATGGGCGCGCTAATTGGAGATGGCCTGAAAAAAGGCACGCCAGATATGCTGTGCCTGTGGAGCCCGGGCAAGGGCGCTTTCCTTGAAGTGAAGCGGCCTAAGCTCGGCAAGCTCAGCGAGGCACAGAGAGCCGTCCAGGAGCGCCTTGAGAGCCTTGCCTGGCCGGTTGCAATCGTCACCACCCCCGAGGCGGCTTACGCCTTTCTGCGCGGCTGCGGCGCGCCGTGCGTCGGAGCATTGTCGTGACCGCCCCTCTCAACCCCACAATCGGTCGCTATGCCGCTGGCATACACGAAGCGCGCTTCAAGCACCCGATACCCGAGCCAATCGCTGACCGCACACCATGCCCACGGTGCAATCGCAATCCCGAGCACGGACACTGCGGACATACGGCAACGCGGCTTGTGGCGAGGCTGGTATGACTGAGCGGCCCTATTCACCCGAGCTTTTTGAGGGACGGAGCAGCCGCGCTGGAGTGGGGCTAGGTACATTCGTACCATGTGGTACGGTGGCGGCATGACAAAAAACGGCGGAAAACTGGTGGGCGCTGCGGGGCTCGAACCCGCGAACCTTCTCGGTGTAAACGAACGCGCTAATCACCAATTCAAGCACTTAGCTCAAACGCCAGAGCGCGTTTTGCCAGTCTGGGCGCGTTTTGGCCCGTTTGTGTTCCGTTGCCCGGTACATAGTGTACCAACGGGATTGACGGCCTAGATGGCTCGGGTCCTCCACCTAGCCTCGCCTAGCGCCGTCGATTGCGCGTGGTCCGACTATGCCGAGCTGTGCCGCATCGAGCGCGACGACCCGTGCCTGTCGCATGACCGTGCCCATGTCGAGGCGCGCATCCGGGCGCATGACAGGTTCCAGCGGTTGTTCCTGGCCACCGAGCGGCGGGATAATGTTGTGCTGCTGGGGAGGTGGGGGTGAACGCCCTCGCGCCCGTGGAAGCGCCGGCGCTAAGCAACCCGGAAGCCGAGGCAGCCCTGCTCGGCGCCCTGATGCAATCCAACCCCGCGATTGACCGCGTGGCCGACATGCTGACCGACGCCGATTTCGTCGAGGCCGCGCATGGCCGCATCTTCTCGGCGATCGTCCGCGAGCATAGCCTGGGCCACGCCGCCAATCCGATCACGCTGCGCAATTATTTCGTCGACGATGAAGGGCTGAAGGATATAGGCGGGCCGGGCTATCTGGCGCAACTGACCGGCTCGGGCGCGCATGTC
Organism: Sphingomonas sp.; assembly: GCA_013817375.1. GTDB lineage: Bacteria > Pseudomonadota > Alphaproteobacteria > Sphingomonadales > Sphingomonadaceae > Sphingomicrobium. Next base: position 5,596 of record JACDCV010000082.1, read on the forward strand.
GTGGGCATCGACGGGTTTGCCAAGCAGGTGCTGTACCTGGCGCGTCGTCGCCGCTTGATTGGGGCGCTGCGGGACGCCATCGGTTCCGTCTCGCAAGCCGACGGCACCATCGATCAGGCCATTGCCGATACCGAGACCGCGCTGGCCGATGCGACCGATCATCAACGCGACGACGACAGCACCGCGGGAGAAGCGGCGGCGCGGGTCATCGACGCAATGCACGAGGACCGCCACGCCGGAGTCCGGAGCGGCATTGAAGCGCTCGACGCCACAATGGGCGCGATCCAGCCAAAGAACCTCTGCATCATGGCGGCGCGGCCCGCGATGGGTAAATCCTCGACCGCCATCAGCTATGCGATCGGAGCGGCCAAGCGAGGGCACGGCGTGCTGTTCATCAGCCACGAGATGAGCGCCGATGAAATCGCCGAGCGTGCGCTTGCCGATATGTGCTTCGGCAGCGAGCGGCGCGTTCCGTTCAACGCGATCACGAGCGGCAACATCAGCACCGACCAGGCGCGCGAGTTGGCGCGCGCCCAGCAGGCCCTCGCCGAATTGCCAATCACGATCATCGACGTTGGTTCGGCAACCATAGGCAGCATCTCGCGCCGGGTCCGCCGGCACAAGCGCAGGTTCGCGGCGCGGGGTCACAAGCTCGAACTGGTCATCGTCGACTATCTGCAACTGGTCCGGCCCGATCAGCGCGAGAAGGACCGCTACACGGCAATCTCCGAGGTCAGCCTTGGCTTGAAGCAGCTGGCGAAGACGCACGATATCGGCCTGCTCGCCTTGTGCCAACTCAGCCGCGAGGTCGAGAAGCGCCACGACAAGCGCCCGATGCTCGCCGACCTTCGGGACTCGGGCTCGATTGAGCAAGATGCCGACACGGTGATGTTCCTGCTGCGGCCCGAATATTACCTCCGCAAGGACGAGCCGAACGCCGACGATGAAGCCGCATACGCGGCGTGGCAGGAAAAGTGTTCGCGCTTCGCCGGCTTGATCGAGTTCATCTGCGCCAAGCGCCGCCGCGGCTCCGAAGGCATCGGGCGCGGCATGTTCTACGGCGCTTATCAGGCGGTGCGGTGATGGCTGGCAAAATCTACTACATTGCGTGCACCCCAGGAGGATTGAGCGCTTCGCCTGCATCCACACGAACGATGCGCGAACACGTTGGGCATCTTCCCGACGACCTTGCGGCGCTGGTGGAAGAAAACATCTATGGCTGAGTTTCCCGCTCTTCCACTGTGGACTGACGCCTATCTCGGCGACACGACGCACCTGAAAACGGTCGAGCATGGCGCCTATCTGCTGCTGATCTTGACGGCCTGGCGGACTGCCGATTGCTCCCTACCCGACGACGACCGGCTGCTCGCCCGATATGCCCGCTGCGACCAGCGGCTGTGGAAGCACTTGCGGCCGATCCTTGAGCCGTTCTTCACCATCAAAAACGGCAAATGGCGTCAAGGTAGGCTAACAGATGAGCGGAGATCAGTACAACACAAAAGAGAAATGGCTGCACTGAACGGCCGCGCTAGTGCTTTGAAAAGAAAGAGAAGGCACTCAACGGAGCGTGAGCAAAGCGATAGCGAAGCATCAACAAACGGCCAACGGAATTCCAACTATCACATACCCAGTTCAGTAGATAAATCTACTGTCGCTGAAGCGACGCCGATTGATCCCGTAAAAGCTCTATTCGATGCGGGAGTTTCGCTGATGACGGATGCCGGCATCCCCGACAAGCAAGCGCGCTCGCTCATCGGCAAATGGCGCGCTGCTCACGGCGACGGCGCGGTCATGGAAGCGATCGTTGATTGCAGGGCGCGAGCCATCACCAACCCGGTAGAATGGATCGTCGCGCGCTTCGCCAAGCCCCGCGACAGACCCTCCGCACCCGGCAGCTTCCTCGAAAGCTTGCTGCAGCGGGAGCGGAATGAGGAACTGAAACGGCAGCGCGCGGAAGGAGTGGCGTGATGCCCGCGATAGGCAACACCGACGAGATACTGACGGCAATCGGCGCATCGGCATTTAGGGCGCTTGTCGAGGCCCGCGGAGGCTCGTCGCTAAGGGTGCCGCGGTCCATCTCATCGGCCGCCCATCTGGTCCAATGGCTCGGCGAGGAAGCGGCGCATCGGCTGGTCGAGGAATACGGCGGCTTCGTGATTGACGTGCCCAACCTCAAGGCAACGCCGGCTTACGACCACCGGGTCGTGCCCCTGCTCGACAAGATGAGCGACTGGCACATTGCCACAACCGTCGGCTGTACCGAGCGGACCGTCAGGAACATCCGCCGCCGCGCAACCGGAAACCTTCCGGGTTTAAATTCCAAGGCCGAGCGGTGAACCCTCCCGTCGTCTTCAACCGCCCAGCTCTGCGATCCGCGCAGTAGTGATAGTGTCCTCGTGCCAGCCAAACATTGCTGGTCCAGTGTTAATGTCAGTTAAATTGACATGCGAACAATCATGAGTATGAATGTACAGCTAGTGCGGCAGGTCGGTATCAATCGGGAACGACTCTATGAGTCTCTTGGCGAACGAATTCGCCAAGAGCGATCTGCGCGTGCCATGAAACAGGCCGAGCTTGCTGCGCGGGTTGGCCTGTCCCGCACTTCTATCACTAACGTTGAATGCGGCCGCCAGGCGCTGTCGCTTCATCAATTAGTCGAGTTTGCTTTTGCGCTTGGTGTGGAGCCGACCGACCTAATGCCCGCGGTCAATGAGGTCAGGGAAAAGCGGGACCAAATCTATTCCACGGAATTGCTGGAACTGGTATCCAAGCTCAAACACAGAACTAGTTGATCTAATGCCTACCGTATTTAGGGTTCGTTACAGCAAAATACGCAGCGACGTAGACCGGCTATTATCGAAGTATGGTGTCGGCACTGCACCAGTTCCTGTTGAAAAAATTGCGCGGGGCGAAGGTTTGAAAATCGTCAAGCAGCCGCTCGATGGCGAGGTGTCTGGATTTCTGCTGCGCTCGAAAGGAACGTTCTTCATTGGAGTCAATCAAGGCCAGGCAAAGACGAGGCAGCGGTTTACAATCGCACACGAGCTTGGCCATGCGCTGCTTCACGAGGGCGAGGAATTGCACGTAGATCGGGGCTTTCGGATTAATTATCGAGATTCGACTTCGTCGCTCGCCACCGAGATTGAGGAGATTGAATCAAACACTTTTGCAGCTTGGCTTTTGATGCCAGTGCAAATTCTTGCGCCACAAGTAAGATCGGAACATTTAGATTTTGATGATGAGGAAGCGGTCGTGAGCCTCGCCAGGCGCTACGATGTGAGCCGCCAGGCTATGACGCACCGCCTCGCGAATTTAGCCGCCACAGGTTTGTAAGCCAACATCAGGCCGGAATTGACTCTAATTGTTGTACCAGAAGATCCTGAATCAAATGAGCGACTGGCACATTGCCACAACCGTCGGCTGTACCGAGCGGACCGTCAGGAACATCCGCCGCCGCGCAACCGGAAACCTTCCGGGTTTAAATTCCAAGGC
>JACDCV010000237.1 GCA_013817375.1 Sphingomonas sp.
GTCCGGCACCCCAAGACGCGCCAGCTGCCCCTTGCGAAGCGGCCCGAGCGGCACTTCGGCGCGAGTGTCTCCCCCGCGGCGGATGAACCGCAGGCTGGTGGCGGCAGGGATCGCTTCACCAGCTTTCACTGTGAGGCGCGTCTCGCGGGTGAATGTCACGCACGGGCCGCCCGAGCCAATGTCACCGGGCGTGTAGCAGTCGAATGTCAGCCGGGGCTTGGGAAGGAGCAGCGGCGAGGTGGCTGCAGCCGGCGTAGCGGTGGGCCTGAGCCCCGATGCGGATGCTTGAGCGGCAGCAGCCTGAACCGCGCGCTTCGAAGCAGTATCCCTTGCCTTGACCTCGGCAATCTTGCCGCGGATTTGCTGGACGAGCACAATTCGGCGGTCTTCCGGAATGCTGGCGGTGCGTTCGATCTTCGCGGCGGCATCATCGAGCATTGTCACGATCCCGTCGGCATCCGCGCCCTTGTCGCTGCACAGGGTCACTTTCGTCGGATTGGCGCCCGCTCCCCAGGCGAAAACAAACTTCTCGCCTTCGCATTCGACAATTTTGCGAACGACGTCCGGCTGCTCGGTGGCTTTCGCGCCGATCGCGGCAGGCGCCTGGATGATCGGAGTCGCCGACGGCTGGTCCTGGGCGGCGGCAGGCGCGGCGAACAGCAGCGCAAGGGAAAGAGTGGCGAGGCGAGTCATTGAAATTACCCTAGCAAATCGTGGCGCAGATGTCGGCCCGGCAAGCTGCACGACGGATGAATGGATCAGGCGGCGGTGCCGCTTGCGTAGGCGCTGACGGCGTTCCGCTGAACCGCGGCCCGGCGCGCTTCGAATGCCTGCGGATAGATGTCGCCGAACAGCGTCTTGAACGTTCGCTCCCAGCTGAAGCGGCCTTCGACGTGATCGCGTGCGGCCCGTCCCATCGCGGCTCGGTCGGCCTGCCACAGCTCGAGGATGTTGGCCGCGATCGCGCTGCTGTCGTCGACCGGCGCCAGCTTTCCTGTCTCTTCGTCAACCCGGTCGAGCATCGCTCCTGCCGCGACCCCCACGACCGGAAGGCCCGAGGCCTGAGCTTCGATTACCGACACTCCAAAGGTCTCGTCAGCCATTGCCGACACGTACATGTCGGCGCTCGCGAGCCAGCGGGCGAGCTCCGACCGGTTGGTGAGATAGCCAGGTGCGATGATCCGCTCATCCTTAGGTATCTCGTCGCGGATCGGCCCCTCGCCGATCAGTACGAGCCGCGCCCCGAACGCGCGCGGCAGCTTTCGAAACGCGTCGACCACAAGCTGCGCTCGCCTCTCCCGGTCGAGCCTTCCAACATAGATGAGCAGCGGCTGGTCCTCGCCGATCCCTAGCGAGCGGCGAAGTTCGGGGTCGCGCTTTCGAGGATTGAATTCGTCGATCTGAACGCCCAGCGGCACGATCCCGACATTGCCCACGCCAAGCTCACGAAGCTTGGCCGCTCCGCCGCTTTCGCTCAGCGCGTAGACGCAGTCGAACTTCCGGTAGAGCAAACCGCAATAGCGATAGCTGAGCGAACGAAGCTGGCCGGCAATTGCGTTGCCGACGAAGCGCTTGAGCGGCCGGTGCACATAAGCGGTCGGGAAATCGGTAAAATAACCGGCAACGATTGCCGTCTCCGGATTGTCGCGGCGGTAGCGGACGGCCGCCCAGGGAAGGTTGTAGGCATCCTGGCACTCGATCACGTCGGGCCGGTAGCGTTCGAATGCGGCGATGACTGCCCGGTTGCGCAGGAGAAGGCGGTAATTCGGGCTCCCCGGGACCCGCGGCGAGGCGATCGTAACGGTGATCTTGCGGCCGTCTTCGACGAAGCTGTCCTCTTCACCCGGGATGATCAGCAAGTGACGATGGGGCGTATGCGAGAGGATATATTCGCGCTTGCGCCGCAAGTAGGTGCCGACGCCGCCGCCAACTTCCGACCAGCTCTGGGTGACGTCGCAGATGAGCTGCGCGCCCGAGAGGTCGCGTGACTTTCTCATGGCAGGATAAACATGGATGACGACGCAAAGTACCCGGTGCCACTGCGTCGGAATTGTTTACACATTGCGCTGGCCTTCGCTCCTGGCGCCGTGAATATTTGGCTGAAATCCGCTAAATTCATCACTTGGCACGCCTGTTGCTTTGAAATACACGTCCACTTGGTTCCACAACCACCAAAAGGGGCGGTGCTGCGGTCTGGTCCCGCGTCACCGCCCCTTTCTGGTTATGGTCAGTCGGCCTTTGTCCCGACCAGCTCTTTGAGCTCGCCGCTCTCGA
>JACDCV010000238.1 GCA_013817375.1 Sphingomonas sp.
CCCAGAATTCCGGCGAACCCTTGCCCTTGCCCATGCGGACTTCGGCTGGCTTCGACGACACCGGGACGTCGGGGAAAATCCGGATCCACAAGCGGCCGGCGCGCTTGATGTGACGCGTGATCGCGCGGCGGGCCGCCTCGATCTGACGCGCGGTAATCCGCTCGGGCTCCATCGCCTTCAGGCCATAGGCGCCGAAGTTCAATTCGGTCCCGCCCTTGGCGTTGCCGTGGATCCGGCCCTTGAAGGCCTTCCGAAACTTGGTTCGCTTTGGTTGCAGCATCTGTTTTTCCTAAGACCTTAGCGACCGCGGTCTTCGCGGGCCGGGCGAACTCCGGAGGTCTGAGCCTCCATCATCAGCCGGTCCTGGGCGGTCGGGTCGTGACCCAGAATTTCGCCCTTGAAGATCCAGACTTTCACTCCGCAGACGCCATAAGCAGTGTGCGCTTCGGCCTCCGCATAATCGACATTGCCGCGAAGCGTGTGCAGCGGAACCCGGCCTTCACGATACCATTCGGTCCGGGCGATCTCGGCACCGCCAAGACGTCCCGCGCAGGTGATCCGGATGCCCTCTGCGCCAAGGCGAAGAGCCGACTGGACGGCTCGCTTCATCGCCCGGCGGAACGCGATCCGGCGCTCCAGCTGGTCGGCGACGCCTTGCGCAACGAGCTTTGCGTCGACTTCCGGCTTGCGGATTTCGACGATGTTGAGGCTGACGTCGCTAGAGGTCATCGATGCCAGCTTCTTGCGAAGCTTCTCGATGTCCGCGCCCTTCTTGCCGATGATGACTCCGGGACGCGCCGCATAGATGGAGATCCGGCAGATCTTCGCCGGACGCTCGATCACGACCTTCGAGATCGCCGCTTGCGGCAGAAGCTCGATGATGTAGCGGCGAATCTTCAGGTCTTCGAGCAGAAGCCGGCCATATTCCTGGCCTTCCGCGAACCAGCGGCTGTCCCAGGTCCGGTTGATCTGCAGGCGAAGCCCGACAGGTGAGGATTTCTGGCCCATAAGTTACGCTTCTTCCTGCTCGCGAACGACCACCCGGAGGCGGCTGAACGGCTTGACGATGCGGCTTGACCGGCCACGCGCACGGGTCGTGAACCGCTTCATCGAGATCGACTTGCCGACGCTCGCTTCGGCGACAACCAGCGCATCGACATCGAGGTTATGGTTGTTCTCCGCATTGGCGATCGCGCTAGCGAGCACCTTGCGGACATCCTCGGCCATTCCCTTGGGCGAAAATTTGAGGATGTTCAGAGCCTCTTCGACCTTGCGGCCGCGGATCAGGGTGGCGACCAGGTTGAGCTTCTGGGCCGAGCCACGGATCGTGGCCCCGACCGCGAGTGCTTCCTTCTCGCCGACCTTGCGAGGTGAAACTTGCTTGCCCATCAGCGCTTGCCCTTCTTGTCGGACGTGTGGCCCTGGAAGGTACGGGTCGGAGCGAACTCGCCAAGTTTCATGCCGACCATGTCCTCATTGACCGACACCGGCACGAACTTGCGGCCGTTGTAGACATTGAAGGTGAGGCCGACGAACTGCGGCAGGATCGTCGAGCGGCGCGACCAGGTCTTGATCGGCGAGCGCTTGCTCGCGTCCTGCGCGGCTTCCGCTTTCTTGAGCAGCGAAAGCTCTACGAACGGGCCTTTCCAGACGGAGCGAGCCATTACTTCTTCCTCGCGTGACGTGACCGGATGATCATCTTGTCGGTCGACTTGTTGTGACGAGTGCGGGCGCCCTTGGTCGGCTTGCCCCACGGAGTGACAGGGTGACGGCCGCCCGAGGTGCGGCCTTCGCCGCCGCCGTGCGGGTGATCGACCGGGTTCTTGGCGACGCCGCGGGTCAGCGGACGGCGGCCCATCCAGCGGGTGCGGCCTGCCTTCGCCAGCGTCTGATTGCCATTGTCGGGATTCGAAACAGCCCCGACGGTGGCCATGCAGTCGGAGCGCACATAGCGCTGCTCGCCTGAATTCAGCCTGACGATGACCATGCCCTTGTCGCGGCCGACAACCTGCACATAAGTGCCGGCGGCGCGGGCGATCTGGCCGCCCTTGCCGGGCTTCAGCTCGACATTGTGGACGATGGTGCCGACCGGCATCTGCCCGACCTCCATCGCATTGCCCGGCTTCACATCGACCTTGCGGCCGGCGATCACCTGGTCGCCCGGAGCAAGACGCTGGGGAGCGATGATGTAGGCCTGCTCGCCGCCCTCATAAGTGATGAGCGCGATGAACGCCGAGCGGTTGGGATCATATTCGATCCGCTCGAC
>JACDCV010000239.1 GCA_013817375.1 Sphingomonas sp.
CTCCGCCACCGGTCACTCCGCCGCCGGTCACTCCGCCGCCCGTGACCCCGCCGCCGGTCACTCCGCCGCCCGTGACCCCGCCGCCGGTCACTCCGCCGCCGGTCACTCCGCCTCCGGTCACTCCGCCTCCGGTCACTCCGCCTCCGGTCACTCCGCCTCTGGTCACCGCGCCGCCGGTCACTCCGCCGCCGGTCACTCCGCCGCCCGTGACCCCGCCGCCGGTGACCCCGCCGCCGGTGACTTCGCCGCCAGTGACTCCGCCGCTAGTGATTCCGCCGCCGGGTACTCCGCCGCCGGTTACTCCGCCGCCGGAAGGTTTTGTGGTCGCATTCCGCGACGACATTCCCGCGTGGCTGTACGGGGACTCCGACCAGAATGAGGACGACGAAGAAGAAGAGGTTGTCGACGAGACCCGAATCTATGAGGAAATCGTGATCGACGTCGGTGTCACCAGTGGAGCCGACCCCACGGTGTGGGACCCGATCGACGTCGATCCGACCAACTAAGCCGGCCGGCGCCTACTGAAGCTGTGGAAAGCGCGCGCCGGCCTTGCTAGCCACCGCAAATGGCCGACCCCGACAGTGATTCCATCATCGAAACGCCGTTCGATGCCGCGCTCTCCGAACGCTATCTCGTCTACGCTTTGTCGACGATCACGGCGCGATCGCTCCCCGACGTCCGCGACGGCCTGAAGCCGGTCCATCGCCGGCTGCTGTGGGCGATGCGGCTGCTTGGTCTTGGAGTAGCGGGAGGCGCCGCTGGCGCTCTTGCCCCGCGAGCGCGCAACTCGACGCCTTACAAGAAATCGGCACGCGTCGTCGGCGACGTCATTGGCAAGTTTCACCCGCACGGGGACCAGAGCGTCTACGATGCGATGGTCCGCCTCGCCCAGGATTTCGCGCTTCGCTATCCTTTGGTCGACGGCCAGGGGAACTTTGGCAACATCGATGGCGATAATGCCGCCGCCTACCGCTACACGGAGGCCCGGCTGACGGCGATCGCGAGCCAGCTGATGGCGGGTCTCGACGAAGGCGCGGTCGATTTCCGGCCGACCTACAATGGCGAGGAAGAAGAGCCCGAGGTCTTCCCGGGGCTGTTCCCGAACCTTCTTGCCAACGGCGCCAGCGGAATCGCGGTCGGGATGGCGACGTCGATTCCGCCGCACAACGTGGCCGAGCTGATCGATGCCGCCACCCATTTGATCGATAATCCCAAGGCCGAGGGTTCGGCGCTGATCGACTTCGTCGGCGGACCCGATTTCCCGACCGGCGGGGTCCTGGTCGACAGCCGCCACAGCATCGCCGAAGCCTATGCGACCGGGCGCGGCTCGTTCCGGCTTCGGGCGTCGGTCAGCCAGGAAAAGGAGAAAGGCGGCGGCTGGTATCTGCTGGTCAGCGAAATCCCTTATGGGGTCCAGAAGGGCAAGCTGATCGAGCAGATCGCCGCTCTCATCGGCGACAAGAAGCTTCCGATCCTCGCCGACGTGAAGGACGAGAGCGCCGAGGAAGTGCGGCTGATCCTCGAGCCCAGAAGCCGCACGGTCGATCCCGAGCTGCTGCTCGAAAGCCTCTACAGGATGACCGACCTCGAGGTTCGTTTTCCGCTCAACCTCAATGTCCTCGACGAGAATCGCACGCCGCTGGTGATGAGCCTCAAGGAGGCGCTTACCGCCTGGCTCAAGTTCCAGGTCGAAGTGCTGGTGCGCAAAAGCCAGGTTCGGATCGGCAAGATCGACGACCGGGTCGAGCTCCTCGACGGCTTCCTGATCGCTTATCTCAACCTCGACCGGGTGATCCAGATCATCCGCAACGAGGACGAGCCCAAGCCGCTCCTGATCGCGGAATTCAAGCTTTCTGACCGCCAGGCGGAGGCGATCCTCAACATGCGCCTGCGATCGTTGCGCAAGCTCGAGGAACTGGAGATCGGGCGGGAGCGCCAGGCGCTTGCAAGCGAGCGCGAAGAGCTCGCCAAGCTGATCGAAAGCCCGGCGCGGCAGCGGACCCGGCTCAAGAAGGACGTGCAAACCCTCAAGCAGAAGTTCGGCGATCCCCGCCGCACGCGGATCGAGGAAGGCGCCGCGCCACGCGAGATCGACTGGTCGGCGATGATCGAGAAGGAGCCGATCACGGTCATCCTCTCGCTGCGGGGCTGGATCCGCTCGATGAAGGGCCATGTTGCGCTCGACGAGATCGAGCAGCTCAAGTGGCGCGAGGGCGACGGGCCGTTCATTCACTTCCACGCGCAGACGACCGA
>JACDCV010000240.1 GCA_013817375.1 Sphingomonas sp.
GCTGGTCGAGGTGCCCGTAATGCTGTCGGTGGTAGCGATCGTGAAGCGGAGCCGCGGCTGGTACGAAAAGGCCTTGCCTGCCTGATTTGCCCCCGCCGCGGCCGAAGTATTCATTGCTGTGTAATATTGTATCATATAGGGGCGCTGGCCATGACCAAGCACCGCATGTCCCTCGCCTTGCTCCTCGCCTCGTCCGCTTTGCTGCCGGCGCCAGCGATAGCGCAGCAGCCGGCGGCCGAAGAGCCCGCCGCACCTGAAACCGAGCCCGCCCCGGCCCCGGCCCCTCCGACACGGCCGGCGGGGCATGTCGATCCGCACCCGCACCATCATGGCGGCGAGGAGGTGGTCGTCACCGGCCATTTGATCCGCGAGCTCGACCTTCTTGCCGGCAAATCGGTGCTTTCCGGAGAAGAGCTTCAGCGCGATGTCCGAACGCAGCTTGGCGACACGCTCGTCAAGCTTCCGGGTGTCTCCGCGACCTCTTTCTCGCCTGGAGCCTCGCGCCCAGTGCTTCGCGGGTTCCAGGGCGAGCGGGTCCGCGTGCTGACGGACGGCATCGGCTCCATCGACGTTTCCAACACTTCGGCCGACCATGCGGTGACGATCGATCCGCTGACCGCCGAGCGGATCGAGGTGCTTCGAGGCCCGGCCGCTTTGCTGTTCGGTGGCCAGGCGATCGGCGGCGCAGTCAACGTCATCGACCGGCGGATCCCGCGAATCCTGCCCGAGAATGGCTATCACATCGATGTCGTGGGCGTTCTGGGGTCGGCTGCAAACGAACGATCGGTTGGGGCGGCGGCCGATGCCTCGCTCGGGTCGGGCTTCGTGTTTCACGTCGACGGCAGCCTTCGCAAGAGCGACGACCTCCGCACCGGCGGCTACGTTCTCTCGCCCCAGCTTCGCGCCGAGCAGCTGGAGATCGCCGAGGAAGAGGCCGAGGAGGGGCATTTCGAGGAAGCCGAGGAAGCGCTCGAGCTGGCCAACTTGCGCGGCAGGATCCCCAACAGCTACACCGAGCAGAAATCCGCGGGCGTCGGCGTTGCCCTGATCCGCGACCGCTTCAGCATCGGCGGCTCCGTCAGCCTGTTCGACACCGATTACGGCGTTCCGATGCGCCCTGGCGCAGAGCATCACGATGACGAGGAAGAGGGCGAAGGCGAGGAGGGCGAGGAAGCCCATGGCGCCGCGCCGGTCTCGATCGCGCTTCGCCAGGTGCGCGGCGACATCCGCGCCCAATATGATTTCGCCGGCGGCTTTCTCGACAACGCCCGGCTTCGGATCGGAGTGGCCGACTATAAGCACACCGAGTTTGAGGGCGATGAGGTCGGCACCGTGTTCGACTCGAACGGCGCCGAAGGCCGGCTCGAGCTCGTCCAGCGCGACCGCAACGGATGGCGCGGAGCGACTGGAGCGCAATATTTCCACCGCGACTTCAAGGCTGTCGGCGCAGAGGCCTTCCTTCCGCCCAACACCACCAGCCAGTTGGGACTGTTCACTCTCCAGGAGTTCGAACTCGGGGACTTTGGCGTAGAGGCCGCTGCGCGTGTCGAGCGAACCAGCGCGGAAGCGACGACCCTGGGAATCGAGCGCGACTTCACCGCCTTTTCCGGCGCGGCGGGCGTGTCCTATGCCTTTGCCGAACATGTCGAGGCCGGGGTCAACCTGTCGCACGCCGAGCGGGCGCCATCCGCCGAGGAATTGTTCTCGAACGGCCCACACATCGCCACTCAGTCTTTCGAGATCGGCAATCCGGGCCTTGCCAAGGAAAAAGGCAACGGCGCCGAAGCCTATTTCCGGGTCGACCGGCGCGACGTCCAGTTCAGCCTGACCGGCTTTGCAACATTTTTCGACAATTTCATCTACGAAGCAGCGACCGGCGAGGAAGAGGATGAACTTCCCGTTTTCCGCTACTTCCAGGGCAAGGCCACGTATTACGGGTTCGAAGCGGAAGTGTCGGCCGAACTGTTTCGGGCCGGCCAGTTCCGGTTCGTCGGGGACGCGGTCGCCGACTACGTCCGTGCCACGGTAAAGGGTGCCGGTCCGGTCCCGCGAATTCCGCCGTTCAGGCTTCTGGCGGGGATCGAGGCCCAGTCCAGCCATTGGGACGGCCGCCTCGAAGTCGAGCGAGCCGCCAGCCAGAACCGCGTCGCCGAGTTCGAAACGTCCACCGACGGCTTCACGCTCGCCAACGCTTCGGTCGTCTGGCGGCCGTGGGGAAGGGACCGAGAGACCGCC
>JACDCV010000083.1 GCA_013817375.1 Sphingomonas sp.
TCGATGGCCGTGGATTGAAGAGCGGCGGCAAGCAGCAGCGGCGCGATCATAAGGCCTGCGGATCAGCCAGGCCTGATCGGCGGTGAGCGGCAACCACGGTGTTCCGAAGAAGCATCGCGATCGTCAGTGGTCCCACTCCGCCCGGAACCGGGGTGATCGCGGATGCGACCTTCGCCGCCTCGTCGAACGCGACGTCGCCGACCAGCCGGGTCTTGCCGTCTTCAGCAGCCGGAACACGATTGATTCCAACGTCGATCACAACTGCGCCCGGCTTGATCCAGTCGCCGCGCACCATTTCGGGCCGTCCGACGGCGGCAATGACGATGTCGGCGCGGCGAACGACGTCGGGCAAGTCGCGGGTTTTCGAGTGGGCGATTGTCACGGTCGCGCTCTCGCCGATCAGAAGCATCGCCATCGGCTTGCCGACGATGTTGGAGCGGCCGATCACCACCGCATCCTTGCCGGCGATGCTCCCGAGCTCCTGCTTGAGCAGGTGGAGGCAGCCGAAGGGGGTGCAGGGTATTAGCGCGTCGAGCCCGGTGGCGAGGCGGCCGGCGTTGACTGGGTGAAAGCCGTCGACATCCTTGGCCGGATCGATCGCGGCGATGACCCTGTCCGTATCGATGTGCTTTGGCAGCGGCAGCTGGACGAGGATTCCGTCGACCTGGTCGTCGGCGTTCAGGCGCTCGACGAGGTCGAGAAGCTGCGCTTCGCTCGTGCTTTCGGTGAGCTGGTGGGAGAAGCCCTCCATACCCGCCTCGCCGGTCGCTTTGCCCTTGGAGCGGACATAGACGGCGCTGGCCGGGTCTTCGCCGACGAGGATTGTCGCAAGGCCGGGCGAGCGGCCGGTGCGTGTCCGGAAGGCCGCAACGACCTCCGCGACCCGCCGGCGGATGTCGAGCGCCGCCGCCTTGCCGTCGATCAGGCGTGCGGTCATGCCGCCGTGAAAGCGAGGTCGGCGGCAATCCCGCCCAGAAGCATCCGAAGCACCTGGATCAGCAGGAGAAGCACCAGCGGCGAGAAGTCGATCCCGCCGAAGTCTGGAAGGAAGCGCCGGATCGGCCGGTAAAGCGGGCCGAGGATCCGGTCGAGCGCCTCGGTGAAGGCGCGCAGCCCCTGCGAGCTGGTGTTGAGCACGTTGAAGGCGAACAGCCAGCTCAGGATCACCTGGGCGATGATCACCCAGCCAAGGATTCGGAGCAGGAAGTCGAGGATCTGGAAGAAAGCGATTAGCATTTGCGCGGCTTAGCCGCCGAGCGTCGGCCCCGCAATCATGGCGCGAACCGGTCCGGCTGCGACTGGGCGAGGATGATCGAAAAGTCCCCGTCCGGGTCGGTCCACTCGGCGATTGGGGTCCAGCCGCCGGCAAGGAGAAGCAGCCGCGCTCCCCTTTGCTCATATTTATGGCTGTTTTCGGTATGGATCGAGCTGCCGGCAGCGAAGGAGAACGGCTTGCCGGCGACGCTGAACTCGACGTCGCGGGTGGCAACCAGGTGCATCTCGATTCGCGAAAGGATGTCGTTCCAGCGCGCTTCGTGGCGGAATGAGTCACCCGGAATGGTGCCGTCGAGCTCGCGGTTGATTCGCTGGATCAAATTGAGGTTGAATTGGGCGGTGACACCCTCGGGTTCGTCATAAGCGGCAAGAAGCCGCTCCACCGGCTTGATCCGGTCCATCCCGATCAGAAGCAGCGAGCCGGTGCCGAGCAATATCCGGAAATGGCGGAGCAGGTCGGTCGCGCTGCGTGGGACGAAATTGCCGATCGTCGAGCCTGGGAAGAAGCCGAGCCTGGGAAGCGAGGCGACTTCTCGCGGGAGGTCGAACGGCTTCCCGAAATCCGCTGCCACCGGGTGCACTGGCAGCTGCGGGTAGCGGGCGCGAATCTCGGCGGCGCTGCTTTCCAGATAGTCGCCCGAGATGTCGACCGGCACATAGGCCGCAGGCTTGATCGCATCGAGAAGCAATGGGGTCTTGGTCGACGAGCCGGAGCCGAACTCGATTACCGCCAGGCCAGAGGGAATGTGGTTGCAAAGTTCCGGCGCGATTTCGGCCAGCAGCTTCGTCTCGGTCGCTGTCGGATAATAGCTGTCCAGGCGGGTGATCTCATCGAACAGCTCGGACCCGCGATGGTCGTAGAGCCAGCGCGCCGGAACCGCGGGGATCGGCGCTGCAAGACCGGCTAGCACGTCGTCCCGGAACGCCCGGTCAGCAATCGCGGGCAAGGCGAACCCCGCTATATTGCCAGCGCGTGTCCGGCGGGAAGAAGTTGCGGTAGCTGGCTCGCGAATGGCCGCGCGGAGTGGCGCAGCTGGCGCCCTTGAGGACGAACTGTCCGCACATGAACTTGCCATTATATTCGCCAACCGCGCCTTTGGCGGGAGCGAAGCCCGGGTAAGGCGAGAAGGCGCTTTGGGTCCATTCCCAGACATCGCCGAAAATGTCGCCGGGCGGGCGTGGAAGCACCGCTCCGGCCTCGTCGAGCTGGTTGCCGAGGCTGGGGTCGGCGGACGAGGCGAAATCCTCCCATTCCTGTTCCGTGGGGAGCCGCGCGCCGGCCCAGCGCGCGAAGGCGTCGGCCTCGTAGTAACTGACGTGGGAGACGGGCGCCGACCAATCGATCTCGCGGCGGCCGGCAAGAGTGAAGGCGGTGCAGTCCTCGCTCCAATATAGCGGCGCTGCGACGTCGTTGCGCTTCGCCCAGTCCCAGCCTTCGGACAGCCACAATGCCGGATTGGCGTAGCCGCCGTCGGCAATGAAATCGCGCCATTCGCCGTTGGTGACGGGCCGGCTGGCGATCGCGTGGCCGTGCAGCAGGGTGCGATGCCGGGGGAGCTCGCAATCGAACGCGAAGCTGTCCGCTTGTGCGCCGACTTTGACGATCCCGGTGCGCCCGGGGAGGAAGCTGAGCGGCTCGGCGGCGTGGCAGGCCGTTTGCGGCACCTCGGCATAAGCCGGCTCGAGCGGGTTTTGAGCAAGCGCCGCCAGGATGTCGGTGAGAAGCAACTCCTGGTGCTGCTGCTCGTGGTTGATTCCGATCTCGACCAGCTCGAGCGCCGCTTGCGGAAGGGAGGTGAACGCTTGGGCGAGCGCTTCATCGACATGGACCCGATAAGCCCGAATTTCGTCGAGCGACGGCCGGCTGAGCATCCCGCGCTTCGGCCGCGCGTGGCGTTCCCCCTCGGCATCGTAATAGCTGTTGAACAGGAAAGCGAAGCGCTCGTCGAACGGACGATAACCAGGCACATGGTCGCGAAGAACGAAGGTTTCGAAGAACCAGCTGGTGTGGGCGAGGTGCCATTTGGCGGGAGAGGCGTCGGCAAACGGCTGGATCGTCGCATCGGCGTCCGAGAGGGGCGCGGACAGGCCCAGGGTCAGCTGGCGGGTGCTGTCCAGGCGCTCGGCAAGACAATCGCCGATTGCAGTGGCGTGCCGCGCGATGGCGGTGCTCACTGATCTTTTCCGTGGCTCGCGACCCCGGGGTAGGGCGAGTCCTTGAGCAGCCGGGCGATGTGCGCGGCGTTGGAGGCGAGCATCTGCGCGGTCTCTCGAACCGGCTTCGGCACCTGGTCCAAGTCCTTGAAGTCCTTGCTCTGCATCGCTTCGCCGACCCAATAGCAGGCGCCGCCGGCGGGGATCGTCCAGCCTTCATCGTTGAGCGCCTGGAACAGGTCAGCGGTGACGCTGTGGGCGCCGTCCTCATTGCCGACGATTGCAGCGACCGCGACCTTTCCGAAGCTCGGCATTCGTCCGCAATCATCGGTTTCGCCGAGGAAGGCGTCCATCCGCTCGATCACGCGTTTGGCGATGCTCGACATCTGCCCGAGCCAGATCGGAGTGCCGAAGATCAGCATGTCATGGTCGAGAATTCTCGAGCGAAGAGCCGGCCAGTCGTCGCCTTGGCCTTCGTCGGAAGTGACTCCCGGCAATATGTTGTGATCGGCCATTCGAATCGTGCCGGTGAGATCGACTCCATGCCCGGCCAGTTCGCTCGCCAGCAGGTCGATCATCTCATCGGTCGACGAGGTCTCGCCGCCCGATCGCTTGAGGCTGCAATTGATGGCGATGGCTTTCAGCGGCACTGCGATCATCCCTCCGCGTCGGCGCGATGCAGATATTCGGTCCGCGATTCGAGCGCCCGGTACACCCATCCAAGAACGAAACCGAATGCGGCATGGGCGAAGATGCTGATCGGCCCCCGCGCCATCGCAAACCACGGCCAAATGCCAGTGAAGAGATAGAAGTTCACAAAATAGATGATCAGCCCGAACAGCGTTCCAGCGATGATCGCCGTCGCCATGCCCAGGCGCCAGCTGGAGATCAGCCAACCCAGCACCAACCCGAGCACCACCGAAAGCACCATGTGGATCATCATCGCCACAGCCATGACGCCTCCGTCAAACGGCGCCGGTGGCGGGAGGACGTCTTTGCCCATGACCATCGCGGCAATCATGCGCGGCGGCGCCCACGGGCTGTCGCCCTTGACCAGCATCACAAGCAGCATCTCGAGCGCCATAAAGACGACGCCCGCTGCTATCCCGGCCCAGAGCGCGGCTTTCCAATCGAGTGACCTGTGCATCTTCGTCGCTCCCTTTGCCGCAGCCGCCGTGACGGGCTAACAACGGTTAGTCCGTGACGGCCTAACAACAGTTAGCGACCGAATGCCCGACCGGTTCCCCGTCGGTACGATAAAGGACGTACCTCGAGGCTGGAGCCAGGCTTGGCTTTACCCGCCCCTCGTCGCTCCCGGCCGCCAGAGAATGTCGCCACCCTGCCCGGACGCGACGTGGCGTGCGGCGACGAACAAATGGTCGGACAATCGGTTCAGATAAGCGAGCGCCGGTGGGCTGACGTCTTCGCAAGCGGCAAGCGCGACTGCCGAGCGCTCCGCCCGGCGAACCACGGTTCGAGCAAGGTGAAGCGCGGCGACCTCGGGCGACCCTCCCGGGAGGATGAAGCTTTTGAGCGGTTCGAGGCGCGCGTTCATGCTGTCGATTTCGAGCTCCAGCCGTTCGACCTGGCTGGCGACGATCCTGAGCGCGCCTTCAACGCTGGCCGGGGTGGCGATGTCGGCGCCAAGGTCGAACAGCTCGTTCTGAATCCGGCGTAGCTGCTCGCCGACATTGTCGTCGGTCAGTAGGGTGATCGCGGCTCCGACCGCCGCATTGGCTTCATCGACATCGCCGATCGCTGCCATTCGCGCGCTCGCCTTGCTGACTCGCGAGCCGTCGACCAGCCCGGCCATGCCTTCATCGCCCGTCCGAGTGTAGATCTTGTTGAGCTTGACCATCGGTTCGCTGGCCTCAGCTGGACGACGCGCCGGCCATGAACAGGATGAGGACGACGAGGACGATGGCGACGGCCTGAAACAGGACTCGCTTGCGCATCCAATCCTGCTGTCGCTCGCTTGAGCCGGCCTGCCCGTTGGCCATCGCAATGACTCCGCGGACGAGGACGTATGCAGTCGCGGCCATTGCAGCGACCAGAAGCAGCATGAGGAGGATCGACATGCGGTCTATTTAGGCTTCCGCCAGCCGAAAACCAGAAGGAAGCGCACCGCCCGCGAGATTGCGGGCGAGCTCGGCGCCATCGACCCCGCTTTGGCGAAGCGCCTGCAGCGTTGGAGCGAGGTCGCGCTTTGCAAGCCGCCGGCCATCCTCGTGAACCACCAGCGGGTGGTGGAGATAAAAAGGTTCGGGCAGTCCGAGAATGTCCTGGAGAAGCCGTTGCACCGGAGTCGAGGCGCGAAGGTCGATCCCTCGAACAACGAGCGTAACTCCGCTTGCGGCGTCATCGACCACACAAGCGAGGTGGTAGCTGGCGGGAGCATCCTTGCGGGCAAGGATCTCGTCGTCGATTTCGGCGGCGACCGCAGTGAACCGGCGCCCGTCCTGTTCGGTCCAGCCTGGCAGCCCGGCGCGCTCGATCGCTTTGGTTGAATCCAGCCGCCAGCTGTGCGCGGTCGAGGCCCGGCGCTTCGCGTCGTCGGGTAATCCGCGGCAGGTGCCCGGATAAAGCGAGCCCGGCGGCCCGTGCGGTGCGCTAAGTGCGGCGGCGATGTCGGATCGGGTGCAGAAACAGGGGTAAGCGAGGCCCATTGCCTTCAACTTTTCGAGCGCTTGCGAATAGGCGCCGCTTCGACTAGACTGGACCACCGGCTCGCCGTCCCATTCGAGCCCCAGCCAGCGCAGATCTTCCTCGATTGCGTCAACGAACTCGGGGCGGCTCCGCGTCTGGTCGAGGTCCTCGATTCGCAGAAGGAAGCGCCCGCCTGGCGACCGCGCCGACTGGTGAGCAAACACCGCGCTGAACGCGTGACCGAGGTGAAGCCGGCCGGTCGGTGAGGGTGCGAACCGGCTGGTCAGCATTTCTCGGCTTGACCGCGAGTCACTGGAAGTGCTGTCATACGCTTGTCACTCCGGCTTGGCATCCGGTTGGCAGAAGGGAAGAGGGGCCCGACGCGACCCATCTCCACCTTGAGTGCGACAGGGCCGGGGGTCGAACGGGCAGGACAGGAGGTCATTGCCCGCGTCATGTATCACCCCGAAGCGAACCGCCACCCCGAGAGTTGCCCGGCGCTGGTCCTCAACGCCGACTATACGCCTCTGTCCTATTTTCCGCTGAGCCTGTGGCCGTGGCAGACAGCGATCAAGGCGCTGTTCCTGGAGCGGGTCGACGTCGTCGCCCATTACGACCGCGAAGTGCACAGCCCGAGCGTGGCCTTGAAGCTGCCGTCGGTCATCGCTCTGAGGCAGTTCGTGAGGCCCAACGAATATCCGGCCTTCACCCGGTTCAACCTGTTCCTTCGCGACAAATTCCGCTGCGTCTATTGCGGATCGTACAAGGAGCTCACCTTCGACCATGTCGTCCCGCGGGCGCAGGGCGGGCGGACGACCTGGGAAAATGTCGCGACCGCCTGCGCTCCGTGCAACTTGAGGAAAGGCGGGCGAACGCCAAGGCAGGCGGGGCTGCATATGGGGCGGGACGCCTTCCGGCCGACCAGCTGGCAGCTCCAGGACCGCGGGCGAAGCTTTCCGCCCAACCACCTCCACGAGACCTGGCGCGACTATCTCTACTGGGACGTCGAGCTCGATCCGTAGGATCTCTTAGCGGCCCGTTAACCATTTTTCGGTTAGTCGTTCCGGCATGGACGTGAACGTCGAAAACGACAGAGCTTCGGACCAGCCGCGCGTGCTGGTCGTGGAATCCAACCGCAATTTTCTCGGCGTCGTCGCTCGCAGGCTGGCGGAGCTTGGCCATCGCGTGGCGACCGCGGACAATGCCCATTCCGGGCTTGCCGAGCTTTACCGGATGCCGGTCGACCTGGTGCTGTGCGATGCCAAGCTGCCGGGCACCAGCGGGATCGAGTTCGTCCGGATGCTTCGCGAGGAGCCGGTCCATCGCGAGCTTCCGGTCCTTCTCATCGTCGGCCGGTCGGATTCGGCAAGCGCGGTGAAGGCCTTCGCTGCGGGAGCCGACGGGACCGTCCGCAAGCCATTCCACTTCGAAGTGCTCGCCGCCGCAATCACTCGCTACCTCGAGCGCTCGGAATCGCTGAAACGGCTCGTCCAGGACAATGCTGCGCTCGACGCGCGGGTGATCAGCCGGGCGATCGAGCTTCGGGAAATGCGCGATCAGCTGTGCGCCGTCGACAGCGAGCGAAGGCGCCTTGCCGCAATCGTCGAGGGAAAAGCGGCCTAGAGCCCGCCCAGATAGTCGCGGACCTTCGGAGCGACGTCGTCCCGCTCCAGCGCCAGCGCAATATTGGCGATCACGAAGCCGGAAGCGCTTCCGCAATCATGCCTCTGGCCATCGAACAGGAATGCGTTGAACGGCTGCTTGCCGATCAGCCTGGCCATTGCGTCGGTGAGCTGGATTTCGCCGCCGGCGCCGGTTTCCTGGGAGTCGAGCTGCCCCATCACTTCGGGCTGAAGGATGTAGCGCCCCGGCAGCATCAGGTTGGACGGGGCGGTGCCCTGCGGCGGCTTTTCGACCATTGCGCGGATCTCGGTCAGGCGTCCGTCGGTGGAGCCGGGCTCGATCACTCCATATTTGTGAGTTTCGCTGGCCGGCACTTCGAGCGCCGCGACGACATTGCCGCCGACTTTCTCATAGGCCTCGACCATCTGCGCCAGGCAATTGGGACGCCCAAGCATCAGCTCATCGGGAAGCAGTACCGCGAACGGCTCGTCGCCGACGATGTCGCGGGCGCACCATACCGCATGGCCGAGGCCGAGCGGCTGCTGCTGGCGAACGGACACGATCTCGCCAAAGCCGCTTCGGGACGGGGCGAGCGGGTCGAGGCTCTTGCCCTTGCCGCTCATCGTCGTCTCGAGCTCGAACGCAATGTCGAAATAGTCATCGAGACTGGATTTCCCCCGCCCGGTGACGAAGATCATCTGCTCGATTCCCGCCTCGCGCGCCTCGTCGATCGCATATTGGATCAGCGGCCGGTCGACGATCGTCAGCATTTCCTTGGGCACCGACTTGGTCGCCGGAAGCAGCCGGGTGCCAAGGCCAGCCACCGGGAATACGGCTTTTCGGACCCGCCTGGTCATTCGGGAGTCACTCCAAGCTCCTGCTCATCGTCGAGGTTCTGGACCGGCACTTCGGGCGCCTGTCCGCTCGGCGGCGGAAGGTCGAAGCGGTCCGACTGGCGGGGCTCCGAGCGCCGCATCAGCTCGTCGATCCGGTCGGTATTGGCGTAAGCCGGCGGCGTCAGAAGCTCGTCCGGAGTGGGAGTAGCGCGAGCCATTAGCGGCTTGACCGGGAGCGATTGCCCCGCAGCCGGCTTCAGGTCGGCCACATTCCCGCATGCCGCAAGCACGGTCAGTGCGGCGGCGGCGGCAAGGCGGAGAGGAATCTTTATG
>JACDCV010000084.1 GCA_013817375.1 Sphingomonas sp.
TCGCCCACCTGCGGGAGCAAAGTGGCGGTCGAGGTGAAGCTTGGCGGGGACGGCCGGATCCACGCCTTGTCGCAACAGGTCGAGGCCTGTGCGTTCGGCCAGGCGTCGGCCGCCCTCGTCGCCGCCGGGGCATTGGGAAGGAACCCAAACGAGGTTCGGCGCGCTCTCGATGAGCTGGCGGCATGGCTGGCCGGCGAGTGCGAGACTTTGACCGCCTGGCCGGCTTTCGAGGCGCTTGAACCGGCGCGGCCGCGCCGGGGCAGGCATGGCGCCATCCTGCTTCCGCTGGAAGCGCTTGTGGCCGCACTGCAGGGCGAGGCTGAATGAACGAAGCAGCTGCGGCCGAGGCTGCGACCCAGAACATGCTTCTCGACGTCGCGCTGATGCTTGGCGCCGCTTTGGTGTTCGTCACCATCTTCCGCCGCCTCGGCCTCGGCGCGACCCTCGGCTACATCGTCGCCGGAGCGATCATCGGCCCCTACGCGCTCGGCCTTGTCGGCAATGCCGAATCGATCATGGCGGTGTCCGAAATCGGAATCGCGCTGCTCCTGTTCGTGATCGGGCTGGAGCTTGCGCCCGCGCGCCTGTGGCGGCTCCGGCGAGACATTTTCGGCCTGGGGCTGATGCAGGTCGTCCTGTGCGGCCTTGCGCTCAGCGCTCTCCTCCACCTGACGCTTGGCTTCAGTATTGCTGCAAGCCTCGCTCTGGGGCTTCCGCTGGGCCTTTCTTCCACTGCCCAGGTGCTGCCGATGCTCCGCTCGTCGGGTGTCATGAACCAGCCCCACGGGGAGCGCGCTTTCTCGGTCCTGTTGTTCCAGGACATTTCGATCGTCCCGCTGATTACCATCATCGCGGCCTTGTCGCGGGCGCCCGCCGACCCCGGCACTCCGACCGGGGCGATGCTCGCGCTCTACACCGTTGCCGCTGTGGTCGGCCTGGTGGTGGCCGGACGGCTGATCCTCAACCCGCTTTTCCGCCTCGTCGGCCGCTTCGGGGAGCGCGAGCTGTTCATTGTCGCGGGCCTGTTCACCGTCGTCGCCAGCGCCTCGCTGATGCATTCGCTGCACCTGTCGACGGCTCTCGGCGCCTTCATCGCGGGAGTCATGCTCGCCGAATCGCCGTACCGGCACGAGCTCGAAAGCGACATCGAGCCGTTCCGGTCGATCCTGCTCGGGCTGTTCTTCGTGTCGGTGGGGATGCTGATCGATTTCCCCGCAGTCGCCTCTCAGCCGCTGCTGGTCGCGGGGCTCGTCGTCGGCCTGATCCTGGTCAAAGCGCTGCTGATCTTCGGGATAGCCCTGATGTTCGGAATGAAGCCTGGCCGAGCGATCTGGCTTGGGCTTCTCTTGAGCCAGGGCGGCGAGTTCGGCTTTGTGCTGTTTGCTCAGGCCGAGCAGGCCCGCCTGATCCTTGCGGAAGCCGGCTCGCTGTTCAGCGCCGTCGTAATCCTGTCGATGATTTCCACCCCATTCCTGATGATCGCGGCGAACATGATCCGGAACTGGATTCCCGATTCGGGACCCGACCCTGAGGGCCCGGAGCGCTCGGGGGAAACCCGGGTCATCGTCGTCGGCTATGGCCGGTTTGGCCAGACCGTCGCGCAGATGCTGATGGCAAAGGGAATCAGCGTCACCATCGTCGACAGCAAGGCTGCGCAGATCGAGCTAAGCGAGGAGTTTGGCACCAAGGTCTATTATGGCGACGGCACCAGAATCGACTTGCTTCGAACCGCGGGTGGTGACGAGGCGCAGGCGATTTTCCTGTGCCATGACGGAGAAGACCCCGGTCGCGAGAAGCTTGAAGCCATTCTGGAGGCCTTCCCCCAGGCGCAGGTCATGGTTCGGGTGTTCGATCGCCGCCAGGCAATGGAGTTCAGCGACCTCAACCTGGCGCTGGTCCAGCGAGAGCTCTTCGAAAGCGCAGTCAAGATGGGCCGCGAGGCGCTGGTCCGCCTTGGTGTCGACCATGGCGAGGCCGAGCAGGTCGAGCGAGAATATCGTGAACGCGACGAGGAGCGGCTCAAGCTTCAGAGCGAGTCCGGCGACCTTCATAGCGGCAAGGAGCGGATTTTCGGAGCCGGCCGGACGATGGATGAAGGCAAGCCTGCCGCCGATCCGTCCTAGCTTTGCTTGAGATAGGTCTCGAGCTCCTTGAGTATCGTGTCGACGACGTCGCTGTGCGCGCCCTCGCCGCTCCGCACCCGGATGTGCGCCTCCGCATAGGCCGGCCCCCGCTGCTCGGAGAGCTGTTCCAAAGTCGCCCTTCGATCACCGTTGCGGAGCAGCGGCCGGGTGTCCCGCCGCCCGGTGCGGTCGGCGAGAATATCGATCGGGGCATCGAGCCAGATGGTAATCGCCCGCTCGTTGAGCAGTTCCCGGGTTCGCGAATCGACAAAGGCGCCGCCGCCGGTCGCGATCACCCGCACTTCGCCCTCGATCAGCCGCGCCACCAGCCGCCGCTCGCCGTCGCGAAAGTCGGCCTCTCCGAACCGCTCGAATATCTCGGCGGCCGAATAGCCGGCTGCATCTTCGATCGCATCGTCGCTGTCGACGAAGCTCAGACCCAGCCGCTTGGCCAGCCTTCTCCCAATTGTCGACTTGCCGGCGCCCATCAGGCCCACCAGAACAATCGGTCGATCCAGGCGATCGGTGAGCTTTTGCATGCCGCGGGGCTATACAGCGGCCCCGAACGTCGGGCAAAAGCCCGCCATCCCGGAAACCACAGCGGAAGGGCCGATGCCTCGAGCCTTGATTTTTTTCATCGTCATCATTCTCATCCTTGCAGGAGCGCTCGTGTTTCTGTCCAGCCAGGCGCGTGAGACCGCGACGCAGCCGGTCGAGGTGGACGTGACCAATGACGCCGGCCGCTAGGCGCTTCCTGTTCATCGGGGCTGCTGCGGCGATCGCTATTCCGGCGATCGCTCAGGTCCAGAACAACGTCGCCCCGGCGCCGGCGCCTGCGCCGACGCAAAACACCAGTGCGCCGAGCGAGCCTGCATCGGAATCGGAGTCGCCGCCCGCGCGGTCCCAGTCCCCAATGGAAAGCGACACCGTCGAAGTTTCCGCCGAGGACCTCGTTCTCGAGCCGCCGCCGCCGCCGATAGAATATCCAAGCTACGCGCGGCGCAATCCGTTCACCGCTGGAGCCCTGGACCCGGCGCTAAGCGGCCTTGGCGACGATATCTGGGGTGATTCGAGCGGCGTTTTCCTGTCCGGGCTGATGCGCCGGACGCAGACCCCGCTCGCATCTCGCTGGGCCCATATCGCACTTCGCCAGGCGCTTCTTGCCAGTGCCCGGTCCCCGCGGGGGGTCAATCCCGTGGACTGGGCGGCAGAGCGCTCATGGCTGCTTCTTCGAATGGGCGAAGCCGATGCTTCGCGAATGATCATAAGCGCCGTCGACACGGACCGCTTCACTCCCAAGATGGTGCAAGTGGCAGTTCAAAGCGCGCTAGCCAATTCGGACCCCCTGGGCCTGTGCGCGTTCCACAGCCAGATCCCGGACGAAGAGCGGCGGATCGCTCCGCTGGTGGACTCGATGTGCTCGGCACTTAACGGTGAGGCCTCCTCGGCGGCCGCTCAGATCGATTCCGCCCGCCGCCGCGGCTCTGTAGGCGGGATCGACCTCGTGCTCGCGCAGAAGGTGGTTGGAGCGGCGTCCGACAGCGGACGCGCCGTGACTGTCGAGTGGGAGCCGGTGCAGGCGCTGACCGCCTGGCGCTACGGCTTGTCCACGGCCACTGGAATGGCGCCCCCGGAACGGCTCGTCGAATCTGCTTCGCCGCAGCTTCGTGCCTGGTTTGCACGGGCTCCGCTGATCCCGTTCCGCGACCGTCTGGAATCGGCTCGGATCGCGACCGGCTTGGGAGTATTCTCGTCGCAGGCGCTGACCGATTTCTATTCCTGGATCTACGATTCGACCGATGCCAACGACCTCAGCGGCTCCGATGCCTGGCAGTTGAGGCTCGCCTTCGCCGCGACCGACCACGCCGACCGGCTCACGGCGATGCGCCGGCTGTGGGGTGAAGGGGAGGACGACCCGCTGCTGCGCGAGGCATCGAGGGCGCTGCTCGGGCGGGCCGCTGCCCGAATCAACCCCAACCCGGAGCTTCAGTCGGATTCACCCGAGCTGATCGCGTCGATGCTTGCGGCCGGAATGGACAGGCACGCCGCGCGCTGGGCCAATGCGGTCGGGCAGATGGATGATGAATTTTCCGACCCGGCGTGGGCGATGCTCGCCCTTGTGGCGCCCGAGTCCGCGGAGGTGGACGTCAGCGTTGGGCGGATCAACGCGTTCATCGGGCGCGACGAGAGCAGTGGAAAGAAGCGAAGTGCCTTGCTCGTCGCCGGCCTCGCGGCGCTCGGCAAGCTCGACATCGGCGCCGCGTCTCGGCTCAACAGCCGCTACGGCCTGAACATCCAGCGTTCCTCACCCTGGACCCAGATGGTCGATGCCGCCGCCCGGCGCAGGCAGCCGGGAAGCGTGCTCATTCTCGCCGGCATTGGTCTCCAGGCCAGAGACT
Source organism: Sphingomonas sp. (assembly GCA_013817375.1). Lineage (GTDB taxonomy): Bacteria > Pseudomonadota > Alphaproteobacteria > Sphingomonadales > Sphingomonadaceae > Sphingomicrobium. Next base: position 4,523 of record JACDCV010000084.1, read on the forward strand.
GGGACGCAGTACCCTCGTCGCACCTGTTCCACATCGTGATGGCGCTTCGGAACACCGGCCAGGACTTCAGCGCGCGAATGGTTGCTGCCGAGGCTCTCGCGCGCACGTGATTCGGGCGTGACCGGCCCCGACCGAGCGCTGGTCGACCGCTTTCTCGACATGCTGGCCGCCGAGGCGGGGGCTTCGCCCAACACGCTGGCCGCCTATCGCAACGATCTCGAAAAATCGGCCGCTGACCTCGGCGCCCCCCTAGGCGCCGCCGGCCGCGACGAACTCGCCTCGCTCGGTAAGTGCTGGGCTGCGCTTGCCGCCTCCACAGTCGCTCGCCGATCGTCCGCGCTTCGCCGCTTCTACCGTTTCCTCGTCGATGACGGGTTGAGGAGCGACGACCCTTCGCCGGCGCTCCCCAAGCCGCAGCTTCAAAGGCCGCTCCCGCGAGTGCTGTCGGAGAGCGACGTAGAGGCACTTTTCGCGGCGGCCCAAGACAAGGCGGCTAGCGGCGAGCCGCTGTCGCTGCGCAACCTGGCACTTCTCGAACTTCTTTACGGCTCCGGCCTTCGCGCCAGCGAAGTGGTCACCCTCCCGCGCGGAGCAGTTCGCCCGGGCCAGGCTTTCCTGATCCTGAGCGGCAAGGGCTCCAGGGAGCGGCTGGTGCCGATCTCGAGCAGGGCTGAAACCGCGGTGAAGGCGTGGCTCGCCAACGTGCCCCCATCCAACACCTGGCTGTTCCCGAGCGCGGCGGGGCATATCAGCCGGGTTCGCTTGTTCCAGCTCGTCCGCGAGATGGCCGCAGACGCGGGGATAGCGCCCGATCGGATAAGCCCGCACGTGCTTCGCCACGCATTTGCGACACATTTGCTTGCGGGCGGCGCCGACCTTCGCGTTCTTCAGGCTTTGCTCGGCCACGCCGACATTGCGACGACCCAGATCTACACCCACGTCGACTCCGCTCGGCTGGTGAAACTGGTCAACGAGCGCCATCCGCTTGCGGACCGCGGTCGTTGACGCTTCGCTCCCCCGGGCCTACCCGCCGCCGCCAATGCTGACGTACCTCGATTTCGAAAAGCCGATCGCCGAGCTCGATGCGCGGGTGCGCGAGCTTAGGGAGACCGCCGACAATGGCGAGATCGACATTCACCCCGAAGTGGAGAAGCTCGAGGCGAAGGCCGCCAAGCTGCTGACCGATACCTATTCGAAGCTTTCCCCGTGGCAGAAGGCGCAGGTGGCCCGTCATCCGGAGCGTCCGCACTTCAAGAATTATGTGGCGGGGTTAGCCGACGATTTCATCCCGCTTGCCGGCGACCGCGCTTATTCTGAGGATTCGGCGATCATCGGCGGGTTCGCCACGATCGAAGGCAGACGGGTAATGGTGATCGGTCATGAAAAGGGCGAGGACACCGCCTCCCGGCTGAGGCATAATTTCGGAATGGCCAAGCCGGAAGGCTATCGCAAGGCGGTCCGGCTGATGCGTCTTGCCGACCGCTTTGGCCTGCCTGTCGTCACTCTCGTCGATACTCCGGGCGCCTTCCCGGGTGTTGAGGCCGAGGAGCGCGGCCAAGCGGAGGCGATCGCCCGCTGCACCGCCGAGTGCCTCGAGATCAAGGTTCCGCTGATCGCCGCGATCGTCGGAGAGGGGGGATCGGGCGGAGCAATTGCAATCGCCACCGCAAACCGCGTGCTGATGTTCGAACATGCGGTCTATTCGGTCATTTCGCCCGAAGGCTGCGCATCAATCCTGTGGCGGACCCCCGACAAGGCCGCCGACGCTGCGGAGGCGATGCGAATTACCGCCACTGACCTGCAGGCGCTCGGGGTGGTCGATCGCATAGTCCCCGAGCCGGTCGGCGGAGCCCACCGGCACCACGACGGAGCGACCGCCATTCTCAAGTCGGCGATCATCGAAGAGCTTGACGGCTGCTCGGCGATGAAGCCGGAACAATTGCTTCAGCAGCGAAGGGCAAAGTTCCTCGCGGTTGGCTGAAAGCGGCCCAGGAACTGAGCTCAGTCATCTGTCGTTCAAAAGCACATCCTACCTTTCCCAGCGAAAGCGAGATGATGATGCGTAAACTCCTGTTCCTGGTTTCTGTGTGCGCGCTGGCGCTGTCGTCGACAGCCGTCACCGCCCAATATGCGCAACGGACGCTCGATCCGCGCCGCGTTGCCGAAGCGCAGCGCGAACACCCGCAGCTGCTTCAGGAATATGGCGGCGCCGACACCGGCCAGCGCGGAGCCTATGTAAGCGCTGTCGGACAGCGGGTCGCTTCGCAATCGGGGCTTCCGCCAGCCGCATACCGGTTCACCCTGCTCAATGCCGCGGTCGAAAACGCCTTCGCCGTTCCGGGCGGTTACATTTACGTCACTAGGCAGCTGATGACCCTTCTCAACGATGAGTCGGAGCTGGCTTTCGCCCTTGCCCACGAAGTCGGCCATGTCGCCGCCGGCCACGCGCAGGCACGCGAAGCGGCCGCCCGGCGCCAGACCATCGGCGGGGTGTTGGGCGCTATCTTCGGAAGCGTCGTTGGCGGCGGTTTTGGAAGCATGATCGGCCAGATGTCGGAACGCGACGCCAGGCTCAGGGTCCTGAGCTTCTCGCGCGACCAGGAATATCAGGCCGACACGCTCGGGCTTCGCTACCTGATCGGCTCCGGATACGATCCAGCTGGCGGCGCCGGAATTCTCGCCGCTTTGGCCCGCAACTCTGCCCTGCAGTCACGGGTCCACGGGCGCGACAATCGCCAGACTCCGGAATGGGCGAGCACCCACCCATTGAGCGAAAATCGCGCCCAGCGAGCCGCCGCCGAAGCCCGGGCGACCGGTCGGCTCGGCGCCGGCACTCGCAACCGCGACGAATATCTCAGCCGGCTCGATGGCACCTATGTCGACGACGATCCGGAGCAAGGGGTGATCGACGGCCGCACATTCACTCACCCGGACCTGCGCATCTATTTCGCCGTGCCGACCGGCTTTCTGATGCAGAACGGCACCAGTGCCGTCAGCATCGCCGGATCCGGAGCAAAGGCGCAGTTCGGCGGCGGCCGCTATAACGGAAGCCTCGAAAATTACGTCTATGCGGCCTTGCGCGAGCTTTCCGGCGACCGCCAGCTGCCAGCGCCGCCGCCGCAGCGAACGGTCATAAACGGCGTACCGGCCGCCTATACGGTCACCCGCGCCAATACCTCGTCGGGAGTGCTGGACGTCAGCGTCGTCGCTTATCAATGGGCGCCCGGCACCGTCTATCATTTCGTCATGCTGACCCCTGGCGGGTCGGGGATGGGGCCGTTCGCCCCGATGGTGAACTCGATCCGCAAGATCAGCGAAGCTGAAGCGGCGGCGATCCGGCCAAGAATCATCGATGTGGTGACGGTCGGCCCGCGCGACAGCGTCCAGACCCTCGCCAACAGGATGGCCTATCGTGATTTCAAGCTCGACCGCTTTTTGACGCTTAACGGGCTCGCGTCCAACGCCCGGCTGGCGCCGGGGCAGAAGGTCAAGCTGGTCGTCTACGGCGACCGCCGAAGCTGACCGAAGCTACATCTTCTCCTGCGCAGTGCTGGCAAGATTGGTCCACATGCCGCCGGCACCGCCGCCAAGAGTTGACAATCCGCCCATCATCGCGATCGCGATCAGGGCACAGATCAGCCCATATTCGATCGCGGTTGCTCCCCGTTCGTCGGCGAGCAGCCCGCGCAAGTTCCGCCGGACAGCGCTCACGCCACCCTCCTCTGGTCCACGTCCACAATGGCGGAAGTAACTGACCAAAGTTAACAAGTGTTGGGACGGGTGCGGTTAACGCTTCCTCATCCCTGTTCCGTTTCGGGCGTCCAGCCCGCGAAATGAAGAATCTCGAAAAGCTCGGTGGTTCGCGATTGGCCTGCCGAGCTTTCGAAATCCGCTTCGGCAGCCGCAAGCGCGGCGCGGGTTAGCGGACTTCGCGAGCGGGCGCTGAGGATGTTGGTCGCGCCCATCCCGCGAAGATCGCCGACCAGCTTGTGAAGGTTGCGGTACGAGACCCGCACTCGCTCGACATCGACGACCGGTCCCTCAAATCCCGCCGCGGACAGCAGATGAGCGAGCGCCGCTGGCTCGATCCGCGGGTGAACGTGCGGCGAGGCAGCTCCGCTTGCAACATCCGCCGCACGCATTGCCTGGCGAAGTCGCTGCAGGGTCTCGCCGCCGCTTATCGCTCCGATAAGCAGCGAATCCGAACGCAGCAGGAACCGCAGCCGCAGGAGCGCGCCCGGGAGGTCGTCGATCGTGTCGAGGGTGCCGATCGCCAGAGCAAGATCGAACGACCCCGGG
>JACDCV010000085.1 GCA_013817375.1 Sphingomonas sp.
GCCGGGCGAGCATTACGCGCTCGAAGTTTCGGGCGACTCGATGATCGAGGAAGGCATTCTCGACGGCGACTTCGCGCTCATTCGAAAGGTCGATACCGCCCGTGACGGCGAGATTGTGGTCGCTTTGGTCGACGAGACAGAAGCGACCCTGAAGACCTATCGCCGCGAGGGACGGATGGTCCGGCTCGACCCGGCGAACTCCAGCTACGAGCCGCAGCGCTATGACGAGAGCAGGGTGCAGATCCAGGGCCGCCTGAGCGGTCTGATCCGCAGGTATTGAGGCCCTGAGCTGCAGATCATTATTCTCCGTTCGTCCCTCGACTTCGCTCGGGACGAACGGCTGAGAGGAAAACACAATGCCACGGATCGACTATATCGAGCTTCCGAGCGCCACAGCGCACGAGTTGACCCGCGCTTTCTATTCAAAGGCGTTTGGCTGGTCGTTCACCGATTTCGGCCCCGATTATTCGGCGATGACGACCGGGGACGTCGACGTCGGCCTTAACGGCCAGCAGGCCGATTCGCTCTCGGCGCCGCTGCCGGTCGTTCGGGTCGACGACTTGGAAGCCGCGTTTGATTCGGTGACCAAGGCCGGTGGAATCGTCGCCAGGCCGATCTTCGCCTTCCCCGGCGGCCGCCGGTTCCACTTCATCGATCCTTCGGGAAGCGAGCTCGCGGTGTGGAGCGAGCGCTAGAGCGCCGCTCGGCAGGGGGCGAAGCCGCCCACGGGTGACGGCCGACCCGCTCGGCTACCGTCTTCACCCGCGGTTGTCGGCTCAGATAGATTGCGACTCCGCCGGTGCTCCCGAGCGAACGGCGGTCGAGCTTGAGCCACTTTGGAATGCACGCCCGCGGAAGCCAGCGGTCGGAAACGACGATGTCCGCCTCGGCGCAGGCGGCGACCAGTGGAGCCCAGTCGATCCGGGTCGAGGAGCGGGTCGAAAGCAGCCTCCACGAACGCGTCCCACGTTCGATGTCGGCGACGCAAGAATCGCGCGAGCAGGAAGCGAGCGGGGCCGAGTCGAGCGCCTTGGGGTCGCCGTCGAAACCGCTGTTTTCCGTGAGCAGGTCGCGAACGAAGCTGCCGCTCCGGCTGCGAAGGAGGACCGGCGTGCCATCTTCCGAGACGATCGCCAGGTGCCGCCCGTCGCCGGTGACCAGAAGATCCGGGACCGGAGCCGAAGCTGCGCCGGCAGCGCCGATTACGAATGGAAGCACCCCCAAAAATCGGGCGCGGCCGTTCCACAGGCACAGCCACAATCCTCCGCAGACGATCAGGGCGAAGGCCCAGCGGGGCATTGACGCAATCATCGCGACCGCGCCTTTCGAATAGCCGACCGTGTGGGCGATCCACAGCAGGACGTCGATTGCGACGCCGGCCAGATACCAGATCGGTGCACCAAGACCGGCAAGGTCGAGGAATAGCGCGCCGGCTTCGAGCGGCATCACCACGAAGGTCGTCAGCGGCATCGCGATCAGATTGGCGGCGACGCTGTACAGGCCGGCCTTGTGGAAATGGTAGAGGGCGAACGGGATAAGCGCGATCTCGACCGCAATTCCGGTTGCCAGCAACGCAAGGACTGCCCGTCCGAAGCCGCGCAACAGCCCGTCGTCGCGGCGGTGGAAGACCCGCCTCGCCCACTGGGTCGTGTGGAGCGCGACGATCGCGGTGACCGCGGCGAAGCTGAACTGGAAACTGGCGCCGGTCAGCAGTTCCGGCCTGACCAGAAGCACGACCAGCGCCCCGACTGCGATCAGCCTGAGGCTGATCGCTTCGCGTCCGAGCGCGATGCCGGCGAGGACCAGCAGTGCGGCGATGCAGCTCCTTACCGTGGGAACCTGCATTCCCGTGAGCAAAGTGTAAGCGATTCCGGTCAGCGCGCCGGCGCCGGCGGCGACCATGATGAGGTTGAGCCGGAGCGCCGCCCTCTCGCTTAGCGCAAGCAGCTTGAGGGCCAGAAGCATCGTCGCTCCGACCACTGCCCCGATATGAAGGCCGCTGACGGCGAGCAGATGTGCAAGCCCGCTTCGCCGCATTGCGTCGGCATCCTCGGCGCTGACCGCATTCTTGTCGCCGGTGGCAAGGGCGGTGGCGATGGTCCCGCTGGAGCCCGGGAGCCGCTCGCGAATGTGCCGGCCGAGCCGCCCGCGGACCGAATCGAGCCCGGCGGCGTGCCCGGCCGAAAGCACCTCGACGGTCCCAAGCGCCCGGCCCACCCCGCCGATCCCCCTGAACCAGCTGTCGCGGGCGAAATCATAGCTTCCGGGCAGCGCCATCGGCGGCGGCGCGGTCAGCCGTGCCTTGAGTCGGATGCGGGCGCCCGCGGCGAGGCCATCCGGAGCGGTCTTTGCGGGCAAGGAAACCCGGACCCTGGGCGGAAGATCGGGATCCGCGGGTGCAAGCGTGAGCCTGATGTCACCCTTGGCGACGAGCGGCTCCGCTCGCTCGACCCTCGCCTCGAAGCTGGTGATCACCGGCCGGTCGAGGCGCGGCGCCGCAACCCGTTCCGATCGCGCCCACACTAGAGCGCAGCCGAGCGTGAGCGTGAGCGCGAACCACCCGGCGGCACGCTCTGCCCGCCCTCCCCGGGCCATGAACCCGGCGATCGCAGCGCCGCTGGTGAAGGCGAGGAATGCCAGCCATTGCGTAGGCCCGTCGAGGATGAACCAGGAGGCGATTCCGGCGCCCAGACCGACCACCGCCCACAGCGGAAGCTGGGCACGCTCCGCCTCGAGGAAGCGTTCCACTTCCTCGTGAAGCGCGGAAATCCGCGTCTTCCAATAGCTCCGAGCACGCTGTGGAAGAGGCGCTTCCCCTATGTTAGGGGCGCTCGTCCATTGCATTGCAGAACCGAACCAAGAGCAAAGCGCGCTTCAGCGCAAGCGGAGAAACATTGACCAGCGATCAGTCGCCACGGGATGCGAGCGTCGTTACCCGCTTTGCGCCCTCCCCCACCGGCTTCCTTCACATCGGCGGCGCCCGGACGGCGCTGTTCAACTGGCTGTTCGCTCGCCACCACGGCGGCAAGTTCCTGCTTCGGATCGAGGATACGGACAAGGCGCGCTCGACCGGCGAGGCAATCGACGCCATTCTGGACGGAATGCGCTGGCTCGGCCTCGATTGGGACGGGCACGAATATTATCAGTCGCAATTCTGGGCGCGCCACTCGGAGGTCGCCCACCGGCTGCTCGAGCGCGGGCACGCCTATCGATGCTGGATGAGCCAGGAGGAGCTGGCGGCTGAGCGCGAGAAGGCGAAGGCCGAGCGGCGGCCGTTCCGCACCCGAAGCCCGTGGCGCGATCGCACTGACGGGCCGCAAGCCGATCCGTTCGTGGTGAGGCTGAAGGCCCCGCAGGACGGCGAAACCGTCATCGAGGACAAGGTCCAGGGCCGGGTCGCGGTGCAAAATAGCGAGATAGACGATTTCGTTCTTCTTCGCTCCGACGGAAGCCCGACTTACATGCTGGCCGTCGTCGTCGACGATCACGACATGGGCATCACCCACGTGATCAGGGGGGACGACCACCTCAACAATGCATTCCGGCAGCTTGCGATCGTCCGCGCGATGGGCTGGCCGGAACCCATCTATGCACATGTCCCGCTGATCCACGGGTCCGACGGTGCCAAGCTCAGCAAGCGCCACGGAGCGCTTGGCGTGGATTCCTATCGGGACGAGCTCGGGATGCTCCCCGAAGCCGTGTTCAACTATCTGCTCCGGCTCGGCTGGGGCCATGGCGACGACGAGATCATCAGCCGCGAGAAGGCGGTCGAGTGGTTTGGCCTCGATCATGTCGGAAAGTCCCCATCCAGGTTCGATTTCAAGAAACTCGAGAACCTTAACGGTCATTATATCCGCGAGGCGGATGACGATCGGCTCGCCGCTCTGGTCGCTTCGACGATGGGACTGGAGGACGAGCAAAAAGCGCTTCTCGCCCGGGCGATGCCCGAGCTCAAGGCAAGAGCACAGACTCTTCAGCAGCTCGCCGGCGGTGCGCAATTCCTGTTCGACGAGCGCCCGCTCGACATCGACCCGTCTGCAAAGGCGTTGCTGACCCCCGAGGCCCAGCCACTTCTGAAAGCTGCCCGGGATTCGCTGGCCAAGCTGGAGGCGTGGGACCAGGAGGCGCTGGAGCAGTGCATCCGCCAGGTCGCGGAGGGGCAGGAGGTGAAGCTTGGAAAGCTGGCGCAGCCGCTTCGCGCGGCGCTGACCGGGCGGACCACCAGCCCCGGAATTTTTGACGTGCTCGCCCTCCTCGGGCAGTGCGAAACCCTCGAGCGATTACAAGATCAGCTACTGGAGCCGAGCGAATGACCGATGCCGTTACCCTCAACAGCAAAAAGGGAGACTTCGAGTTCGATCTGCTCGAGGGGTCGGTCGGTCCCGACGTCGTCGATATCCGCAAGCTTTACGCGAAGACCAGCATGTTCACCTACGACCCCGGTTTCACTTCGACGGCGAGCTGCCAGAGCGCGATCACCTATATCGACGGCGAGCAGGGCGTGCTCCTCCACCGAGGCTATCCGATCGACCAGCTAGCCGAGCATTCGACCTTCATGGAAGTCGCCTATCTGCTTCTCCACGGCGAGCTTCCGGCGGGCCAGGAGCTGGAGACCTTCACCTACACCATCTCCCGCCATACAATGCTTCATGAGCAGCTGATGACTTTCTACCGCGGCTTCAGGCGCGATGCTCATCCGATGGCCATCATGTGCGGGGTCGTCGGGGCACTTTCGGCATTCTATCACGACAGCACCGACATCACTGACCCTGAGCAAAGGATGATCGCGTCGCATCGGCTGATCGCCAAAATGCCGACCATTGCGGCGATGGCGTTCAAATATTCGATCGGCCAGCCTTTCATGTTTCCCGACAACTCGCTGAGTTACACGGGAAACTTTCTTCGGATGACGTTCGGCGTCCCGGCCGAGCCCTATGAGGTCAATCCGGTCATCGAAAATGCGATGCGGCGGATTTTCATCCTCCACGCCGACCATGAGCAGAACGCATCGACCTCCACGGTCCGGCTCGCCGGTTCGTCGGGTGCCAACCCGTTCGCCTGTATTGCTGCTGGAATCGCCTGCCTGTGGGGGCCTGCTCACGGGGGAGCCAATGAAGCTGCGCTCAACATGCTCCGCGAGATCGGGCGGCCCGAGAACATCCCCGAATATATCGCTCGGGCCAAGGACAAGGACGACCCGTTCCGGCTGATGGGCTTTGGCCACAGGGTCTACAAGAATTTCGACCCCCGCGCCCGGGTGATGAAGACGACGGCCGAGGAGGTCCTGAAGGAGCTCAACATCTCCGATCCGGTGCTCGACACCGCCAAGGAGCTCGAGCAGATCGCGCTTAGCGACGATTATTTCATCGAGAAGAAGCTCTACCCGAACGTCGATTTCTATTCGGGCGTGATCCTCAACGCGATCGGCTTCCCGACCGATATGTTCACGGCCTTGTTCGCTCTGGCGAGAACCGTGGGCTGGGTCGCCCAGTGGAACGAGATGATCTCCGACCCCGAGCAGAAAATCGGACGTCCGCGCCAGCTCTACGTCGGCGCGACGCAGCGCGACTATTTGGCGGTCGACAAGCGCTAGGCGGCTGGCAGGCTCAACGTGAATCGGGCGCCCTGGCCGGGCGTGCTTGAAAGCTCGACATCCCCGCCCATCGCCCTTGCAAGGCGCCTGGAAATCGCAAGGCCAAGGCCGCTCCCCTCGCTGCCGCTTCCCCCCTGCTCGAACGGCTCGAAAATTCGCTGCTGGTCGGCAATCGCGATTCCAGGACCCTCGTCGGCGACATGGAGAAGCGCGAGGCCGCCCGAGCGTTCGAACGACACCGTCACCGCGGTGCTCCCTTTTGTGTAGCGAACCGCATTGCCGATCAGGTTGACCAGGATCTGGATGACGCTTCGCGATTCCCCGCGCGCCGGGAAACGGTCGACCTGCTCGACGGCGATCGCGATTCCCTTCTCCATCGCCGCCGATTCGACCAGTGCGGACGCCTCCTTGGTCAGCTCGGCAAGGTCGACCTCCTCGTCGCCCGCAGCCGGACCCTGCCCGCCAAGCGAGCGAACGACCGACAGCAGGTGCCGGGCCGCGGTCGCTATGTCGGCGGCGTAAGCGGCATATTCATTGCTCACCGGAGCCCCGGTTCGATCCACCATTCCCTCGGCCGAGCGAACGATGCTGTCGAGCGGCGAGCGAAGCGCAGTGTGAAGAGCAGTATCTACGAGCGGCAGGTCGTCGAGAGCGAGGCGAGGAGAGCCAGCTGGTCGAGCCGATCCTTCGAACCCGGCAAAGGCACCGTCCGGTCCGAGCGCGGCTTCTCCGCCCAGGACGAACTCCTCGCCGCCTTCGCGAGCGATGACCGGCTGGCCCGAAAAGCTGCTCCTGGACGCCAGAGCGGCGAGTAAAGGCATCCCGCCCTGCTTGTCTTCGCCGAGCCTGAAAAGCTTCGTCAGGGGCTGGCCCGCGACTCCGGCGGGGTCGAGCGAAAGTCGCTCGGCAAGCCGCGGGGCGATGGTGACCAGGCGAAGCTGCTCGTCTACCGACCAGGCGAAAGGCGTCGAATCCAGCTTCTCGTGCTCGACAGCGGCGATCGCGGCCAGCCGGGAATGCGATGCCGGGGTACCGCTCCATTGCTCGATGCTGATCGCGACCTCGTCGCCTTGCGGCAATGCGCGGACCCACATGTCGATATCCTGATCTCTCCCCGCAGCGAGGACCCGGCGCGAAACCGGGATACCGAGGCGCTGGGCGATCCGGACGACTGCGGCGAGCTGCGGTAGAGCGAGCGAAGCGCCGATCCGCGAACCGGCCTCGACCTGAAGCCGCTCGAGCTCGCTGTCGGCGGCGATGAGGCGGCCATGGCCATCGACCCGGCCGAGGACTGGGGTCGGATCCGAGGGTGCGCTAGCCATTTCGCGGCCCCAGTGCGCCGATTGCATCGCGATACGCGGGGCTAAGCCGAAGCCACTTGCGGCGGCTCTCGACCTCCTCGTCGCCGAGCGAGTCAAAGGCCTGGATTTCGCTCTCGGCATCGCTTCCGACGAGGTCGGCGCAAGCGGCCATCACTTCACCGGCCAGATCGCGCGGAAGGCCGGCAAGCCGCAGCAGCAGCGCAAGCTTGTCGCCGCCGCCGGTAAGAAGATCCCAGGCGCAGTCGAAATCGATCCCGCCGCGGCGCGCAAACGCTTCTGCAAGAAGCGCGATTTCCCCCTCAGCGAGCGCGGAGCGAAGCAACGTGTCGTCGAGCTTCCCCGAACGCTCGAGCGAGTGAACCAGATCGAACAGTTTCGCTCCCAAGCGTTTGCCTTCGTCGTGGCGCGACAGAAGCGCCTGGGCCGCGGCCGACAGGCGCTCGTCGGCCTCCGCCTCGTCGAGGCGCCTCGACAGGCCGGAGCGAAGCGCGGCCGCAGTAGCGCTGACCAGAGCGACCGCGGTTTCCGCGCCGAGATCGTCGAATATCACCCGCGGGCCGTCGAACCGGTCGCGGCGGCGGGCTCGGGCGAGGATCAACGCCATTGCGGCGGCCGAAACGCCGGGATCGGAGTCGCTGACCAGCGACTGGAGCAGCCGCATCTTCCCCGCGAGCCGGCCGGCGCGGATTCCGGCGGCGACCTTTTCCTCTTCGGCACGGTGGAGGAGCATTCGGATGAGGTCGGCGATGTCGAGCAGACCTGCCGCCCACAAGCGATCGGCCAGCGCCTCGCCCTCGTCGTTGGCGGGCTCCAGATCGCCGAGCAAAGACGTAAACTCGTCTTCGACCATGGCGACCAGATCAAAAAGCATCGCCGTCATCAGCGAGCGTTCCTGCTCGGTCAGCCGAGCCCGGGGATCGAGGAAGAAATCGACTCGTGCGGTAGGCAAGCGGCCGCTGCCCGCTACGCGCGGGGGAACGGCCCCACCGTCATTAGCGGGGGCTGCGATCGGCCATTCGACAGGCACCATCGGCTCCGTTTACCCGATTTGGAGTTAACGCGGGGTCAACTCGATTGCGAGCCTGTGGTTCACGTGCTGGGCGAGGAAGAAGCTCGCCCCGGCGTAGAGGGCCAGTGCGACGATGTAGGCGGTCCAGGCCCCTGCAAAGGCGAAGGGGATCGCAGCGAGGATCGCGTTTCGCCTCGACAGCAGCCAATGGCCGCCGGGGAGATCGAGCTTGCCGCGCTCGACCCGCGATGCCTCGGCAAGCGCGGCTGCGGTAATGGCAGCGAACAAGGCGCCCCAGCCGGAGCCATGGCTTGCCTGCCACCAGCCAAGGGCGATGAGCGCCACGCCGGCCGCCGGCCACAGCAGCCGCCTGGTCAGCGAGCGCGCGCGAAGCGGCTTCAAGCGGAGCGCCGCGAGCCTTCGGGCAATGAGGTCGAGCGGAGTCGACAGGACGAGCAACACAAGCCCGGTCACAAGCCAGCCTGACGCAAAAGCGACCGCACCGGCGGCAGTGAGCAGGAGCGCCAGTTGAACGAGCGATTGCGGCCGGACTGAGGTTTCAATCAGCTTTTCGGTCCCGAATTCCTCGAGAAGCGGAAGTATGTAGCGGCTCGCCCAGTCGCTCCTCGCTCCGCGCGAGGCTGCAATCAGCTGCCGTTCCAATGCCTCCAGGTCGGCGGATGTTTCTGCCAGCAGCGGCTCTCCCGCTTCCGGGTCGAGCGCGACCGTTCGTGCGCCCGACTGAAGGCTTCGCCTGAGCAATGTCGATTGAAGGTCCCAGTCGCCAAGCATCGCCGCCGTCGATCCGAGGCTATGCGAATCGACGATCGCCACGCCCGCCCAGCGGCTTGCGGCGTCGAT
>JACDCV010000086.1:0-5344 GCA_013817375.1 Sphingomonas sp.
AGTCTGCGATCCGATATTGCTCAGCGGGACTTTGTCCAGTGCGGCCATCGTGCGCGGGCAGCGCTTCGCATTGGCCTCGACCATTTCGGCATTCCGCCACAAATAAAGGGCGGTCCAGCTTCGGTCCTCGTTCAATCCGTGGAAGTCGCGGTGCGGGCGGTCGGGCTCGTTCTCGATATAGGGGCGGAAATCCGCGCCGTCGTTCACCAGGCCAAGCAGCTCATCGCGGATCGCGGGAGTCTCGGATTCAAGCTCGACCACCCAGTCGAACTCCTCGCGCTCGTAGAACTGCCGCTGCGGAAGGTAGGGATAATAAAAGACCGAAGGCTGCTGGACGAAGATCTGCCGTTCGCCCTTCAGCATTGCGATCGAATGGTCCAGCCGAAGCGCCGCATCCGGGGTCGAGGGAGCGGCGTTGGAAACCGCTGCGTCGAGCGCGCGCTGAAACTCCTGGGCGCGGGCCTGGATGAACGCCTGTGCGGAGCGAAGCCGGTCGAGCGTGGAGCCGTCAACCGATCCCAACGTCTGGGCGCCCTGAAGCGCCGCCTGATAGAAGCTCATCGCCGCTTTGGCATCGCCTCCATTTGCATAAGCGTCTGCCCGGTCGAGCAGCTGTGCTACCGCGCCGCCAGTCTGCGTCACGCGGCCTGGCTCTCGCGCTCGAAGTCGAACTTCGACTGGGCCTGATTGATGTCCTCGACATGCTCAAGCGCCCAGCGCTCGAGCGCGGCCAGGGGCTTCACCAGCGAACGGCCGAGCGGCGTAAGCGCATAATCGACCCGCGGCGGAATCGAGGGCGTGACTGCGCGGCTGACGATCCCGTTGCGCTCCAGGTTGCGAAGGGTGAGGGTCAGCATCCTTTGCGACACACTCGGGATCTCCCGCCGAAGCTCGTTGAAGCGCTTGCCGCCGCGGGCGAGGGTGGTGACGACGAGCACCGTCCACTTGTCTCCGATCCGCTGAAGCAATCCGCTGATCGTCCGGCACACCGGACTGGTCGGGTCCTTCATGGCCTTGCTCCAGTCACTTCCATGTTCCCCTCTCACAAATTTGTGCGTCTGCCACAACAAAGTGCGTTCTTGCCGGCTGCTTGCACGTGGTTATTTAGGGTGCCTAGGTAACAAATAGATACTAAGAAGGCAATAGTGACTATCCTGCATATCGACAGCAGCATCACCGGCGACGCGAGCGTCAGCCGCACCATTTCCAGCGCGATCGTCGAACGGCTCCGGCGCGAGACCCCCGCCGCGCAACTGATCCGCCGCGACCTGGTCGAACAGCCGCTTGCGCACCTGACGCTCGAATCGTTCGCCGACACAGCGGTGCTCGACGAATTCCTCGCCGCCGACACGGTGGTGATCGGCGCGCCAATGTACAATTTCACTTTGCCAAGCCAGCTCAAGGCGTGGCTCGACCGAATTCTCGTGTCGGGAACGACCTTCCGCTATACCGCCGACGGGCCCGAGGGACTGGTAAAGGACAAGCGAGTGATCGTGGCGCTCGCCCGCGGCGGGATCTACGACGCCGGTTCGGGGGCAGCGCCCCTCGAGCATCTCGAAACCTACCTTCGCGGCACCTTCAACTTCATTGGGATCGATCCCGAGTTTGTCGCCGCCGACGGTCTCAACCTGGGCGCTGAGCAGAAGGAAAGCGCAGTTCGCGCGGCGCTGGGCGAGACGGTTCGGCTGGCAGCCTAGCTGAGCAGGCGCAGCGGGTTTTCGATCAGCGGTTTCATGTCTTGAAGGAAGCTCGCCGCGTCCCAGCCATCGACGACCCGGTGATCGCACGACAGCGACAGGTTCATCCGCTTTCGGACCTCGATCTCGTCATCGATGGGCACCAGTTTCTCTTCGATCTTGTTGACGGCGACGATCGCGACCTGGGGCGGGTTGATCACCGGTGTCGAGGCGACCCCGCCCATCGGGCCGAGGCTCGAGATGGTGAAGGTTGGACCGGTAAGCTCGTCACGGGTCGCTTTGTTGGTCCGCGCCGCATCCGACAGGCGCGCGATCTCTGACGCCAGCTGCCATACGCTCATCCGCTCGGCGCCGCGGACGACGGGGACCATCAACCCGTTCTGGGTCTGGGTCGCGATTCCCATATCGACCGAGCCGTGACGGATCACTGTCATCGCCTCGTCATCGAAGGTCGCATTGAGCATCGGCCAGTCGGCAAGCGCCTTGGCCATCGCGGTGACGAGGAACGGAAGCAGAGTGAGCTTGGGTTTGTCGCCGCGGTCGCGGTTCATCATCGCCCGGGTTTCCTCGAGCGCGGTGACGTCGAATTCCTCGACAATCGTGAAATGCGGAATGCGGCGGTTCGCCTCGGCCATATTCTCGGCGATCTTGCGGCGAAGCCCGACGATCTTGATGGTCTCGTCCTGGCGAGCCGGCCCGCTTGGGCGGCTCGAGACGCTTCCGCCCTGGTACATGATGAATGAGTCGAGGTCGGAGTGGCGGATCCGCGCCTCCTTCGCCTTCACCTCTCCAAGGTCGATCCCGAGGTCGCGGGCGCGGGCGCGCACGGCTGGAGAGGCGAGGATCTTTTCTCCCTTCCCGCTTGCGGGAGGGGGCGGGGGTGGGGCGGGCTCGGTCGCTGCAGACCCACCCCTGTTATCCCCTCCCGCGCGCGGGAGGGGAGGTGACTCCTCGACAGCAGTTAACGGGATTTCCTCTTCCTGCGCCTTCGTCGGCACAGCGGCACCGTCTCCGAGCGGCCGCTCGGTCTTGCTCTCGGACGCATCGCCTGCGGCCGCAGCTTCGCCCTCTGTCTCGATCACCACGAGAACCGATCCGATCGGAATCAGGTCGCCGACCTCTCCGGCAAGCTCGACGACCTTGCCGGCGACCGGCGATTCCATTTCGACAGTTGCCTTGTCGGTCATCATGTCGGCGAGCTGCTGGTCTTCCTCGACCCGGTCGCCGATTTTGATGTGCCAGGCGACGATCTCGGCCTCGGCAATGCCTTCGCCGATGTCGGGCAGCTTGAACTTATATTGGGCCATCAGTCCGCCATCACCTTTTCGAGTGCTGTCTTCATCCGCTTCGGCCCCGGGAAATAGGCCCATTCATATGCGTGCGGGTAGGGCGTGTCCCAACCGGTCACTCGCTCCACCGGCGCTTCGAGGTGGTAGAAGCAGCGCTCCTGGACCAGGGTCACCAGCTCGGCGCCGAACCCGGACGTGCGCGGCGCTTCGTGAACGACGAGGCAGCGGCCGGTCTTCTTGACCGATTGCTCAATGGCCTCGATGTCGAGCGGGACGAGTGTCCTCAAGTCGATCACCTCGGCGTCGATTCCGCGCTCCTCGACCGCGGCCAAAGCGACATGGACCATCGTTCCGTAAGCCAGCACGGTCAGCGCATTGCCTTCGCGAACGACCGCGGCCTTGCCGATGGGAACGGTGTAATGGCCTTCCGGGACTTCGCTCGCCGGGTGCTTCGACCAGGGTTTCACGGGCTTGTCGTGATGGCCGTCGAACGGGCCGTTGTAGATTCGCTTGGGCTCGAAGAAGATCACCGGGTCGGGATCCTCGATGGCGGCGATGAGGAGGCCCTTGGCATCGTGCGGGGTCGACGGGATCACCGTCTTCAACCCCGCGATATGGGTGAACAGGGATTCGGGCGATTGGCTGTGGGTCTGGCCGCCGAAGATGCCGCCGCCATAAGGCGAGCGGATCACCATCGGCATCGACCATTCGCCGGCCGTTCGATAGCGGATCTTGGCAACTTCGCTGACGATCTGGTCGTAGCCGGGGTAAATGTAATCGGCGAACTGGATTTCGATGACCGGCTTGAGGCCGTAAGCGGCCATTCCCACCGCCGTCGCGACGATCCCGCCCTCGTTGATCGGAGCGTCGAACGAGCGCTCCTTGCCGAACTGCTTCTGAAGGCCCTCGGTGACCCGGAAGACGCCGCCGAAATAGCCAGTATCCTCGCCATAGACGACGACGTCGGGGTCGCGCTCCATCGCCACGCGGTGGGCGCTGTTGAGCGCCTGGATCATGTTCATCACCGGCATCAGTCGCGGCCCTCCGCGACGGCCTGGTCGCGCTGCTCGGCGAGGTTCCACGGGACCTCGGCATAAACGTCGTCGAACATGCTTTCGACATTGTCCCTGCCCTGCTCGGGAAGGATTCCGAGCTTCTCGGCCTCCTTCTGCGCCGATCGTACCTGGGCATCGCATTCGGCGCGAACCGCCTCGTGCCGCTCGTCGTCCCACTCGCCCAGCGCGATCAAATGCGCTTTCAAGCGCTCGATCGGGTCGCCGAGGGGCCACGCTTTGGCTTCGCTGGCGGGACGATAGCCGGACGGGTCATCGGAGGTCGAATGACCCTCGGCGCGATAGGTGAAGAACTCGATGAGCGTGGCGCCGAGGTTGGAGCGGGCGCGGTCGGCTGCCCAGCGGACTGCCGAATAGACCGCAAGCACGTCATTGCCATCGACCCGGAGCCCCGGGATCCCATAGCCGGTCGCGCGCTGCGCAAAAGTCGCCTTCTCCGCCCCGGCGATTCCGGAGAAGCTCGAGATCGCCCACTGATTGTTGACGACGCACAGGACCGCTGGCGCATTGTAGACGGATGCGAAAGTCATGCCTGCATGGAAATCGCCTTCCGCGGTCGCCCCGTCGCCGATCCAGCCGACCGCGATCCGGCTGTCACCCTTGATTGCGCTGGCCATTGCCCAGCCGACCGCTTGCGGGAATTGGGTGCCGAGGTTGCCCGAGATGGTGAAGAAGCCGTGGGCCTTGTCCGAATACATGATCGGAAGCTGGCGGCCTTGCAGCTTGTCGCCCTTGTTGGAATAAATCTGGCACATCATTTCGACCAGTGGATAGCCGCGGGCGATGAGCAGGCCCTGCTGGCGATAGGTCGGGAAGTTCATGTCGTCGCGGTCGAGCGCGGCGGCGGTGGTGATCGCGATCGCCTCCTCGCCGGTGCACTTCATGTAGAAGCTGGTTTTGCCCTGCCTTTGCGCGCGGTACATCCGATCGTCGAAGATCCGAACCAGAACCATGTCGCGCAAGATCTTGCGAAGGGTGTCGGCATCGAGCTTCGGGTCCCAGGGGCCGACCGCCTTGCCGTCGTCGTCGAGCACTCGGACGAGGGTCTTGGCAAGCGGTTCCGTCTCCGCAGGGGAGGCGGTAAGGTCCGGCTTGGGCACGGAGCCGGCGTCGGGGATCTCCAGCGACGAGAAGTCCGGCGTGTCGCCTGGACGGAAGGAGGGCTCCGGCACGTGAAGCGAAAGCTTCGGCCGGTTCGGCCTTTTCGGTTGTTCCTTGTCACGCATGTGGATCAGGCGCTTAATCGCGACGGAAGCGAGCGGCAATGCCTTCGCCGCAGTGGGAG
>JACDCV010000086.1:5354-8782 GCA_013817375.1 Sphingomonas sp.
GAGCAAGACATGGCAAGCTGGTCCGGCCTGATTCTAGTGTTTGCGCTTGCCGTCGGTGCATGCGCCACGCAGCCGCCAGTGGCGCCTGGCGGAACGGCTTTTGCCGCCACCAGGCATGTGTTCGTCGTCCGGCACATGCAAAAGCAGAGTGGTGACGATCCGGCGCTTAGCGCGGAAGGGGAGGCGGGCGCTCGGCGGCTTGCCGCCATGCTTGCCGACAAGGGCATCGTGGCCATTTTCGCAACGCGCACGCGCAGGGCAATGGCAACCGCCGCCCCGCTTGGCCAGCGCCTGGGAATCGCAGTTACGCCTTACGACCCGCGCTCTCCCGAACTGCTGGCGGCGGCGGTCAGTGCGGCGCCTGGCCCGGTTCTCGTCGTCGGTCACAGCAACACCGTTCATGACCTGGTCGGGCGATTTGGCGGAACTCCGCCGCCGCCGCTGACCGAACAGGATTACGGGACTGTGTTCATGGTCAAGGCGGACGGGGGCGTCGCGACAATGGCGGTGCGTTGACCCGCGCCGCCGCCGCGTCGTAGGGGCGCAAACATGGCCGAAGACCCTATCCAGCTTCCCGACAGGCTCTCGCTCGACCCGCGGAGCCCGCATTTCGACAGTGACATCCTCGAAAAGGGAATCGGGATTCGCTTCAACGGCGAGGAAAAGACCAACGTCCAGGAATATTGCATCTCGGAAGGCTGGATCAAGGTTCCGGCCGGACGAAGCCGCGACCGCTACGGCAATCCGATGACGATCACTCTGAAGGGCAAGGTCGAGCCTTATATCGACGCGCCCGACGATAAGCCCTCAGACGATCAGAGCCCCGAAGGCGGCGCCGGAGTCGCTTCGGACGGATAGGCGCGTGAGCGGCGGCTGTTGCGCCACTCCCAGAGCTTCTTCGCTCCGTAACCGACCGCCGCAACGGTAGCGAGCGGGCCGAGCCCGCGCCGTGCCAGCGCCGCGACTCCGGCGCCCATCAAGGCGCCCTTGAAGCCCTCGTTCCTTCCGACCATCCGGCGGCCGATCAGCGCGCCTGCGATTTTTCCAAGCATGTTTCTGCCTTTCCAATTGCCTGCACGATCAAATCGCGGCCCTCGGCGCAGGTTCCCGAGGCTGCGGCCACCGGGTTGGTAAAATTCCCCAAGGCCGGGTGGCGAATTGTCCCAACTCCGGCACCAATCCAAGGCGGCTCACCATGTTTTTGGCAGTTTTCTGCGTTTGGCACGACCCTTGAATAACATTGTTCATCGGCCAGCAACAATCGCACAGCCGAAAAAAGGGAGATTAGAAAATGCCCGGTCAGCAGACCATCACACGGACCCTCGTCGCAGCCATTGGCGCGATCGTGATGAGCACGGTCGCAGTCGGCTCCGCCGTTGTCCCGGCTCACAACGCCACTCCGGCGCAGTCCTCGATCAATGTCTGAACTCCAGATCATCGAAGCCAAGGTCCCGGTCCGAACGCCGGTTCTGGCGAGGGAGCCGCAAGCGCCGCAGTCGCGGCTGGCCCCCATCGCCGGCTGGCTCAACGGCCCGGTGTTTAGCCGCGCAAAGGACATCTTCGCGGCGAACATGACCGAGCTCCTCGATCGGGCCGAAGACCCGGCGCGGATGATCCGGATGATCATCCTGGAGATGGAAGAGACTTTGGTCGAAGTCCGGGCAACCGCGGCCCGCTCGATCGCCGACATGAAGGAGATGCGGCGTTCGATGAAGCGGCTGGAGGACATCCAAGCGAATTGGACCGACAAGGCCGAGCTTGCACTTAGCAAGGGCCGCGAGGATCTCGCTAGAGCGGCACTCCTGGAGCGCCAGAAGGCGGTCGAGATGGCCGACGGACTGAATGACGAAATGGCCCAGATCGAGCAGGTGCTCCGCGCTTATGAGGCCGACATCGGCAGGTTGCAGGGCAAGCTTCGCGAAGCGCGCACCCGCCAGAACGCGATTCAGCATCGGCTGGAGAGCGCGGTCAGCCGGGCGAAGGCGAGCGAGCTGCTCCACGGCAGCCGAACCGAGGAGGCGTTCAGCAAATTCGCAATCCTCGAACGGCGCGCGGACTTCGCCGAAGGGCGCTGCGAAGCGCTCGGGCTGACCGGTCCCAAGAGCCTCGAGGAAGAGATTGCCGAGCTTAAAGCTGCCGAGAAGGTCGATGTGGAGCTTGAGGCTCTCAAAGCCGCACTTGCGGCGAAGATTCAGTAGAGAAGGGGAGGCTCAGATGGCCCGCAAGACGTACCGATACTCACTCAATCGCAAGGATGCGAAGCTGGTCGGAGTATGCTCCACGCTCGGTGAGCGGTTCGGGATCGACCCCACCTTCCTTCGGGTGGGTTTCGTCGCCGCGGCCATTCTCATCGAATGGGAAATCGCGCTCGTCCTTTATGTCGGGCTCGCAATCTACTTCTCGATCCAGCGCAAGCGCGCCGTCGATTCGGGCAAGCGAGTGAGCGAGTTCGACCGGATGGAGCAGGCCTCGAACGTCCGGCCGTCGGTTCACGCGATGCGCACCGAGCTGGACCCGATCGACCGCCGGCTGATGGCGATCGAAAGCGAGCTTTCCAAACCCAATGACGAACTGGCGCGCGAAATCGAAGCGCTTCGGGAGAACAAGTGATGGACCCGCTATCGATCGGAATGGTTGCCGCAGCTGTGCTGGTGGCGATGGCCACCGCCGCCTGGACCGGCCTGAAGGGCTGGAACTCCTGGCTCGAGCTCAAGCGAATGGAGATCACTCACTCGCTCGCCGACGGGCATCTTCCGCCGACCGGCAACCGGATCGAGCTCGCCGACCTCAAGGAGCGGGTACGCAAGCTCGAAGCTATCGCCGCCGGCATCGACTTCTGAGAGAAAAGCTCCCCAGCCCGCGTCTCCCCGTGGCGCGGCACCAGCGGGCGGTTCGGCTATCCCCTTAGCCGGGCCGCCCGCTCACTATCGCCCAATAGGCAATTCCGGCCGCGGCACAGGCGGGGATCACAAGCATCGGCCCGGCCCTGAACCGGAACACCGCGATGAGTGCCGCAACGGTCAGCGCCACCGCAGGTATCTGGACGCTGGCCCAGTCCGGAACGCTTAGCTTCAACGGACCATAGCGAACGTCGGCGACCTGGCTGAACAGCGTGTGGAGAGCGAACCAGATCGCGAGGTTCAGGATCACTCCGACGACCGCGGCGGTGATCGCTCCCAATGCGGCGCTGATTGCGGCATTGCCGCGAAGCTTTTCGATGAACGGCGCTCCAAGGAAAATCCACAGGAAACAGGGCACGAAGGTTACCCAGGTCGTCAGGATCGCGCCGAGCGTGCCGGCAAGCATCGGCGGCAATCCGGTTGCCTGGCGAAAGGCGCCGAGGAAGCCGACGAACTGGGTGACGATGATCAGCGGCCCGGGCGTCGTCTCCGCCATTCCCAGGCCGTCGAGCATCTCGCCCGCGCTTA
>JACDCV010000241.1 GCA_013817375.1 Sphingomonas sp.
GAGCGCATAGGCTTCGGACACTTTGGAGCCCGCGGCGAACAAAGCCATGTCCCAGCCGGTGAAGTCGAAATGCTCGAGGTTCATCACCTTGAGCTCCTTGCCGCTGTCGCCAAAGTCTATCACGCTGCCGGCCGAGCGGCCCGACGCAATCGCCGCCACCTCGTCGAGCGGGAATTGGCGCTCGGCGAGGATGTTGAGGATCTCCCGCCCGACATTGCCGGTGGCGCCAACGACGGCGACGCGATAGCCCATGTGTCTCTCCTTGCGCGGAAAAGAGCGCCTATCGCACCCGCGCCTTGAAGTGGATATGGCGGCTTGACGGCCGGGGACAAGTCGGGGGGGAATTGATGCGTCCTACATTGCTTCTCAGCGCGCTTCTTGTCGCGCTTCTCGCGGGGCTCACCGCCACTGCGCTGCTGATCCAGCCGCCGCCGGTCCGGAGCGAAGCAAAAGCGGGGCAGTTCGATGCGGCGCGGGCCAAGGCGCGGCTGGCGGCGATCCTGGGCGACGAGCGCCCGCACCCGACCGACACCGCCGGAGACGATGCGGTGAGGGCGCGGCTGGTCGGGCAGATCCGGGCGATCGGCCTCAATGCAATCGTTCGCGACCAGTTCGCCTGCAACTCCATCTTCAAGACCCGTGGTGTG
Organism: Sphingomonas sp.; assembly: GCA_013817375.1. GTDB lineage: Bacteria > Pseudomonadota > Alphaproteobacteria > Sphingomonadales > Sphingomonadaceae > Sphingomicrobium. The sequence continues at coordinate 648 of JACDCV010000241.1, forward strand.
AGTTGCGCGCGGGTTCGAAACGTCATCGTCGCTCTGGGCCCCACGAGCGGCAAGGCAATCCTTCTCAACGCCCATTACGACAGCTCGTTCGTCGGCCCGGGGGCCGCCGACGACGGGGTTGGAGTCGCAACCCTGTTGGAAATTGCGTCGATCCTGAAGAACGAGCCGCTGCAGCGGCCAATCCTCTTACTGTTCAACGAAGGCGAGGAGGTTGGACTGATCGGCGCCCGGGCCTTCCTTGCCGACCCGCTAAGCCACATGGTCGACAGCCTCATCAACCTGGAATCACGGGGCACCACCGGGCCGGTGTCGATGTTCGAGACCAGCCTTCCTAACGGCCCGCCGGTGCGGGCCCTGGCGCGAAGCGTCGAGAGGCCTTTTGCCAACTCGCTGGCGACCGATTTCTATCGGCAGCTGCCCAATTACACCGACGTCAACAGCTTCTCCGAGCGCGGCTGGACCATTCTCAACTTCGCGATGGTCGGCAACGAAACCCGCTATCACAGCGCCGGCGACACTCTCGCCGCGCTCGATCCTAGAAGCCTTCAGCATATGGGCGACCAGGCGCTGGCGCTAACCCGCGAGCTTGCCGGAAACGCGCCCGGCGCCAGCGGGGGCAGCGTGCTGTTCGCCGACATTGCGGGACATCAGCTGATCGTGATCCCGGAGTGGCTCGGCTTTGTCCTGCTCGGCCTTCTGGCGATTGGCTTTGCCTGTCTCGCCTGGCGGCGCGGGGGGCTGTGGCGCGGGCTCGCGACGGTCGTGGTGGCGCTGGTCGCGTCGGGCGCAATCGCCTTTGCCGCGCTGTACCTGATGGGCCTGCTTCGGCCGGAAAGCTTCTGGCGCGCTTACCCTGTGTGGACCCACATCGCCGTCTACGCCTGCGGCCTGCTTGGCGCAGTAGCGGCGCTGGCGCTGATCGCCCGGCGGCTGACGGTCGAGCAGTTGCGCACGAGCTATTGGCTGGGCTTCCTGCTGCTCGGGGTGGCGATGCTGCTGGCCGCTCCGGGCGGAGTGATCTACTTCCTGTTACCGCCATTGCTGGCCGTGTCCGCTATCCTGCTGTCGCGCTGGCTGCCGGTCGCCGAGCGGGCCGGGACAATCGCCGCGGCGCTGTTCCTGTGGCTAACGCTTGGCGAGGTCGTCGCTTTGCTCGGCCAGCTTCTCAACAATGGCCCATTTTTCATCTTCGCGCCGCTGGCGACTTTGATCTTCATGCCCTGGCTGATCGAGGCGAAGGCGCTGGTCGAAGAAAGCGGGCGGCTTCGCGCGGTCGCGGCGGCGTCGGTGCTGATGCTTGCCGGCTGGGCGGGCGTCGCTGCGGCGCCGGCTTATTCGGCCGATCGGCAGCAAAGATTCACGATCCAGCACGTGACCGACACCGGCACCGGCCGGGCTTATTGGTCGGTGGCCAAGGACAGCGGGCCACCACCCGACAAATATGGCGGCACTGGCGAGTGGAAATATGCGAACGTGCCTTACACCAAGCGCAAGCGCTGGCTCGCGCCTGCTCC
>JACDCV010000242.1 GCA_013817375.1 Sphingomonas sp.
CGTGCTCGGGCTTCTCATCGGCCTCGCTGGTGCCGTCCTTGCCAAGCGTGAACGATGTCCGGTTCCCGTCCTTGGGGTCCTCCGACATCTGGTTCTTCTGATTTGCAGCGCGCTGCGGCGCATCGTCGAGATGATGGTTCTGGTTCTTGCTCATCAGGCTGCTCCCTCTTTCAAGAGGACAACCGGCGCGGCCAGTCGCGGGTTCCGGCAGTTCGGCACGGCGGAAGCGCCGCTCGCCGCCTTGGGCTCAGGCGCGGGCTGCGGGGCCTTGCGGCTTTGCCGTTGGCGAGTCGGCGGAGGCCGGGCGTGCTGTCGGCCGGCACTCGGCAAGTAGAGTCGGAAAATCGAAATTGCTGTTGGCGAGGAGCGCGTCGGGAGCAGCCGCGGTGCAGGCCGCTTCGCTCTCGAAGCGAGCCTGGACGGTCATCACCGGAGTGCAGGCCGACGAAGCATCGGCGCAACCAAGAATTGCGATTATGAAAGAACCCGGTCCCATTAACCCCGCCTCAAATTGCAGACAACGCCGAGATAACTGCTGGAAAATGCAGTAGTTCCAATTGTTTCGCACGCGGGGTTTGCCGGTGGGCGGGGGGCCTCTTACCTACAGGCTATGAGGGAGGCGGTGGCGACGGGCAGGGAAGCGGAGCGGGGAAGCTTCGCAACGCTGATTAGGTTCCTGCCGATGCTGTGGCCAAAGGGCGAGACCGAGCTCAAGGCGCGAGTGGTCGGAGCAGTCCTGCTGGTGCTTGCGGGCAAAGCTGCGGTGCTTGCAATGCCGTTCGCCTACAAGGCTGTGATCGACCGGATGACCGGCCCGACCGCCGCCTTTGCCGTCATCGCCGCGCTGGTGCTCGCTTATTCGGCTGCGCGCTTTGCCGGAGTGCTGTTCGACAATCTTCGCAACGCCTTGTTCGAAAAGGTCGGACAGGATGCGGCGCGTCGGCTTGCCGGCCAGGTGTTCCGGCACATCCACTCGCTGTCGCTCCGTTTCCATCTCGAACGGCGCACGGGATCGCTGACCAAGGTGGTCGAGCGAGGGACCAAGAGCATCGACATGATGCTCTATTTTCTTCTTTTCAACATCGGCCCGACGATAATCGAGCTGGCGGCGATCTGCGTCATCTTCTGGATCAAGTTCGGACCCGGGCTGGTGGCTGCGACCCTGGCAGTGGTGGCAATTTACATCATTTTCACGCGCGTGGTGACCGACTGGCGGGCAAAGCTTCAGCGCGAGATGAATGAGGTCGACAACCGCGCCATCGGCCGCGCCGTCGATTCGCTTCTCAATTACGAGACGGTCAAATATTTCGGCGCCGAGGAACGCGAGGCCCGCCGCTACGACGAGGCGGTCTCGCAATTCACTCAGGCGACGGTGCGCAACGAGACGTCGCTCGCCTGGCTCAACATCGGCCAGTCGCTGATCACCAATCTTATGATGGCGGGCGCGATGATCTTCACCGTCTGGGGCTGGAGCCAGGGCCGTTTCACTCCCGGCGACGTAGTGCTGGTCAATGCGCTGCTGATGCAGCTGTTCCGGCCGCTCGACATGCTCGGCTGGGTCTATCGAACCATCCGCCAGGGGCTGGTCGACATGGAGGCAATGTTCGCTCTGGTCGATACTCCGGCGGAGATCGTCGACAGCCCCGGCGCAGGGCCGCTCGATGTCCGCGGCGGCCACGTCCGCTTCGAGGACGTTCGCTTCGGCTACGAGCAGGAGCGCGAGATTCTCAAGGGCCTGACCTTCGACTGTCCGCCGGGTACCCGCCTGGCCGTCGTTGGCCCGTCGGGCGCCGGCAAGTCGACGATCGCGCGGCTCCTCTACCGCTTCTACGACCCGACCGGCGGCCGGATCCTGATCGATGGCCAGGACATAACGGAAGTGACTCAGACCAGCTTGCGCGAAGCGATCGGAATCGTCCCCCAGGACACCGTATTGTTCAACGACACGATCGGCTTCAACATCGGTTACGGCGCCGAGGGCGCAACCCAGCCGGAGATTGAACAGGCAGCGAAGGGAGCGGCTATCGACCGCTTCGTCGCGGTTCTTCCCGATGGCTATGAATCGATGGTCGGCGAGCGCGGGTTGAAGCTTTCCGGCGGCGAGAAGCAGCGCGTGGCGATTGCCCGGACCCTGCTCAAGAACCCGCCG
>JACDCV010000243.1 GCA_013817375.1 Sphingomonas sp.
ACTTCCGCACGGGCGCTACCTCATTCAGACCAATCGGCGCGATGCCCAGCAGGTGCCGAGGTTCCACTCCAACATGACCGCGCCTGAAATTCAGTCGATGCTGGAAAGCGCTTTCCGGGTTCGCGGGGGAGCGGTGGATTTCAAAACCTTGTCGCTGCAGCCGCGCCAGTTCCTTGGCCAACCGGGCTTTCAGTTCGACTTCGAGCACCTCGACAGCGACGAGGTCTGGCGCAAGGGGCGAGCGGTTGCCGCAGTGATCGACGGCAGACTCTATTTGATCATGATCGATGCGGTGCGCTCCCATTATTATCCGGAAGCGCTCGCCGATCTCGAAGCGCTGGTCGCTTCGGCGCAGCTTCGCCGCTGACGTTCAGCCGATCGGCTGAGCAGGTGCAGGGCCTGGCGGGCTGGACGGTTGGGCCGGAGCCGGAATATCGATATCCGGCTGTACCGGTGGGGCTTCGGCAGGTGGCCGGGTTGGTTGTCCAGGCTCTGTCGGGGCCGGGCTCTCCGGCGGGACCTGCGGCTGGTTCGGATCTTGCTGGATGGCTCTTCTCCTTTTTAGCTAAACGCCGGGCCCCGGAAGGCGGTTGCAGCATGGAGGCATGCTTTAGCGCGCTTGCTCCGTTGGCCAGCCTTGCTATAGGCCCGGCCACCTTTCGAAATAGTCCCCGCGCGCGTGGCGGAATTGGTAGACGCGGCAGGTTTAGGTCCTGTTGTCGATGAGACGTGGGGGTTCGAGTCCCTCCGCGCGCACCAACCGTCGCCCGTAGTGGACAGTGAATGAGCAGGACCTCAGCCAAGTGACCATCAAAACCGTCGAGACGCAAAATGAAGGCCTGAAGCGCGCCTTCATGCTGACCATCCCAGCAAAGGACATCGACGCCCGCGTTGAGCAGGAAGTGAAGCGGCTGGCGCCGCAGGTGCGAATGCCCGGCTTCAGGCCCGGCAAGGTGCCGCCCAACCTTGTCCGCAAGATGCATGGCGAGGCGCTCCAGCGCGACGCTTTGAGCGGCGCTGTCCAGGACGGCGTCCAGAAGCTGCTCGAGGAGAAAAAGCTTCGGCCGGCGATGCAGCCCGAGGTCGAGCTGAAGGACGAATATGAGCCCGGCAAGGACGCCGAGGTCCATGTCCGGCTGGAAGCGCTCCCGGACGTGAAGGTGCCGGACATCGACGACCTCAAGCTCGAGCGGCTAGTCGTCGAGGCCGACAAGAAGGAAGTCGACGAGCAGATCGACCGGCTGGTTCAATCGAACAAGAGCTGGAAGGACGCTCCGAAAAAGCATTCCGCCGCGACCGGCGACCTCGTGGTGATGAATTTCGAAGGCAAGGTCGGAGGCACTGCGTTCGAGGGCGGCAAGGGCGAGGACATGTCGGTCGAGATCGGCTCGGGCGGACTGATCCCCGGTTTCGAGGACCAGCTCGTCGGAGCGAAGGCCGGTGACAACCGCGAGGTCAAGGTGACCTTCCCGGGCGATTATCCGGTCGAAACGCTCAAGGGCAAAGACGCGGTCTTCGAAGTCACCGTCACTGCGGTGAGGGTCGCCGGCGAAGGCAAAGCGGACGATGCGTTCGCCAAGACCCTGGGTCTCGACAGCATGGACAAGCTTCGCGAAATCCTTGGTGAGCAGCAGAGCCAGGAGCTCAACGGCCTCACCCGGACTCACATGAAGCGGCGGCTTCTCGACCAGCTCTCCGAGCGCTGCGACTTCGAGGTCCCAGCCTCGATGGTCGAGGCCGAGTTCGAGAACATCATGCAACAGCTCCGCCACGAGGCCAGCCACGAGGCCGACCCGAAGGCAGCGCTTCTAGAGATCGAGACTGAAGCGGACGATTACCGAAGCATCGCCGAGCGGCGGGTGCGCCTCGGTCTGCTGTTGTCGGAAATAGGGGCGACAAATGGCGTCCAGGTCAGCGAAAACGAGATGCGGCAGCTGATTGCCCAGGCGGCATCGCAATATCAGGGCAAGGACCGCGAGCGATTCCTCCAATATGTCCAGCAGGAGCCAACCGCAGCTGCGCAGCTGCGGGCGCCGCTATATGAGGACAAGGTCGTCGACTTCCTGTTCTCCAAGGCAAAAATCACCGAGCGCAAGGCGAGCAGGGCCGAGGTCGAGGCCGATCTCGAGAGCGAGGAAGGGCACGTTCA
>JACDCV010000087.1 GCA_013817375.1 Sphingomonas sp.
CACCGCCCCTTTCTGGTTATGGTCAGGCGGCCTTTGTCCCGACCAGCTCTTTGAGCTCGCCGCTCTCGAACATCTCCATCATGATATCGGAGCCGCCGACGAACTCGCCCTTGACGTACAGCTGGGGAATTGTGGGCCAGTCGCTATACGTCTTGATCTCCTGCCGGATCTCCTGGTCCTGGAGAACATCGACCGTCTCGAACTGAACATCGAGATGCTCGAGGATCTGCACCGCCCGGCTGGAAAAGCCGCATTGCGGGAACAGCTCCGTACCTTTCATGAACAACACGACATCATTGCCGAGGACGATCTCGTCGATCCGCTCACTTGCATTTGCCAATTTCCGTCTCCTCCGGCGCTGCGGTCTGAAGCTGCAGGGCATGCAATTCGCCGCCCATTCGCCCTTCGAGCGAAGCATATACTTTCTGATGCTGCCTAACGCGCGACAGGCCGGCGAAGCTGCCGCTCACGACCCGTGCCGAATAATGATCGCCATCGCCGGCGAGATCGGTGATCGTCACCTCGGCATCGGGGATCGCGGCCTTGATCAGACGCTCGATCTCGCTTGCGGTCATCGCCATCGATGGCCGCCTACGACTGCTCCTGGATGATCTGGCGGCGCGCATCGACCGTCTTGTGGCCGAGCGCCTCGCGGATCTCCGAATCGCTGACCTCGACTCCAGCAGCCGTGAGATCGCCGAGTACCTTTCGGATCACATCCTCGTCGCCGGCCTCCTCGAAGTCGGCGCGAACGACGTCCTTCGCATAGCTTGCCGTCTCCTCGTCGGAGAGGCCCAGCTTGCGGGCCGCCCACTCGCCAAGAAGGCGGTTGCGCCGGGCCACGATCCGGAAGTTCATTTGCTCGTCGTGAGCGAACTTGCTTTCGAACGCGCGCTCACGATCGTTGAACTGGGTCATTCGCTTCAGGCCTTTTTGCTGTTTCAGCAAGCAGATAGGGCCGCGCGTTTGTTCAGTCCAGCATGGCTTTGGCGGCCGCGAAGCCGGTTCAGGAAGAATCGCCGAAGCGCCTGAGGGCGGAAGCAACGACTTGTCCGAGGAACAGCAGCAGCTCTGAACCGTGGCCGCAATCGAGTTCAAAACGGCCGCGCTGGCCAAGCGCGAGCAATCCGAACGGGTGAGGAGCGGGCGAATCAATCCGGATCAGAGCCTCGGCCTGGATGTCATTGAGACCGGTCCCAAACAAAGCGTGGCCGCAACTCACCGAGCGGATTTCGACCAGCGCCCTCGGCAAGAGCATCCGCTGGACGAAGCCGGCCTCGACCTGCTCGAGCCTTCCGTCTTTGGCACAAAAACCGCGGCGGCCGGTGACCAGTGCGACTGCGACAGAGTCGACTCCAAGGATTGCCGGCCACCTGCCGCTAACGATCTCAAGGAGATTTTCGATGCTCGTCGAATCGACGGCGGCAAGCGCCGCTTCGTGGATCGACGCGACCGCTCCCGAATGGCCTCGGGCGAACGCGATAAGGTCCTGGTTCGCCTCCTCCACCACACCCAGGCGCTCGCGCAACCGGGCGACAGCGGCTTCCTCGAAGTGAATGACCTGCCCCACAGGACGGCTCTACGGCTGGACCGTTAAAATCCGGTGGCCACAATGCCTTTAGGGGCGTATCCTCCGAGCTTATCTTCCGCGGAGGCAAGATCATGCTGGTTGCTGGTACGATGCTGCTCGCGGGCGCTGTGGTTGCCGCCACGCCGGTGACTCCCTCGCCCTGGTTCGAGTTCAAGGACTATCCGATGAAGGCATTCGAACGGAATGCCGAAGGCGTGACCGAGTTCGAGCTTCTGGTTGCGCCCGACGGCAGGATCGCGAACTGCACGGTTACCCAGTCGAGCGGCCACCAGGAGCTCGACAGGGCTACCTGCCATCTCGCCAACAAGCGGGTCCGGTTCAACCCGGCACGCGATGGCGACGGGCAGGCTGTCTACGGAGTTTACCGGAGCCAGGCGCTGTGGGCCATTCCCGAGAACAGGATTGCGGCAACCGCGGGTCCGGATCTGGAAGTGACTGTCAACCAGCTTCCGGCGGGCACCACCCCGCCGTCGGTCGTGAAGCTTGCCTACGCCGTGGACGCGCAGGGAAGAGCCTCCTCCTGCACCTTGCTCCCGTCGTCGGCGAAGCAGCCGGCAGTTCTTGTCGAGCTTGGATGCAGGGAGCTGATGTCCAAGCTGGGCAGTGCGCCGGTCGTCGGACCCGGCGGACAGCCGGTCGCTGCCATCAAGACGGCAGCGGTCAAGTTCAACAGCGGAAGCTGACGCTTTAGCCGATCCGCTGGCCGGTCGCCTCCCAATCCTTGAGGAAGGCGGCAAGGCCGGCGTCGGTGAGCGGATGCTTGAACAATTGCCCGATGATCTTGGGCGGCGCAGTCATCACGTCGGCGCCGATTTTCGCCGCTTCCACGACATGCATCGGACTGCGGACCGACGCGACGAGGATCTGCGTCTCATAATCATAATTGTCGTAGATCATCCGGATGTCGGAAATCAGCTCCATGCCGCTGAGCCCGACGTCGTCGAGGCGGCCAACGAACGGCGATATGAAGGTGGCGCCCGCCTTGGCCGCAAGAAGCGCCTGGGCGGCCGAAAAGCAGAGGGTGACGTTGACCATGGTCCCATCGCCGGTCAGCACCTTGCAGGCCTTGAGGCCCGGCTCCGTCAGCGGGACCTTCACCGCGATATTGTCGGCGATCTGCCGAAGCACGTCGGCCTCGCGCATCATTCCGTCATAGTCGAGAGCGACCACTTCGGCCGACACGGGGCCGCTGACGGCCTCGGCGATTTCGGCGACCACCTCCAGGAAATTCCGGCCGGCCTTGTGAATCAGCGACGGATTGGTGGTGACGCCGTCGAGCAGGCCGGTTTCGGCAAGCTCCCTGATCTCGGCGATTTCGGCGGTGTCGGCAAAAAACTTCATGGCTGTCCCCGGCTGATTGCCGAGCGATAGCCGGTGCGACACAAACAGTCATCCGATTCGGCCAGGCGAGGGAATTCAGATGAGTGAACATGTGCGGACCGAGCGCCGCGACGCACTCCTCGCGATCACTCTTGCTCGACCCGAGCGCCGCAACGCGATCACCATCGCAATGTATTCAGCGCTTGCCGACGCGATCGAGAGCGCTGCTGACGACCCCGAGCTTCGCGTGGTGACCATCACCGGCGAGGGACCGGACTTTACCGCCGGCAACGACCTCAACGACTTCCTGACAGCCCTTCCCCGCGACTCCGGGGACATACCCGTCTGGCGCCTCCTGAGGGCGCTCGCCCGCAACGAAGTGCCGCTGGTCGCGGCGGTGCAGGGCAATGCCGTCGGAATCGGAACGACAATGCTTCTCCATTGCGACCTCGTCATCGCTCAAGAGAGCGCTCGCTTCTCGCTTCCCTTCGTCGATCTGGGGCTGGTGCCGGAGGCTGCAAGCTCGCTGCTGCTACCGGGGCTCGCAGGGCGCAGGCGGGCCGCGCGTTACCTGCTTCTGGCTGAGCCGTTCGGAGCAAGCGCCGCGATCGAGGCCGGGATCGTCAGCCATGTTGTCGCGGACGGCGCTCTCGACGGCGCTCTGGCAGACATCGTGGCGAGGCTCCTTGCAAAGCCGGCCGCCGCGCTCAGACTGACCCAGAAGCTGCTTCGCAAAGGCGCGGCCGACGCAGTGCTCGAGCGGATGGAGCTGGAGAACGGGCATTTCTCCGAACGCCTTCAATCGGCGGAGGTCAGGGATGCGATCGCGGCATTCTTCCAGGCTCGCAGCCGCAGCTAGGTAGGCCGGCGGCTGTCGAACCTCTTAGCCAGCTTCCGCGACCCAGACGCGCTTCGACCTGGACACGTTGATCGTCGGCCCAGGGAATATTAGCAGGTCCGTTTCCTGGGTGTAGGTAACCTCGAGGTCCAGATAGTCGCTCCCGTCGGCAGTGCCGGGCACCGCGTCGATGATCGTGAAGGTCCCGGGGCCGATCCCATAGACCGCCTCTTCCATCTTCGTTTCGATGTCGGGGACGGTTGGAACCGGCCACAAGGTCGCCGCGCGTGCGCCCTCGCCGAGCGCGTGCTGGATTCCGGACATCGCACGGAATACCAATCCAAGCTGGACGACCATCCAGATAAGGGTGATCAGGATTGGCAGCGCGAAGGCCATTTCGATGACGGCCGCACCATCCTCGTTGCGAGTGAGCTTGCGGATCACTGGGTCCTCACTCCGGCGGTCGCCGCTAGGCTGTAGACGCCGTCGTCGCCGGTGCTCCAGTGAATCGGGAACATCGGCGTATAAGTATCCACCACGGTGACGCTGAGGTAGCGGGCCTCGCGCTCGTCGGCACCGCAGGTCAGGGCGTCGAACGCGGTGGCGTCCTCGCTTTCGGTGGCGGTCCGGGAACCGTCGCCAATGCACTCGAGCCGGTAGGTGACGGTTACGTCGTCCTCGGAAAGCCTTCCTCCCGTGCAATCACCGTCACCGTCGGCGCCGTTCACCTGGCAAACCGCTTCCAGCTTGATCGTATCCGCGACTGTTGCCGAGCCGGTCGTCTGCATCACCTTCTCGATCGCCCGCTGCGATGCCTGCTCGATCTCCAGCTTGCGCCCGAAGGCGAGGCTGATGTCGGCCACTCCGACGATCAACGTCGCGAGGATCGGAGCGAACAAGGCGAGCTCTACCGTGACCGACCCGCGGCGGTCGCGAAGCAGTGAGTTGGCCCAACCGATCATGCGACGAGCCTCACCCGGCGCGTGGATCCGGCCGACCCAGGCAGTCCCTCAAGCGCGCAATCGCTCCGGCTCTTGAATTGATTTGAAGTGGCGCTGTTACCGCTAAAGACGATCCGGCGCGACACGAACATCGTGCAGGTGGCGCTTGTGCTGCCGGTGCCGTTGTAGTCGAGCTCCTGGTTCGGGAAGTAGAGCGCCCCGGTGATCACCGAGTCCGAATTGCCGTTGATCTTGTTTTGTGCCGAGTTGCTGTCCTTGGCGCGACGGTCCTGGTAAATCGCGATCCCCTTATAGGTGCCATCCGTCGGCGCGCTGATGTTGATCTGCGAGCCGGCGTTGACCTTGAACTGGCCGATGGTCGCGTCGCTCGCGGTGTCCGTGTTTGTCAGGACGATCGTGCAGGCCGTGCAGCTCAGGTTCCCCTGGACGGTCGCATCGCCGCCGTTGATGTAGATCGGCCCATAATCATCGGGAATCGCCAGGGTCTGGGTGGAGCCGACAGACATTGAGGCAAAGCAGTTCGCCTTGTTTCCATCCGCGTCTTTTGCATTTTCGAGATTGGTGTTCTCGGTGAGGATCGTCGGCACCCATTCGTTCTTCTGACCCTTCTGTTCCCATGCCCCGGCGCACTTCATGTCGCTGGGGTTGGGATTTACGTCCTTGAAGGGATCTTCGATCGCCGGCGAATAAGGGTCGTAGGAATCGATGACCCAGTTCGTCGATTGCTGGATCCCGCCGACTGCGGAGGCAGCTTTCGCCGTGACCGTCGAGCTGCCCTTCGCATAAGCGGAGTTCGTCGACGGCGAATTGCTGTGCGCCGTGCAGTCCGGCATGCTGATACCGGCGTTGCCGGTGATGATGATACCGCTCTTGCTGGCATCGGTCTCGAGCGCGTGGATGCAGGGGTCGCCGGGTCCCGGAACGCTCGCGGCGGTCGCTCGCGCCACGATGAGCGGCGCTTCCGACATGAACAATGAACTGAACGGGAGAGTCCTGCGCACTGCCAGGACCACCTGCACCTGGTTGCGTACCTGGCCGTCGTCGGCCGGAAAGTCGACTTGCGGGTAGCCGCTCACCAAGGCCATTCCAGTGTGCTGGTTGATTGTCAGGTCGTGGTCGACCGCGGTCCGCGCTTCGGCATCCACCGCTCCGGACATGCGTTCGTAGACCCCGGCAACGGCGGCCGAATCGGCAGCGCGCTGAAGCTCCCGCTTCCACAAGGTCCAGTTGATCGTGTCGGTCGCAATACCGGCCGCGCCGACCAGCAGCGGCAAGGCGGCGCCGGCGATTGCGAGCACGTTTCCGCGGCGGTCCCGCCACAGACTCATCAGCCGCTGGATCATGATTTCACCCCTGGAAGACTCGTTGCGCATGGCAGCCCGTCTAGTGGCATCAAGGTGTGCAAATCGTTCAGCTGAATGGTTAATGTCGCGCTACAGGTCGTTTGGCGCCGCTTGAACGATTCCGTGTTAGCTCTATAATACAGTCAAAGGCGCTTGCATGCGCAAGGGCGGTTGTTCACGGTCGGTCAGCGCTGCGAGCGACGAAAGAGGGTGAGAGAGAATGGCCAAGGAAGCCACGAAGACCGAAACCAAGCTCAAGCTCGACCCGCCGGACGCGCTTCAGCCGATGCCGGCTGCCGAGGCCGCTGGGCTCGTCCCGCTGAAGGACAAGGAGGTCAGCGAGCTCGACCAGCGAGTCACTCAATTCGTCGACGAACTTGCGGACCTCGACCCCAACAGCCCGGAGTTCGGCAAGAAGGTCGACCAGCTGACGACCATGGGGCGCAAGGAGATTGCGGAGGCCGCTGGCGCTTCCAACCGATTCCTCGACCGGCCGGTCAAGGCAATCGACAGCGACACTGGAATTGGCGCCGATCTGACCGAGCTTCGACGCACCGTCGAAGCTCTCGACCCGAAGGAAAACAGCAAGTCCTTCTCGACCCGCAAGCTGTTCGGAATCATCCCGTTCGGACGGCGGATCAATCATTATTTCGACAAGTACCGAAGCTCGCAAACCCACATTTCCGCGATCCTGGCGCGCCTTGCCGGCGGCAAGGACGAGCTGATGATGGACAATGCCGCGATCGACACCGAGCGTTCGGGACTGTGGAAGACGATGCACAAGCTCGAGCAGATGATCCACATCTCCAAGAACCTCGACAAGCAGCTCGAGGACAAGGCGAACGAACTCGATTCAACCGATCCGGCCAAGTCGAAGGCAATCCGCGAAACCGCGCTCTTCTACACCCGCCAGCGGACCACGGACCTGCTGACCCAGATGGCGGTAACGGTGCAGGGCTATCTCGCGCTCGATCTCGTCAAGAAGAACAATGTCGAGCTCGTCAAAGGGGTCGATCGGGCATCGACGACGACGGTTTCCGCGCTTCGAACCGCGGTCACGGTCGCCCAGGCGCTCACTAACCAGAGACTGGTGCTGGAGCAGATCGGCGCCCTCAACACCACGACTGCCGGGATGATCGACACAACCGGCGAGATGCTCAAGTCGCAGACCGGGGCCATCCATGAGCAGGCAGCATCCTCGACGATCCCGCTCGAGACTCTTCAGCGGGCCTTCCAGAACATTTACGACACGATGGACCAGATCGATCGCTTCAAGCTCGAGGCGCTCGACAACATGAAGCAGACGGTCACCACGCTCTCGAGCGAGGTCGAGAAGTCCAAGGGCTATATCGCGCGCGCTGAAGGCGTGGAGAAGGGGCGGCTTGAGAACGCAAGTTCACCGTTCACGGCGATCGAGTCAAAATGAGCGAAGTCAACGTCAAGGTCGAGCGAGCGCTGGCCCGGTTCGACCGGGTAACCCGAGCACTTGACGAACGAGACGGGGCCTCGCGCGAAGCTGCCACGCGCGAACGGCAGCGACTGAACAGGGACCTGGGCAGACGGCTTGCAAGGGCCGGAGTGGCCGTTGGCATCGTCAGCATCCTGACGATCATCGTCGGGCTGATCATGCCGATCGGAATGTTCGGCTTCCTGGCGGCGATCGGGCTTGCGATCGGCATTGCTGCGATCCTCGCTTTCATCCCGGGCCAGACTGCTGCCAAGGCGCCTGCCGCAGACCTGCCCAACCCGCAGATGGTGCAGCGGTTCGACTCCTACCTTTACCGCACGCGTGGCGCTCTCCCGGCGCCGGCGCGCGCCGAAATCGACCTGATCAGCGGGCGGCTTCCCGCGCTCAAGCAGACCCTGGAGCGGGTCGAATCGCTCGACCCGAAGGCGCAGGATGCAAGACGCCTGATGTCGCTTCACCTTCCCGGACTGATCGACCGTTATCTGCACGTCCCGCAGGAGTTCAGGGGACAGCCCGACGGCGAGGGGCTGACGGTGGACGAGCGCCTTTTGGACGGGCTTGCGGCGGCGCGAACCGCGCTCGACGAAATCTCCGAGGAACTCGCGCGTGGCGACCTCGTCGCCTTCGAGACTCAGGGACGCTTCATCAAGTCCCGCTATGGCGAGCAGCAAATCGACGGCTGAACCACAGCTAGGCCGCTGCACTATCTGAGGAAAAGCTTGCAGCAGGCGCCCGGCACGGGCAACCCTCGGCAATAACGTGGCAGAAGGGGGCTGCTGAGGATGTCGTTGGGAGAGCTTCGCCTGCGCGCCTATCGGCAGCTGGAGCCGACTGCCTGGCCCCGCGAGGGTCTTTCCCCCACCAATCTTTTGCTTGCGGTGCTCATCGTCATTGC
>JACDCV010000244.1 GCA_013817375.1 Sphingomonas sp.
TCATATTCACGCCCGTCAATCCGTTCGACCGCGAGCCAGTCGACGAAATCCGGGTCCGCCGGCCCGCCTATTCGGGCCAGCAGCGCCCCCCAGGCGGCAAGCGTCTCGCGCCTCCAGCCAAGCCCGTTGATCGCCCCTTCGACCCGGGCCCGCGCTTGCGAGTCGAGCCAGTCCGGCGCGTCCTCCAGAACCGCTTCGAGGCGGCGGGAAAGCACCGCCAGCGGCTTTTGAAGCGCCTCGAGGGATTCCAGCGCAGCGGCGGCCTTCGCCACCAGTGCTCCATCGGGCTCGGCCAGTTCGGTCTCAAGACCATAGCCCGCGTCCTGCGCCCGCGACCGTGCGTAAACCATGCCTCGGACTTCGGCGAGCAGAGCCTCTATCGGACCGAACGGAGCACCTTCGGCGACCCGGCCGATCCAGCCGTCGGAGGCAAGCGCCCGGGAGGCCTCGATCGCCTGCTCAAGCGCCAGGCCGCCTTCCTGATCGTAGGAAGCGACGTCCATCAGCCGCGCCGCAAGGCCTCGGCGACGCCCGCGCGACTTGCCTTCGGGACCGACGATCCAGCGGCGCATCTCGATCGCTTCCTGGCCGCCGAAGCAGATTGCAAAGGTCGAATCGGCGGCGTCGAACAAATGATGGCCCTCGTCGAAAACGATCTGCTGCGGCGCCGTCTCGCGCGATCGCGCCGCGTTGATCATCACCAATGCATGGTTGGCGATCACCAGGTCGGCCTTGCGCCCCGCCCGCTCGGCACGCTCGATGAAGCAGCGGCGGTAATGCGGGCAGCCGCCATAGACGCACTCTCCCCTGCGGTCGGTAAGCGCGGTCGATCCGGCGCGGCGGAACAGGCTGACAAGCCAGCCTGGGAGGTCGCCGCCGACCATGTCGCCATCCTTGGTATAAGCGGCCCAGCGTCCGACCAGCTGGGCAAGCACCGCAGCCCGGCCGGCAAAGCCGCCCTGGAGCGCGTCTTCCAGATTGAGCAGGCACAGATAATTCTCGCGACCCTTGCGGATGACGATCCGCCTCGCTCGCTCGACGGGCTCGGAGAACAGCCGCGGCCCTTCGGCGTCGAGCTGGCGCTGAAGCGCCTTGGTGAAGGTCGATACCCAAACGGTGCCGCCCGATTGCTCCGCCCAAAGGGAAGCCGGAGCGAGATAGGCGAGAGTCTTGCCGATCCCGGTCCCGGCTTCGGCGAGCAGCATGTTGGGCCCGTCCCGCGATCGCCGCGGAGCGAATATCGAGGCCGCTGCGGCGGTCATCGCCCGCTGCCCTTCGCGCGCCTCGGCCCGCTTGGTCAGCCGATCGAGCCTGCCGGTCGCCTGGTCCGGATCCACCGACGTCGCCAGCGGCGGCGGCTGATCACCCGATTCCTCCCACTGCGGAAGCCGCGAGAAGAGCATCCGCTCGCCTTTCTCCGGCCGCTCCAGGTAACGGGCGACGATCGGCGCCCAGCTCCAGCCAAGCCGGTGGAGGCTCGCGTTCGATGTCCAAGCCCCCTCGCGCTCCGTCCATTCAGGATCGGTGAGCCGGTGGAGAAGCCTCGAAGCGATCTCCTGCAACGCTCCGGCGGCCTCGATTTCGCTTTCAGGGCGCTCCAGCCCGACCGAGCGGCTGAGGCCGGCAGGGGTTGGAACCGCAAAGCGCGCCGGGTGCATGAACGCGAACAATTCGAGCAGGTCGAGCCCCGACAATTCCGCATAGCCCAGCCTCTGCCCGACGAGCGGCGCGTTGAGGATGATGTGCGGGGTCTCGGCTGCACGGGCGATGGCCTCGCCGCGAGTCGCTTCGCGAAGCTCGCCGGACGCATCGGTGATCCAGATTCCGGCGTGGGTTGCGTGAAGCGCGGGAAGAGGCAAAGGAGCGGCCACTTCCCGACCTTGGCGACACGAGAACAGAAGAGCAACGGAATTGGACGTCGAAACGCTTCGGAACGCCGCGATTCAATCGAAGGCCTGGCCCTATGAGGAGGCGCGCAAGCTCCTGAAGCGCTGGCCCGACGGAAAGCCGGCCAAGGACTGCAGCCCCGAGCCGATCATCTTCGAAACCGGCTACGGACCGTCGGGCCTGCCGCACATCGGCACGTTCAACGAAGTGCTTCGCACCACCTTCGTCCGCCAAGCCTATCAGGAGC
>JACDCV010000245.1 GCA_013817375.1 Sphingomonas sp.
GAACGCCGGGCAGAAGATCGGAACGTCATGCTCGTAAGCGAGCTGAACCAGGCTTCCGTCCTTCTTGGCGTTGCCCTCGCTCAGCCACTTGCCCATATGCTTGATGAACTCGCGGCTGCTGTAGGGGCGAGGCTCCAGGCTGTCGGCGATCTTGCCGATCGTGAAGTCTGTCTCCTGCAATTTCTCTTCATCGATATAGGTGTCGTAGATGCGATCGATGTAGAGCGAGCGAAGCGTATCATCGTCAGGGATTTCATTGGCTTGATAGTGTTTGTGGCCAAGCGCTTCGAAGAAATCCATGTCGACGATCGTGGCTCCGGTGGCGACGATCGCGTCCACCATATTGTTGCGCACGAGGTCCGCATAGAGGTCCATGCAGCCGCCCGCCGAGGTCGAGCCGGCAACGACCAGGATGATCGAGCAGTCCTTGTCCTCGAGCATCATGTTGTAGATGTCCGTGGCTCGGCCAAGGTCGCGCGATGTGAAGCTCATCTTCCTCATCGCGTCGACGATCGGGCGGGCGTCGAAACTCTTGATGTCGATATGCTCGACGGGGCTGGAGAGAAGCTCCGCCTTGCGGGTGTCGTTGATCTTGTTCTCGCCCTCGGGCTTGGTCAGCGTTTCGGCCGTCATTACAAATACCTCGTCATTCCCGCGGAAGCGGGAATCCCGCTAATCGCGACACTGAAGAAAACAAGCGGGATCCCCGCGTGCGCGGGGATGACGCAAAGTGGTCAGCGCCTAGAGCGTCACCACATTTGAGCGCGTTGGCGCAGATGCCGCACCGTAGAGCGTTGCCATCGGCTCGTCATCGACGATCTCGACGCTGTCGACTCCAAAGCCGTTGAACGTAGTCCGCATCGCGCAGCCATAAGCGCCGAGCATTCCGATCTCGACATAGTCGCCGGCCTTGGTGTCGGCCGGAAGCTCGAACGGTCCGGCCATATGGTCGAGATCGTCGCAGGTCGGTCCGTAGAAGCTGAAGTCCATGCACTTGGTGACCGACTCCTGCTCGCGCACCAGCGCCACCGGGAACCGCCAGCCGACGTGAGCGGCATCGAACAAGGCGCCGTATGCGCCGTCGTTGATGTAGAGTTCGTCGCCGCGGCGCTTCTCGACGCGAACGAGAAGGCTCGCATATTCGGCGCACAAGGCCCGGCCCGGCTCGCACCAAAGCTCCGCCGAATAGCTGATCGGAAGCGCTTCGAAGGCGGCGTGGATCAGCTGGAAATAGGCCTCGAGCGGCGGCGGCTCCATGCCCGGATAGGTCGAGGGAAAGCCGCCTCCGACATCGATGATGTCGACGGTGACCGAAGCCTCGACGATGGCATCGCGGACGCGCTCCATTGCGTCGGCAAAGGCTGCCGGGCTCATCGCCTGGCTGCCGACGTGAAAGCAGATGCCGAGCGCATCGCTTGCCTGGCGAGCGCCGAACAGAAGCGCCTTCAGCTCTGAAGCATCGGCGCCGAACTTCGATGCAAGGCTATATTTGGCGTGCTTCGAGCTGACCTGCAGGCGCACCAGCAGGTTGAGGTCGGTCGCTGCCTCGCCGCCGGTGGCGGTGGCGCGGACGATCTTGTCCAGCTCCTCGAGCGTGTCGAGGCTGAAGGTCTTCACGCCATGGTCGAAATAGGCCTCTGCGATCGCTTCCTCGGCCTTCACCGGGTGCATGAAGCAAAGCATCGCCTCCGGCAGCGTCTCGCGAACCAGGCGAACCTCTCCGATTGAAGCGACGTCATAATGAGTGACGCCCTCGTCCCAGAGGATCTTCAGCAGGTCGGGCGACGGGTTCGCCTTGACCGCATAAAGCGAGCGGCCGGGGAAACGATCGAGAAAGAAGCGCGCGGCGCGGCGCGCAGCGTGCGGACGCAGCAAGGTAACCGGCTGGACCGGACGCGTTTTGGCGATGTCGGCACCGCTTCGGGTGCCGGTCGGGGCGGTCGCTAGCCCCAGCGCGCGATGATGCTTGTGCAATTCAAGGGACCTCCAACGGGTAACATTGTGACAAGAGCTGCCTTGCGGTTGGAAGTCCCATGGGGCAGCGGACGCGCGATATATGTGCGGGGGTCCCCCAAGTAAAGATTTTTCACCGAGGTTTTTTGATTCGCGGAACGATTCGGCCC
>JACDCV010000246.1 GCA_013817375.1 Sphingomonas sp.
GTCATGCCGTTTTCGGCGCGCGCCCGCGAAGGCGCTCCCGTATCAGCCCCGATCGCCTGGGATGAGCTTGACGATTATGAAGGCGGCAACGCTTTCACCATTCGCGACGTGGATCTTCTGTTCGAGCGTTCGGAAGCGAAATTGCTGAAGGGCTGGGGCGAAGTGAAGCAGGCGCTACCCAAGGCCTGATCAACGCTAAGCGTCGCCCTCGGCGGGCTCGCCTGCCGGATTGGCCCGCGTCGGCATGCCCCTGATCTCCGGGATGAGTTGCCGCTGGAAAATGTCGTGAAGCCGTCGAAGCTCGGTGAACGGATCGGGATGCGCGTCCACCCGGATGTCCCACAAAGGATATTCCTCGCGTCCGACGATGTAGATGGTCGCCGACCGCTCGCCCATCCGGTCGCCGCCGACGCTGTCGCCCGCCTCCAGCGCTTCCATCAGCCGCTCGTCGAGAGGCTTTCCTTCACTCTCCCGGTAGCAGAGCACCACCTCTTCCAGCACGTCCCGCCCGGTCAGACGGTTTCCTTGCGCGGAGAAGTTCGTGCCCTCGATCGATCCTGCCCACGGAATGCAATCGTCACCGGTCCAGGTCGCCGTCCGGCCCTGTCGATCAAGAACTGCGAATTGCCGATGCTCGGCGCGCGGGTCGCCCGAGGCGAGAATGTCGCGGACCTCCGCAGCCGAGCGGCCGTATTGGAGGAGGCGGATTCCGTCGATACCGAGATAGGGGTTGAGCTTCGCCTGCGTAGCCACTGCGCCGACGCCGCCTTCCGCATGCGTGAGAAGCTTGCCGACGGCGGGCACCGCGGTCGCGGCCGCGATTCCGAAAAAGCCGCTGTCGGGGCAGCGCGCGATAAGCGAGAAGGTCATCGGATAGCCTCCAGGTCGATACCCTTGGTTTCGCGCGCGGCCAGCGCGGTGAGGCCGCTGATCGCGCAGGTGACGGCGACATAGATGGCCACCGGCATTGCCGTTTCGTAACGCTGGTACAGCGCCAGAGCGATGATCGGAGCGAGCGAGCCGGCGAAGATCGACGTCAGCTGATAGGCAAGGCTAACGCCCGAATAGCGGATTCGCGTCGGGAACAGCTCGGTGATGAAGGCCGCTTGCGGTCCGTACATCGCCCCGTGGAGAACCAGCCCGACGACGAGCGCCAGGACGATCTGCACATTGTCGCCGGATCCAAGCAGCGGGAACATCACGAACGCCCAGGCAGCAAGTCCGAAGCCGCCAAACGCATAGACCGGACGCCGTCCGATGCGGTCGGAAAGCCAGGCGAAGAACGGTATCGCGAAGAATTGCACGGCGGCACCGGCGAGAAGCGCGTTGAGCGCGAGGCTTCGGCTCTCGGAGGCAACGTCGACCAGATAGGTCAGCGAGAAGACGGTGAGGATGTAATAGGAAATATTCTCGCCGACGCGAAGGCCCGCGCCCAGCAGCAGTGCTTTGGGCCGCTCGCGGACGACTTCCATCGCCGGCAGCCGGGGCGGAACCTCAGCCTCGTCGATGGCCTTTTCGAACATCGGGCTCTCCGACACGCGATTGCGGATGTACCAGCCGACGACGACCAGAAGCGCCGACAGAAGGAACGGCACCCGCCAGCCCCAATTGAGAAAATCCTCTTCCGGCTGGAACGCGGCCATCAAAGCGAGCACTCCGGCGGCCAGCAAGCTGCCGGCGGGGACTCCAGCCTGCGGCCAGCTTGCCCAGAATCCGCGCCGCTTGGCATCGCCATGCTCGGCCGCCATCAACACCGCTCCGCCCCATTCGCCGCCAACCGCGAAGCCCTGGACCAGGCGGAGGAGGATGAGGCCAAGCGGAGCCCAGATGCCGATCTGCGCATAAGTGGGAAGAAGGCCGATCAGGACCGTCGCGACGCCCATCAATACCAGGCTGATCATCAGCAGCCGCTTGCGGCCGATGCGATCGCCAAAATGGCCGAAGACGATTCCGCCAACGGGCCGTGCGACGAAGCCGAGCGCATAGGTCGCGAACGCGAGCATGGTGCCGGTCAGCGGGTCGTAGTCGGGAAAGAAGAGGCGGTTGAAGACCAAAGCCGCCGCTGAGCCGTAGAGGAAGAAGTCGTACCATTCGATCGTGGTGCCGATCAGGCTGGCAC
>JACDCV010000247.1 GCA_013817375.1 Sphingomonas sp.
TGATCGGGCTCGTCCAGTTCGTCCCTCTGTTCCTGCTCACGCCGATCAGCGGCTGGGTCGCCGACCGGCTCGACCGCCGCCACGTCGCCAAGGTGGTCATCCTCCTTGAGATGATCTGCGCTCTGATCCTGTTCTGGGCGACCTGGACAGAGCGGATCAACCTTCCGATCCTGTTCGGGGTAGCGGCTCTGCTGGGGGTCGCACGAGCCTTTGCAGGACCGGCGCTGGGAGCGCTTGCGCCCAATCTGGTGCCCCGCGAGATGCTTCCGCGGGCAATCGCGCTTAGCTCGACCGCCTGGCAGGCGGGAGCGATCATCGGCCCCGCGATCGGCGGCATCCTCTACGATATCGTGCCGCATTTCTCCTACGGCTTCAGCGCGGCTTTGTTCGCATTGTCGGTGATCTGCCTGTTCATGATCGGCCCCATCCAACGAAGCACGATCGAGCCCGGCAAGCCGATCCGCAGGATGATCGAAGGGCTTCAATATGTCGGCCGCAACCGGCTTGTTCTTGGAGCGATCACCCTCGATCTGTTCGCGGTCCTGCTTGGCGGGGTAACGGCGATGCTTCCAATCTATGCCCGCGACATATTGGAGGTCGGGGTCCAGGGGCTGGGGCCGCTTCGCGCCGCTCCCGCAGTCGGTGCGACACTGACTGCAATCTATTTTTCGTTCCGGCCGATCAACAGCAATGTCGGAGCCAAAATGCTGGCGGCAGTCGTCCTGTTCGGCGCTGCAACTGCCATTTTCGGATTTTCGACCTGGTATCCGCTGTCGCTGGCGATGCTCGCGCTCATCGGCGCGGCGGACATGTTCTCGGTCTATATCCGCCACTCACTGATCCAGCTTCACACGCCCGATGCGATGCGCGGCCGGGTAAGCGCCGCCTCGACGCTTGCGATCTCGGCCTCCAACGAGCTTGGCGAAACCCGAAGCGGCTTCACCGCGGCGCTGATCGGACCGGTGACCGCCACCGTCGCCGGCGGAATTGCGGCGGTGGTGGTGACCTTGATCTGGGCGCGCTGGTTCCCAGAGCTTCGCCACGCGCGGACATTCGACGTCGTTGAGGACCCGCCGGAAAAGCCGCCGGTGGTTGCCGGCGGAGCGTGACGCCTATTCAAGCGGAGCCAGGCTATTCAACCGAAGCCCGGCCTTCCCATATAGGCGTCGCAACACAGCCCCCGACAGGAGACCATTGCCATGAAGGCAGCAAGCATCCTCGAAACGATCGGCAACACGCCGCACATCCGTGTCAACCGCCTGTTCGGCGACAATGCCGAAGTGTGGATCAAGTCGGAGCGGTCGAACCCCGGGGGGTCGGTCAAGGACCGGATCGCCCTCGCCATGATCGAGGATGCCGAGCGCTCCGGGAAGCTCAAGCCCCGCGGGACGATCGTCGAGCCGACTTCCGGCAACACCGGGATCGGCCTCGCAATGGTCGCCGCGGTCAAGGGCTATGCGCTGATCCTGGTGATGCCCGACAGCATGAGCCTGGAGCGCCGGCGGCTGATCCTGGCCTATGGCGCCAGGCTCGACCTCACTCCGCGCGAGAAAGGAATGAAGGGCGCGATCGCCCGGGCCGAGGAAATCGCCGCCGAAATTCCGGGCTCGTGGATTCCGCAGCAGTTCGACAACCCCGCCAATATCGAGGCCCACGAGCGGACGACCGCTCAAGAAATTCTGGAGGACTTCCGCGACGAGCCGTTCGACGCGGTCATCAGCGGAGTGGGCACCGGCGGCCATATCAGCGCCTGCGCCCATGTGCTCAAGAAAGCGTGGCCGAA
This sequence comes from Sphingomonas sp., assembly GCA_013817375.1. Taxonomy (GTDB): domain Bacteria; phylum Pseudomonadota; class Alphaproteobacteria; order Sphingomonadales; family Sphingomonadaceae; genus Sphingomicrobium. The sequence continues at coordinate 1,784 of JACDCV010000247.1, forward strand.
CCTCAAGGCCTTCGCCGTCGAGCCGGAGCTTTCGGCCGTGATCAGCGGCGGCGATCCCTCGCCCCACCCGATCCAGGGCATTGGAGCGGGATTCATCCCGGCCAATCTCGACAAGGATGCGCTGGACGGAGTGATCACGGTCGGTGCCGACGAAGCCAAGAAAATGGCGCTTCGATCGGCGAGCGAGGAAGGCATGTTGGTCGGAATTTCCTCGGGCGCGACCCTTGCCGCAATCGCCAAGAAGCTTCCCGAGCTTGGCGACCGCGCGCGGGTGCTTGGCTTCAATTACGACACCGGCGAGCGCTATTTGTCCGTGCCCGACTT
>JACDCV010000248.1 GCA_013817375.1 Sphingomonas sp.
GGCCAGGGATTGACACGAAGCGGCTTCCGCAACCTCGACGGCGACGGCGGCGGAACCGCCGCTGCGCCGCTCGCCAGAGCGCTCGCCTCGGCTCGGATCCGCTATCGCACCGTCGAAGGCGGCTGGGCGCCGTCCTTCGTTTCCTCGGTGCAGGCGCCGTTCCCCGCCGCGGTCGAAGTGACCCTGACTCCGCTTCGCGGAGCTGCGGTCGTTATGGTCTTTGCGGTTCCTCATGCGGGGACGGCGGCATGACCGTTCCGCCCCGTGAGACCGGCAGTGCGCTGCTAACCGTGCTCCTCCTGGTTGCCGTTATGGCAACGATCGCAGCAACGGCCCTCGATCGCCTCTCGGTCGGGACCCGGCTCGCTGCCAACGTCGCAACGGTCGGGCAGGCACGAGCGTGGCTCGGAAGTGCCGAACTCCTCGCCGTAACACGCATCGAGGACATGCTTGGCGCCGACCAGGCGCAGACTCTCGCCAGCGGCTGGCTTGGAGCCGAGCGGACGATCTCGCTTCCTGACGGAGCCACGGTCAAGGCGCGGGTCGAGGACGGCGGCAATTGCTTCAATCTCAACAGCCTCGTCGAGCAGCCGTCCGGAGGCGGACTTGCTGCCCGTCCCGTGGCTCAGCGCCAGTTCACGGCGTTGATGCAGCTGCTCGGCATAGGGGAGGGGGAGGCGTCGCAGATCGCTGCCTCGGCGACCGACTATATCGACAGCGATTCGGCCCCGCTCCCCGGGGGAGCGGAAGACGGCCCGGCTGGGGCGCTTTCGGCAAACCGGAAAATGGCCGATCCGAGCGAACTTCGAGCGGTGCCCGGCGTGTCGGATCGGCACTACAAGCTCTTGAAGCCGTGGATCTGCGCGCTTCCGATTGCCGAACTGTCGCCGATCAACGTCAACACGCTCCTTCCGGAACAGGCGCCGCTGCTTGCGATGCTGGTTCCCGGGCGGCTCGACACTGCCGGTGCGCGGGCGTTGATCGCAACGCGCCCGGCAGATGGATATGGAAGTGTCGTCGCCTTCTGGCAGCAGCCGCCCCTGGCGTCGATCGAGGCACCCTCCGAAGTCACTCAGCAGACGAAGGTCCGAACGTCCTTTTTCAAGCTTCGTGCAAGGGTCGATGCGGCAACGGTTTCGGCCGGCGAAACTGCGCTGATCGATGCTCGCCGGACACCGGCGCAGATCGTCCGCCGCAGCTTCGGCGAGGAGGGCTGACGATGGTCGATGCAATTGTCTTCACGCTTCCAGAAGTGCCGGACTCGGAGCGGCTCGAGGCGCACTGGTGGCTTGTCGCTGACGGGAGGGTCATAGACTCTGGTGCGGGCACCGAATGGGTCGCGCTTGCCGACAGCCGGGCCGCCGAGCGCAAACGTGTCGCTCTCGCCCCGGCGGCGGCGGTCAGGATAGCTTTTGCAGCTCATGCTCCGGCGGCGTCGGAACGCCAGGCGCTATCGGTCGCCCGGGTGGCGGCGGTCGAAGCCAGCCTCGGCGAGGCGGAAGCGCTCCATTCGGCAAGCGCTCTGTCCGGCGACTCCATAGTCACCGCGGTAGTCGACAACGGAGCGATGCTGGCCTGGCTCGGCTGGGCGCGCGAAGCCGGAGCGGACCCGCACCACATCGTCCCGGTCGCAGCGCTCGTTCCACTCGCAGAGGGGTGGACGGTGGCCGAGTTCGGATCGGAACGGGTGATTGGCCGAAGCGGGACCGTGATGCCGTTCGAGCCTGCCCTCGTCGGCCACCTCGTTGGCGTCGCCGAGCCGCGTGAGCTCACCGAGACGGAAATGGAGGCGGCCCTCGTCGCGGCCGCCGAGCAGCCGCCGCTCGACCTTCGCACCGGCAAGATGGCACGTCGGCGCCGAATTGCCGTCGACCGCACGCGGATCCGGGAGCTTGCGCTCATTGCCGCCATGATCCCGCTGATCGTCCTGGTCTGGTCGATAATCAGCATCGTCAAGCTGAACACCTCAACCGATCGTCTCAATGCCCAGACACTGGTGGTCGCGGAGAGGGCGGTCGGCCGCCCGGTCACCCTGGAAGCTGCCGAGTCGGAGCTGTCCCAGCAGGTCGGCGGCGCCGCTTACGGGGG
>JACDCV010000249.1 GCA_013817375.1 Sphingomonas sp.
TGATTGCCGGCGACATCGGCAGCAAGGAGTTTTGCGAGGGCGCCGTCAAGCAGACCGTGGACGAGCTCGGCAAGCTCGACGTGCTCGTCAACAATGCCGGCGAGCAGCATTGGGACAAGGAGATCACCGACATCTCCGAAGAGCAGCTTCGGCGGACGTTCCAGACCAACATCTTCGGGATGTTCTTCATGATCCAGGCGGCGATGCCGCATTTGAAAGAAGGCTCAGCGATCGTCAACTGCACGTCGGTGACGATGTACAAGGGCTCGCCGATCCTCCTCGACTATAGCTCGACCAAGGGCGCGATCACCGCTTTTACGCGCTCGCTCGCCAAGAACCTTGCCGAAAAAGGGATCCGGGTGAACGCGGTTGCGCCCGGCCCGATCTGGACCCCGCTCAATCCGTTCGGCGGTCAGCCCAAGGAGAAGATCCCGGAGTTCGGCAAGGACACGCCGATGGGCCGGCCCGGACAGCCCAACGAAGTGGCACCGTCCTTCCTGTTCCTGGCCTGCGACGACGCCAGCTACATGACCGGCCAGGTGCTCCACCCCGACGGCGGCGATTCCACCTCCAGCTAAAGGTGCGCAAGATCCCACTGGCTTGACGGCTGCGCGCGAGCGCCCAATCAGCAGGCGCGTGGCCAGTGTCCAAACCGCTTTTGATCTGCTGAGCAGCGGCGACCTTGCGGCCGCGGAGGAGGAAGCGCGCTCGGCTTTGGCCGCGGGCGATCATCCGGGCCTTCGGCATTTGCTCGGGGTGCTGCTGTGCCGCCGGGGCTCGCTCGATGAAGGCGCCGCCGAGCTTGGCCGAGCACTGGAGCTCGCGCCTGCTAATCCGGGTGTCCGCATTTCTTACGTTCGAGCGCTGATCGACCTCGGCCGCTCCGGCGAGGCGCTTCGGCACGCCCGCCGTCCGGCGCCCGGCCCGCAGGCGGTCGAGCTATGGCGGCTGCGCGCCGAAGCTGCGCAAGCCGCCGGTGCGCTCACCGACAGGGCCGAGGCGCTTCACTGTGCCGATTTTGAAGCGACCCAGGCCGCGCTTGCGGAGCGGCCATCGGACCTTGAGTTGCGGCTTCGCGGTGCCCGGCTGCTCGGGATGCTGATGCGAGACGAGGAAGCCGAACGCGCCTATCGCGACATCCTTCGGGACCATCCCGCACATTCCGAGGTGGTTCACGACCTCGGCCTGATCCTCGAGCGCGGCAACCGGGTCGGGGAGGTTCAGGCCCTTGTCGATTCGGCGGTCGCTGGCGGCTGCGAGCCCGCCGAGCTGGCGCTTCTTGAAGCGTTCCTCGCCTGGCGCGACAGCGATCCGGACAAGGTGTTGGAGTGGTTGTCCCAGCCGGCCGCCGCCAGGGACGAGCGTCGATCTTACCAGCTCGAAGCCAAGGCGCAGGACGCGCTTGGGAATTTCGATGCGGCGTTCAAAGCCGCCCAGGCCGCCAACGATGCCGTCGCCGACCGCGACCAGTGGCGGCTCTCGGCCGCGACTTTCCGAAGCGAACTTCGCCACCTCGCCGGGATGATCACCCCCAACTGGTCTTCGAGCTGGTCGCCCGCAGCGCCGGGGCGGCGGCGCGCGCCGGTGTTCCTCGTCGGCTTCCCGCGCTCGGGAACCACCTTGCTCGACACCTTGCTGATGGGTCACTCGCAGGTGACAATGGTCGAGGAAGTCCCGGCGCTCGGGCTTGTCGCCGAGCGGCTGGGGTCGTTGACGAGTGTCGCCGATCTCGACGACGAAGCCGCCGACAAGCTTCGCCAATATTATTTCAAGCAGATCGATATGGTCGCTGGCAAAGGCAGTGGCGGCCTCGTCGTCGACAAGCTTCCGCTGAACATGCTGTTCGCGCCGCTAATCTACCGATTGTTCCCGGACTCCAAGATCATCTTCGCCCAAAGGCATCCGTGCGATTGCGTGCTCAGCGCTTTTTTCCAGAGTTTCGGGATGAACCCGGCAATGGCCTGCTTCCTCGACATCCGCGATTCCGCCGACCTCTACGATTGCGCGATGCAGGTCTGGACGGCGAGCCGGTCCGCGCTTCCGCTCGACGTGCACACGCTCGGCTATGAGCGAATGGTCGAGC
>JACDCV010000088.1 GCA_013817375.1 Sphingomonas sp.
CATCCAGCGCCTGCTCCAGCAGCGAGCGCACCTCGGCCTCCTCGCGATCGCTTGAGAAGAGGAGATTGCCGCTGGCGATATAGGTCCGCGGATTTTCGAACCCCAGATCCTCGGCAATCTTCCTCAACTCGGTCATCGGAAGTTTGCTCGTGCCGCCGACGTTCACTGCCCGAAGCAGCGCGATATAGGATGTCACGCGGCGTCCAGAAGTCGCGACGCCTGGGCGCGCGCTTCGTCGGTGACCGAGGCTCCCGAAAGCATCCGCGCGATTTCCTCGCGCCGCTCGTGGGCGCCCAGACGGCGGACGATTGTGCGGGTCACGCCGCCATCGCTCGACTTTTCGATCCGGTAATGGTGCGCTGCCCGCGCCGCCACCTGCGGCGAATGGGTGACGACCAGCACCTGCGACTGCTCGGCGAGCCTCGCCAGCCGCTCGCCGATAGCGCTTGCGACCGCGCCTCCGACCCCGCGGTCGATCTCGTCGAAGATCATCGTCGCCGCGCTTCCGGCTTCGGCGAGCGCGACCTTGAGCGCGAGGATGAAGCGCGACAACTCGCCTCCGCTGGCGATCTTGGTCAGCGGTCCGAACGGAGCGCCGGGATTGGTGGAGATCTCGAACTCGACCCGGTCGGTCCCCGACGGGCCGGGTTCGGCCTCGCCGACAGCGGTCCGGAATCGCGCCGAATCCAGTTTTAGCGGCGCAAGCTCCGAAGCGACCGCATTATCGAGCCTCGCCGCTGCCTCGCGCCGCCTGGCGCTAAGCTCCACGGCCAGCTTGGAATATTCGAGCCGCGCCTGCTTGAGATCGGCGTCCAGCGCCTCGATCCGCTCGCTGCCCGCGTCCAGGTCGGAAAGCTGGCCGCGAAGCCGCTCGCCAAGCTCCGCAAGCGCGTCTGGCTCGACCCGGTGCTTGCGGGCGAGGCCGCGGATGTCGAACAGCCGAGCCTCGACCAGGTCCAGCCGAGCCGGGTCGTGCGCGAGGGCTTCGGCCGCGCGAGCAATCCTGTCTTCCGCCTCATGAGCCTCGATCAGCGCGCGGTCGAGCGAAGCAAGTGCCTCGGCGAGCATCGGATGATCGACGGCACCGCGCTCGATCCGGCGCGCCGCCTGCCGGAGTTGAGCAAGCGCTCCGTCCGACCCGCCCAGAAGCCCTTCGAGCCCGTCGAGCGCTTCGCCTGCCTTCGCCCCCGACTGGATCGCCGACCGCTCCTCCGCAAGGCAAGTCTCCTCGCCGGCCTGCGGCTCAAGCGCCTCGATTTCATTCACCGAATGAGTCAGCCAGTCGCGGTCGCGGTCAGCATCTGCGGCCGCTGCCCGCGCCTTCGCAAGCCCCTGCTCGACCTGCATAATCCGTGCCCAGGCTTCCTCAACCGGCCGCAGGTCCAGTCCCGCGAACGCGTCGAGAAGCGCCCTGTGGCCGCGCGGGTTCAGCAGGCCCCGGTCGTCGTGCTGGCCGTGGATCTCGATCGCCAGGCCTGCGATATCGCGGGCCGTCCCCGCCGGGACCGGCGAGGCTCCGACGAAGGCACGGCTGCCGCCGTCGGTTTTCAAGGTTCGGCGCAGCAGCAGCGGCTCGCCCGGCTCGATTTCGATCCCCTGGTCGGCAAGGATGCGGTGCGCCGGGTGGCCGCCGGGAAGCGCGATCTCGGCCGTTACCGAGGCGCTTTCGGTGCCCTGCCGGACGAGCGCCGTATCAGCTCGGGCGCCGAGCGCGAGGCCTAAAGCGTCAAGGAGTATCGACTTGCCGGCACCGGTCTCGCCAGTGAGCACTCCGAGCCCGCTATCGAACTCGAGGTCGAGGCTGTCGATGAGGACGACGTTGCGGATCGCGAGCTGCCTGAGCATCTCGCGTCAGGGCCTCATCCCTGCGACTGCGGCTGCGGCAGCTGCTGCGGGCCGTGGCGCTGCATCAGGCGGTAAGCGCGTTCGTACCACTTGCTCGACGGGTAATTGGTCCCAAGCACCGCCGCGGCCTTTTGCGCCTCCTCGGGAATTCCAAGGGCAAGATAGGTCTCGACCAGCCGCTGAAGCGCCTCGGGCGTATGACTGGTCGTCTGATAATCGTCGACCACCTTGCGGAAGCGCAAATTGGCGGCGAGCCACTTGCCGCTACGCTCGTAAAAGCGGCCGATCTCCATCTCCTTGCCGGCAAGATGGTCGGTAAGAAGGTCCATCTTGAGCCGCGAGTCAGACGAATAGCGGCTTTGCGGATAGCGCCTGACCAGCTCGCCAAACGCATCGAGCGCCTGCTGACTGATCCTCTGGTCGCGGCTCACGTCCTCGATCTGCAGATAATAGCTCATCGCGATCAGATAATGGGCGTAGGGCGCGTCCTTGTTGCCCGGGTGGATCGTCAGGAACCGCTGCCCGGAGCTGATCGCCTCATTATATTTTCTTGCCGAATAGAAACTGAAGGCGCTCATCAACTGGGCGCGGCGGGCCCAGACCGAATAGGGGTGCTGCCGCTCGACCTCGGCGAACAGCTCCGCCGCCTGCTCATAATCGCGCGCATCGAGCCGTTGCTTGGCGAGCGCATAGAGGGTGTTGACGTCGCGGGCGACGTAGCCGGTGTCGCTGCTGCTCGTGGTTCGGGAGCAACCGGTGGCGGGAAGGATGATCGCGCAGGCAAGACCTACCGCGGCGATACGGGTCATGTTGAACATGCATTCCTCATTAGCGTGGCCTTCGGGGCAGGCAAGCTTGGGTGGGCGAGAGATCAGGAACCTCAGATGAACGGTCAGGCGATCAGGCGGTCCGGGGTCCCGGCATCTCGTCTCCCTCGACCCGAACGAAGCTGTCCGGCTTCAACCCGAGCCACACCAGCGCGGAAGCCGAGATGTAGATCGACGAGTAAGTGCCAAGGATCGTTCCGAGGAAGATCGCCAGGGTCAGCGGGAAAATCGGCTCCGGCCCGAATATCAGAAGCATTCCAAGCGCGAGCAGGATCGACAAGGACGTGACGATGGTTCGCGAAAGAGTCTCGTTGAGCGACACGTTGAGCAAAGGAATGATCGCCATCTTCCGATATTTGCGCAGATTCTCGCGAATCCGGTCATAGATCACGACCGTATCGTTGAGCGAATAGCCGACGATTGCGAGGAAGGCGGCGACGATGTTGAGGTCGACCTGAAGCTGGGTCAGCGCAAAGAAGCCGAGCATTACCGACACGTCGTGAAACAAGGTCGCGAGCGCTCCCACTCCGAAATGCCATTCGAATCGAAACCAGATGTAGATCGCGACTCCCAGCATCGCCAAAGTGATCGCAAGCGCTCCGTCGGTCGCAAGCTCCTCGCTCACCTTGCCGGAAACGGTTTCCACCGAATCGAGGCGAGCGCCCGGATATTGGCTCTCCAGCATCGCCCGGACCTCACTGGCCGCGCGGTTGGCGGCCCCCTCGCCGCCGTCGGGTTTGGGAAGCCGGATTTGATAGCTGGTCGGGCCGCCGAACTCCTGGATGTTCGCTTCGCCGAGATTGAGCGCGCCGACCCGATCGCGGAGCTGGTCGACCTCGATCGGCTGGGTGAAGGTCGTTCGGATCATCTGCCCGCCGACGAAATCGACGCCAAGGTTAAGGCCCCTGACGCCAACCAGGACGAGGCTCGCGACCGTCACAAACACCGACAGCGCAAGCGCGACGTTGCGCCACCGCATGAAGTCGATGTTGGTGTTGTCCGGGACCAGTTTCAGAAGCTTCATGTCAGCGTCCTAGATGTTCAGCACGCGGGGACGGGTGCGCCTGACCCAAAGACCGACCAGCATCCGGGTGAAGTTCACGGCCGTGTAGACGGAAGTGACAATGCCGATCATCAGGACGACGGCGAAGCCCCGGATTGGACCGGACCCGAAATAGAACATCAGCACAGCGGCAATCGTGTTGGTGATGTTGGCGTCGAAGATTGCCGTCGATGCCTCGCGGTAACCGGTCTCGATCGAATCGATGGCCTTGCGGCCGCGCCTCTGCTCCTCTCGGATGCGCTCGTTGATCAGCACGTTGGCGTCAACCGCGGCGCCGATGGTGAGAACGAAACCGGCGATCCCGGGAAGAGTCAAAGTAGCGTTGAACAGTCCCATGATGCCAAGAATCATCAAAGCGTTCACGGTCAAAGCCGCGGTCGCATAGACCCCGAAGCGGCCATAAGTGACCAGCATGAACAGGACCACGGCGACGGTCGCGATTATGCTTGCGACTACGCCCTTCTGAATTGAATCCTTGCCCAGCTCCGGGCCGACGGTGCGCTCCTCGATCACGTTGAGCTTCACAGGAAGCTTGCCCGAAGCAAGCGCGATCGCGAGGTCGTTGGCGGTCTCGACGGTGAAACTGCCGCTGATCTGCGCGCGGCCGCCAAGGATCGGCTCATTGATGTTGGGCGCCGACAGGATCCTGTCGTCGAGGATGATCGCGAACGGCTTGTTGACGTTTTCCTGGGTGGTCCGGGCAAAGCGCCGGGCGCCTGCAGCGTTGAAAGTGATGTCGACGACGGCGCGGCCGTCCTGGTCAAAGCCCTGTTTGGCGTCGATTAGCTGGTCGCCAGAGACCATGACCCGGCGCTTGACCGCCATGTTGCCGACGCCGTCGGCCAGTGGCAGCACCTGGCTGCCGGGCGGCGCCCGCCCCTCCTGCACCTGCTGCTGGTCGGCGACGAGGTCGACGAGCTTGAACTCGAGCCGGGCAGTCTGGCCGATCAGCAGCTTGAGCGCCTCGGGATCCTCGACTCCGGGAACCTGGACGAGGATTCGGTCCTGGCCCTGGGTGACGACGGTGATTTCCTTGGTTCCCTGCGGGTCGATCCGGCGCCTGACGACGTCGCGCGCGACCGTCATCGCGTTGCGCATCGCCTGCGCGGTCCCGGCCGAAGTCGGAGTGAGAACCACCCGGTTGAGATCGACCACGGCGACGTCCCAGTCGCGAGTGCCCGTCAGGCCGACCGGCTGGGTGACGGTGCGCATTCGCTCGACCGCGGCATCGGCCTGGGTCGGATTGTCCACTGCGAAGGTCACCCGGCCGCCGCTCGTCGAGACGTCGGAAATTGCGATCGCGGGATTACCGCGCCGCATTTCGGTGGCGACGGTGTCCTCCATCCCCTGCATCCGCTGCTTCATCAGATCCTGGGCGTCGGCCTCCAGGAGCAGGTGGCTGCCACCGGCAAGGTCGAGCCCGAGGTTGATTTCCGACTGGGGAAGCCAGGACGGCCAATATTTGTGAGCGCTCGCTGGAAGCATGCTGGGAATCGCGAACAGGATTCCCAAGGCGACTACCGCCCAGATTCCAAGGACCTTCCAGCGTGGGAAATCGAGCATTGCCCCGGCGGCCTTAGTCGTTCGCCGGCTTGGCCGCGGGATTCAGCACCTGGCTGATCGTTGCCTTGACCGCGCGTACCCGAACGCCCTTCGCAATCTCGACTTCGACCTCGGTTTCCTCAACTTTCGTCACCCGCCCGCGAAGCCCGCCGCCAGTGACGACATCATCGCCTTTCTTGATCGCGGAAATCTGCGCCTGATGCTCCTTCGCCCTTTTTTGCTGGGGCCTGATCAACAGTACCCAGAAAATCACGAAGATCAGCAGCCAGGGAAGAATCCCGATCAGGAATGCCGACATCCCGCCGGCGTCACCGGCTGCGGCGGAAAGGCTGAGGACGATTGCTGTGGACAGAGTCAAGATGAGAGGACTTTCCCTTTGGAACGGATGGTCGGGGCGACTGGATTCGAACCAGCGACCTCCACACCCCCAGTGTGATGCGCTACCAGGCTGCGCTACGCCCCGACTATGCCGTTGTTAAAGACGGCGAGGCGCATCTAGGCAGGCGCATGGGCGAAGGCAAGACGAAGCGGCGAAGGACGAAGCGGCGAAGGCGGTCCCCGGGATCGCCTGCGCGCCGCATTCTGACGGCTGTCCTGGCCATCCCCGCAGCCTATCTGATCGCGGCTTTGATCGGCTCGCTTGTCCCGGTGAACCGCGGCTGGGAGGAGCCGGACGAGGGGATCATTGTCTATCTCGCCGACAACGGCATTCACGCCGATATCGTCATGCCTGCCCAAGCGGCGGGGCTCGACTGGGCGCCGCTGGTGCCAAAAAGCGACGTCGCCGCGCCGGTAGCTTATGCCCGCTGGCTCGCGGTCGGCTCCGGCGAGGAGCGGGTCTATCTCGACACCCCGACCTGGTGGGACATCCGGCCGCGGACGATCTGGGCCGCGCTCACCGGCGGCCGGCGGGTGAACCATGTCGAGTGGGTCGATAACCCGTCCTACGCGGCCCGCGAGATTCGCCTCCGCCCGGAGGAATATCGGCGACTGTGGGCGGCGGTGCGCGCGGATTTCGAGCTTTCGCCCGACGGCAAGCCGGTGCGAGTCGATCATCCGGGCTACGGCTGCTGCGACGCTTTCTACTGGGGCGGCGGCCGGTTCAGCGCGCTTAGCACCTGCAACACCTGGGCCGCCGACAAGCTTCGGCTTGCGGGCGTGAAGACGAGCCTGTGGCCGCCGTTCGTGCAGGGGCTGGTGTGGCGCTACCGAAGCTCCTCCCCGGCACGGGGAGGTGGCAGTCCGAAGGACTGACGAAGGGAGCCTGGGACCTGCACAATGCCCCCTCCACCATGCTTCGCACGGTCCCCCTCCCCGTCCCGGGGAGGATTAAAGCACGTAGCGGCTGAGGTCGGCGTCGCGCGCAATCCCGGCCAGCTGCCTGTCGACGAACGCCGCGTCCACCGTCAGTTTCTCGCCGGCCCGATCCTCGGCGGTGAAGCTCACCTCCTCGAGCAGTTTCTCCATCACCGTCTGCAGCCGCCGGGCGCCGATATTCTCGACCGCGTCATTCACTTCGGCGGCGATCTTCGCGAGCGCCGCGATCCCGTCCTGGGCGAAATCGACCTGGACTCCCTCGGTGGCGAGAAGCGCCCGATATTGCTCGGTCAGGCTGGCCCGGGTCTGTGACAGGATTCGAACGAAGTCGGCTTCGGTGAGTGCCTTGAGCTCGACTCGGATGGGAAGCCGCCCCTGAAGCTCGGGCAGCAAATCGGCGGGCTTGGACAAATGGAACGCTCCGCTCGCGATGAACAAGATGTGGTCGGTCTTGAGCGGCCCATATTTGGTCGCGACCGTGGTTCCCTCGATGAGCGGCAAAAGGTCGCGCTGGACACCCTCGCGGCTGACCGAGCCGCCGCGGACGTCGCTGACCGCGATCTTGTCGATTTCGTCGAGGAAAACGATCCCGTTCGACTCGGCATCGGCAAGCGCCACCTTGTTGATGTCGTCGGGGTCGAGGCGCTTGTCGGCCTCTTCCTCGGTCAGCCTTGCGAACGCATCGGCGACCTTGAGCTTGCGGCGCTTGGCCGGTCCCTTGCCGAGCGCCTTGCCCATCATTTCGCTCAAGTTGATCATGCCGACCTGGCCGCCCATTCCGGACATGTCGAACGGCATCGCCGGCGCCTCGTGGACCTCGATCTCGACCTCGGCCTTGTCGAGGCTGCCCTCGGCGAACCTCTGCTTGAAGCTGTCGCGGGTGGCAGCGCTCGAGCCCTTGCCGGTCAGAGCGTCGAGAAGCCGCTCCATCGCCGCTTCCTCGGCGCCTTTGCGAACCTTCTCGCGCCTTCGCTCGCGCTCCAGCCGGACCGCTTCCTCGACGAGGTCGCGGCCGATCTGCTCGACGTCGCGGCCGACATAGCCGACTTCGGTAAACTTGGTCGCCTCGACCTTGACGAACGGAGCGTCGGCGAGTTTCGCCAGCCGCCGGCTGATCTCGGTCTTCCCGCAGCCCGTCGGCCCGATCATCAATATGTTCTTGGGAGTCACTTCCTCGCGAAGCTCGGCCGACAGCTGCTGCCGGCGCCAGCGGTTGCGAAGAGCGACCGCGACCGCGCGCTTGGCGTCGTCCTGGCCGACGATATGCTCGTCGAGAGCGGCGACGATCGCCTTGGGAGTGAGCTTGTCCTTGAGCAAATCTAAGGTCCCGCCGCTGGAGCTAGGCGTCTGATAGTTCATGGCAGGCTACATTGTAGCGCGGGGCCGGTGCTTCAAGCCTCGCAGCGCAAGCTCGAGAACAGCCGCCGGTGGCTGTCGACGATGCCGGCGAC
>JACDCV010000250.1 GCA_013817375.1 Sphingomonas sp.
GCTCGGTCCGGGCCAAGGCGCAATGGGCGCTCCGCCAAATACAAGAGGTGGAGGAAATCCTCAGCCGATGACCCGCCGCTAAACACCGCCAAAACCGAAGGACATACGAATGAACTCGCTGCTTTTGCGGGCGATGCCGCTCGCCATGTGCCTGGCGCTCGGCCAGCCTGGGGTCTCGCAAGTCACGCCTGCCCCGCTTCCGGCCCAACAGCCGGCGCATCTCAGCGCCGAACAGTGGCGCGAGGATCTCGCATTCATGGCCGCCGAGATGAAGCGGCGCCATGCCAACCTCCACCACAGTGTCAGCAGCCAAGAGTTCGAAGCGGCGGTCGCTGATCTGCACGCTCGAATTCCGGTGATGCAGCGCAACGAGATCGTCGTTGGCCTGATGAGCCTGGCAGCGATGATCGGCGACGGCCACACGCGCGTCGACCCTCGCAAGGACCCGAAATTCGGATTCCCGTCGCTCCCGCTGAAGCTCTATCTGTTCGAGGACGGGCTGTTCGTCCGAGCCGCCAGACCCGATTACGCGACGCTGGTCGGAGCGGAAGTCGTCGAGATCGGCGGGGTGCCCGTGGCGGAGGCGATCCGCCGCACGCAGGCGATCAGTTCGATCGACAATGTCATCGGGTACAAGAAGTTCGCTCCGATCTACCTCAACATGCCCGACATCCTCCACGCGCTGAAGCTGTCGGGGTCGCGCGATTCAGCGGTGCTGAAGCTGCGCCAGGCTGGGCAGACCCGCACCGTCACCGTGCCCGCGGGACAGATCGACCCGCTCTGGCCGCCGGACACCGATGTGTCGCTCGTCACCCCCGAAGGGTGGACGGACGCGCGCGCCGCGCCGCAGCCGCTCTGGTTGCAGGCACCGCTCGATTATCACCGATTGATCGCGCTGCCAGGCCAGAAAGCACTCTACGCCCAAATCAACATGATCACCGGCATCGACGGCCAATCGCTCACTCAATTCGGAGAGAAGATTCGCCGGCAAGCGGAGGCAATGAATCCGCGTGCGGTCATTTTCGACGTGCGCCTCGCGCACGGCGGTAATCACGATCTGCGGTTCGGACTGATCCGCGAACTCATCAAGGCGGAGGACGACGACACACAGCTGTTCGTCCTCACCGGGCGCGGAGCCTACTCGGCAACCGAGGCGCTGCTCGTCGACTTCGATCGGCTGACCAAGGCCACCCTCGTCGGGGAACCCGCCTCCTCGAAGCCAAACTCCTATGGGGATTCCTATCGGACGCCGCTGCCGAACAGCGGGATCAGCGTGCGAACCTCGATCCAGTTCAACCAGCTGCGAGGTCAGAGCAGGGACCCCTGGACCTGGGTGGATGTCGCAACGCCTTACACGTTCGCCGATTATGCGAGCGGACGCGACCCGGCGCTTAGCGCCGCGCTTGCTTTCGAGCCCGAGGCGACACTTACCGATCGCCTGAAAAAGGTCGCATCGCCAGCGGACGCCAGGCGCCTCGTCGAGGAATATGCAGCGGACCCGCGCAAGCGCTTCGCCGACCAGGAACGGCAGATGCTGATTGCAGCCGAGACGGTCGGCGCTGGAAAGCATAGCGAAATTGCCTTGGCGGTGGCGGAGGTCGCAGCGGCGCGCTTCCCCAGGAGCCACGATGCCCAGCTGGTGTTCGCATTTCTGCTCGAGCGCGCCGGCCGAACCGCCGCCGCTGTAGAGGCAGCGCGGCGAGCACTGGCGATCGACCCCGACAGCCGGCAGGGTCGATCGCTCCTCGAGCGGGTCCAGAAGCAAGCTGCGCCCATCTCGCCCTAGCCGCAATCCCCTGCTAGCGGCGGGGGGTGGCTGACATTTCCAAGATCCGAAACTTTTCCATCATCGCGCATATCGACCACGGCAAGTCGACTCTCGCCGACCGTCTGATCCAGGCGACCGGCGGTCTGACGACGCGCGAAATGACCGCCCAGGTGCTCGACAATATGGACATCGAGCGCGAGCGCGGGATCACCATCAAGGCGCAGACGGTGCGGCTCAACTGGAAGGGCCACGAGCTCAATTTGATGGATACGCCCGGCCACGTCGACTTCGCCTATGA
>JACDCV010000089.1 GCA_013817375.1 Sphingomonas sp.
GCAAATGCCCGTCCCGAATCATCTTTCAACGCAAGTTCGCGGTCGATGTCCGAGGACGTCGCACTGTCGAGCCGGTCGAGCTCGGCAAGGCGCCTGGTGACGGTGTCGCGGCGGGCCCTCGCGGTCGCCAGCTGGTGAGCGATTTCGCTCCCACGCGCCCGGGCTTGCGAAGTCGCACGGCGCCGCTCGGCGAGCAGCGCTTCCGCCTTTTCCTGCACGGTGCGAGAGCTCTCTACCGCAATCCTGAACTGCTCGACCTCCTGCTCGGCCGAGGAAGCGTCGCGTCGCGCCTGCTCGGCGGCTGCGTCCGCTTCTGCCCAGCGGGCATGAACCAGCCGCGCTTCAACGCCCCTGATCTTGCCGGTCAGCTGGCGATAGCGCTCCGCAGCCCGCGCCTGGCGCCGGAGTGCAGCCGCGCGCTGCTCCTGCTCGCCCAGCAGCTCGGACAGACGGGTGAGATTCGCTTCCGCTGCCCGAAGCTTCTGCTCGGCGTCCTTGCGCCGCGCATGGAGGCCGGCGATCCCGGCCGCTTCCTCCAGCAGCAGGCGCCGCTCGGTCGGCTTGGCGGCGATGATCGACCCGACCTTGCCCTGGCTGACGAGGGCCGGCGAGTGAGCGCCGGTTGCGGCGTCCGCGAACAGCAGCGACACGTCCTTGGCGCGGACATCGCGGCCATCGATTCGATAGGCCGACCCGGCGCCACGCTCTATCCGGCGAGTGACCTCGCCCTCGTCGGCCGCGCCTTCGCCGTCGCGCTCGACCAGCAGCGATACCTCGGCGAAATCGCGCGCCGGGCGAGTTGCGGTTCCGGCGAAGATGACGTCCTCCATCCCGTCGCCGCGGAGCGACTTTGGACTGCCCTCGCCCATCACCCAGCGAATGGCTTCCAGGAGGTTCGACTTTCCGCAGCCGTTGGGTCCGACGACGCCGGTGAGCCCTGGCTCTATTCGAAGCTCGGAAGGTTCGACGAAGCTCTTGAAACCGCTGAGCTTGAGCCGCCGGATCTTCATCGGTTCAAGGCCCCCGCCGCGCTTAGCTGCCGAGGGCTTCGCGGATCTTGGGCTCGAGCAGCTGCCAGTTGCTGGTGCTCTCCTGAAGCTCGCCATTGATCACGAAGGATGGCGTTCCCGGCAAGGTGGGAAACTGGTTGGTCGCGTCGCTGTTCATCTGCACCAATTGGTTCACCGCCTGCTGGTCGGTCAGGCACTGAGTGCTCTTGGCCGTCGGAACGCCGCGCATTGCAGCAAACTGCTGAAGGCCAGCGACCTTGGCGATTTCGACGAACTGCCGCTCGGGCCCCATGTTCGTGATCTGCGCGATTTGCGCTTCCGGAACGGTCTGGAACTTGCCGATCCAGTCCGACTGGTCGCGGAAGAAGGCATGGGTCAGCGGGAAGAAGCTCTGGGCGCCATTGCAGCGCGCGATCAGCGACACCGCAATGTCGAACGGGTCGCGGACATAATTGCGCAGTTCATAGCTGACCTGTCCGCCCTTCACATATCTCTCGGCCAGCTGCGGGACTGCAGCCTTGTCGAACTCGGCGCAGTGCGGGCAGGTCATCGATGCGAACTCGATGAGCTTCACCTTGGCATCGGGGTTGCCCATCATGAAGCCGTTGGCGGTCGTCTGGGTGACGACGCTGCTCCAGTCGCCATTGGCTGGCGGCTGGACAGCCTCGACCGGGGTCGAGGTGGCGCCACTGCTCGAATCGCTGCCTTGTTGGGCGTTGCACGCGGCGCTCGCCAGAATGGCTGCGCTGGCAAGGAGAAGATGGTTCGGCTTCATCTACTTAATCACTCCGCTTATTGGGATCGGGATCGGGTTGGGTTTCGAGGCAACGATCTCCGGTGGTCCATCGCTTGCCTCGATACGCCCGGCAAGGGCTTCGAGGCACGCCCTTAGCTCGGGATCGGCGATTTCGCGCAATCCTTCGCCCACTGCCTTTGAAACCGGGCGCAACTGCGGCCGCTTGCGCTCCTCCTTGCGCACGAGTGGCGCTCCCTGCCTGAACGACAGCTTGGCGACCGCGTGATAGCCGAAGAAGCGATTGACTCGCTCGACGATGACCGGTGCGAGATGCTGCATCAGCGGGGCGTGAGCGCCCTGAACGACGATGCTCAGGACTCCGCTCGACTTCTTGCCCGCCGGAAACCGAATCGATTCGGGCGACGACACTTTGGCGTAGCGTTCGCCGACGATCTCGGGCCAGCGGCTGACAACCGACGCCTGGATGAAGCCGAATCGGCGAAAGGCAACGCCGCCGGCCTGGCCGATCAGCTCCCCGGCCGCGCGGGCGCGGCCCTGCCGGGGCGCGTCATCATTTTTTCGGATCACTCTCTTCGCCACCGGTCGGGAGCATGCCATAGCCGGTACATGCGTGCCAATGTCGCCGAGCGGCTGCTCCAACATTATGTGGATAAGTCACGCGACCTTCCGTGGCGGTCCAGGCCGGGAATGCCGCCCCCGGACCCCTACCGGGTGTGGCTGAGCGAAGTGATGCTTCAGCAAACCACCGTCGCGGCGGTCGCCCCGCGCTTCGAGCGGTTCGTCGAGCGCTGGCCCACGGTCGAGGCGCTTGGCGCGGCAACGGACGAGGAAGTGCTCTTCGAATGGGCGGGCCTTGGCTATTACGCACGCGCCCGCAATCTTATTGCCTGCGCTCGCCAAGTGGCTGCTCGGGGAGGCTTCCCGGATAATGAGGCCCAGCTTCGAAAGCTTCCGGGAGTCGGCGACTATGCGGCTGCGGCGATCGCGGCGATCGCATTCGGACAGCGGGCGATCGTCATCGACTCCAACGTCGAGCGGATCGCCGCGAGGTTGAATGCACTCCCTGCCCCGGCCAGGTCCGAGCTTCGCGAGGCGGTCGACGCGATCACTCCCGACCAGCGCTGTGGCGACTTCGCGCAGGCGCTGATGGACCTTGGCGCCACTATCTGCCGACCGCGCTCACCTTTGTGCGGCGAGTGCCCTGTTGCGATCGATTGCCAAGCCTTCGCAAGCGGCGCTCCCCAGTCTTTCCCTGCCGCCAGGCCGAAGAAGGCAAAGCCGGTTCGCCATGGCACCGCTTATTGGGTGGAGCGGGCCAATCTTGTGTGGCTGGTGCGCCGGCCACCGCGAGGGTTGCTTGGCGGAATGGTGGCGCTTCCCGGATGCGACTGGACGGACGACACTGCGAACGCTGCGGCGGCGATTGCCCGGGTGCGGCACGTGTTCACCCATTTCACTCTGGAGCTCGCGGTGGTTGCCGCCGGCGATCCGCCGGGCGAGGGCTGGTGGCAGCCGATCGACAGCCTGAGCGATGCCGGACTCCCGACGCTCTACCGGCGCGCTGCCGGTGCGGTGCTCGAAACGAGGGCCAGGCTTGCCGCCTGAGGCGCCTTCGGGACAGCCGATCGCGCGAACTTTGCTGGAGCATAAGCGAGCCGCCTGAACTGGCCGTCTTGAAGAAGCTCGAGCGGGGCCGTAAAGCCCGCCGAATTCACGCTTTCGGCGACCGCCGCAGGGGATCCAATGGACGACCGTTTCAATACCATTGCCGGCTGGGTGCTATTTGCGATGATCGTCGCGCTTGGATCGTCGATCGTGGCCGGCGAAATGTTCCACGAGGGGCGGCCCGACAGGATGGGCTATCCGATCGAAGGCGTCGAAATGGAAGGCGAGGAAGCCGAGGCCGAGCAGCCGATCGCCTTCTTCCTGGCAAGTGCGGACCCGGCCAATGGCGAGCAGGTTTTCAAGAAATGCACCGCTTGCCACAATGCTGATCCCGGCGGCCCCAACGGGCTCGGTCCAGGTCTCTACGGAGTGATGGGCAATCCGCTGGCCGCTCACCCGGGTTTCGCTTTCTCCGACGCACTGAAGTCGAAGGGCGGCACCTGGACGTGGGAGGCGATGAGCGACTGGCTCAAGAATCCCAAGACCTTCGCCCCGAACACCAAGATGACGTTCGCGGGTCTTAGCAAGCCGCAGGACCGCGCCGACCTGATGGTGTTCCTCAACTCGCGCGATCCCTCGCCGCTGCCGATCCCCGAAGCGCCAGCCGTGGCCCCCGGGGAGGCTCCTCCGGGAAGCCCGGCGGCCGGCGGCGATTCGGGCCAGGCGGCCGCAGCGGCCGATGGCGACATTCCGGGGCAGAAAGCACAGAAGGAGCCTGTGCTTCAGACGCCAGAAGCCGATCCGAAGGGTGGCGGGCCGGCGGCCCCGCAGAACTAGGCGACCCAGTTCAATTCCGGACACGAAAAAGGCCCGGCGGCAATGACCGCCGGGCCTTCATTTCGGGCAGTTCCGTCTAGCGCCTAGCGATAGGTTCCGGAAAAGCTGCGTTCCAGATTGACGTGGTCGCCGTCGTCGCGATCGTTGCCGCCGCCGATGAGGCCGCGGTCGTCGCCAATCTCTTCCCAGCGGCTCTTCGCTTCCGCGGCGGGAATGTCGAGCCTGACCTGGTCGCCTTCGATCGTATCGATCATCATGCAGCTTAAGGCATGGTGGCGATTGTCGTCCGAATTCGACTTGGTGAGGATGATTCGATCGCCGCGGACCTTGTCGACCTTGCCGATGCTCTCGCCATCGCTTCCGACGACATCCATATGCTCGCGGATCTTGTCCACCATGCCGCGCTTCTGCTGGCGGTTCTGCCTCCAGGAGCCGAAATCGCTCTCGAACCGCTGCTGGTGCTCGCGGCGATAATCCTCATAGTCGCGGTCGATTTCGTCCATCTGCCGCTGGCGCCATTCGTCATAATGACGGTCGTGGCTGCGGTTGGAGCCGGCGGAGCTGGTGCGACGGTAGTCGTCACGGCCCCACGGGCTTTGCGAGCGGTCGTAGCCGCCGCCGCCGCTACTGTCGTCGGATCGGCCATAGTCACCGGCCATCGGCCGATAATCGCGGTCGCCGCCGGACTGGCGCTGCGAACCGAAATTGCCGCGGTCCGAACCGAAGCTGCCGCGGTCGGAGCTGCCGCCCGAGCGGTAATCGCTGTTGCTCGACGTCCAGTTCATCGGCCGCGAGCTTCTGCGGTCGTCGTCGGACGGGCCGCGATTGCGATCGTAGTTGGGATCGCCGCCCCAGCCATATTCCTCCGGCCTCCAGCCCGAGCCGCGGTCGCGGTTCATTCGCTCGTTCGGGTGCCGGCCATGGTTGCGGTCGTCATCGCCCCCGAACCAGGATGAAATCTCTTCGCCGGCGCGTTCGAAGAAGCCGCGCTCGTTACCGCCTCCCCGGTCGCGATCCTGGCCTCGCCATTCGCGTTCGCGTCGCGTCTCATCGCGGTCGTAAGCCATATAGTCTCTCCTCCGTCTGAAGTTTTCCGGCGCACGGCAGCAGGCCGCGCGCGCCACATAAGAAAACAACGGATGGAGCATGAACGCCGTTCCGGTGGCAGCGGCTGAAACCGGGTATTTTCGGCGGGTCGAACCACTCTTGCGGCGAGCGATTGCGCGGGGTGCAAAGCACGGCTAAGGGAGCGCCTCCCAAGGCCCGGATCGCGATCCGGACTACCCGCCAGGCTGGGGCGCGGGGCTGTAGCTCAGATGGGAGAGCGCTGCAATCGCACTGCAGAGGTCAGGGGTTCGATTCCCCTCAGCTCCACCAGCCCTAAAGGTTTGAAAATAATGAATATCCGTTTTCACGCCGCGAGCGACTGATCGTCTTGCGTATCGCCGGCGTAAAAACCGGTTACGATCCGCGCACGCCGTATCGGGGATCGTGGCGGCCCACGAAGCATCTGTTCGCGCAGGTGGGGGATCTCAAGCTCTTGGATAGCTTGATCGGGGTGCAGCCAATCTGGCGGGGGTCCGCTCATTCCCCCATCCGCCTAGACGTCCGCTCAGGGTCGAAGGCAAAGCTAAGCCGCTAATGTCCGCATTGGGTGGAAAACGGACGTTCGCAAGCGCGCGATTACCGCACCTTCCACGCCCAGACCGCCAAGGTTGCAATCGTCATTGCTAACCACAGGGCGATGAACAGGCCCTGCGCGGGAGTGATTGCCGGCCATGCCCCGTCGGGGCCGTAGGTCAGCATTTCTTTGAAGGCGTAAACACTCGCAAGAGCGAGCAGGCCGGTGGTGGTCGAATAAGCGATCGTGATGGGGATGCGATGACGGTCGAGCCCCCGCCGCCGCTGCCGTTTCGCCTGGAGATAGGCTCCAGTGAGGCAAAGACCCGACAGCCCGAGGCCGAAGAGGAACCAGACGCTCTTGCTCCATAACCCGCCGAAGTCCCCGAAGTGAAGCGGGTCGGCGGTATCGATCCACCTCTGGTAGGCGGTAAGCCCGGCGGGCCGCTGAACGGCGAGCACCTCGCCCGTGTACGAGTTCACCCACGCCCTCGCCGCGCGGTTGCGGACCAGCAGCGACCCATCCTGTCCGTGCAGTTCAAGCAAGCCCTGCTCGATCTCCCAGGGCGAAACCACGTTTATGCGGAGCTCGGGATAGGCGCGCTGCGCATTCGCGATAAGCCGGTCGAGCGGCAGCGGCTGAGCGCCGGCGACCACTCCCGGTGGGTCGGGCGGCAACGGCCCGTCGGGAGTCTTCCACTCGACGAGATACCAGACCCCGGTGAGGCCGATCATCAGCAGAAACCAAATTCCCCACAGTCCGGTGAGCTTGTGCAGGTCGCTCCAGAACACTTTCGCACCCTTGTGCCGCTGAAGCCGAAAGAAGCCGCGCCAGAAGCGGCTGTAGAACAAGAGGCTCGTCACCCCGGAGGCAAGCAGCGGGAACGACAGCAACCCGACGATGAAATAGCCTAGCGGAATTCCGAACACCGGCAGTTCGCCGATGAAAAGGGACATGTGCAGGCTTCGGAAGAACCGTTGGATGTTGAAGTAAGAACTCGCTCCGATCACGTCGCCGGTTGCCGGGTCCGAGTAGATGCGGCGGAGGATTCCGTCTTCGTCCTCCGCCCAGCTTTCGACCGAGTAACCGGGCTCCAACGGTGCGTTGACCTGAGTGATGGTCCAGCCGGGGAAGCGCTCCTGCGCGTTGTCGTAAACCTGCTCCCACGCCACCGCTGCCGCAGGCGGCGCCGACAACCGCCGGTCCATCAAGCCATCGAGATCGCGGCTGAACACCGCCACCGTTCCCGACCAGCAAATGACGAACAGCAGAAGCCCCGTCGTAAGCCCGATCCAGCTGTGCCAGTCGAACAGCGTTCGGCGGGTCACCGCTAGAAGCGCGCCTTGTAGCCGGCCGTCACTCGTCGTCCCTCGGCCTGATAATAAAAGAAGTCGAACCCGAAGCCCTGATTCTGCACGTTGACATAATCATCGTCGAGAAGGTTCGACGCGGCGACGAACAGCTCTCCGGGTCCGACGCGATAGCCGAGGCTTGCGTCGACCAGGAACTGCGAATCTGTGCTGACTCGCCCGAACGACTGCTCGGCGGGGGTGAAGTAATCCGCCGCGCCATAATAAGTGCCCTGCAGGTTTGCCCGCAGGCGCTGCATCGGTCGCCACTCGAGAGCGCCGGTCATCCGGAACGGAGCGATGATGTCGGTGCTATATTCGACGAACTCGCCAAGGTCCTCGTCGAAAATCTTGCCGCGCTGCCAGGTCACGATCGCTCGACCGGACAGCTGCGGCGTGATTCGCGCTTCGGCGCTACCTTCGAAACCATAGAAACGCTGCGGCGCACGGAATGGAATCAGCGGGCACAGCGGCTCGCCCTGGCAGCTTGGGTCGGACTGAAGCAACGCCGCGCTCTCGCTGGTCGAGTAAAAGCCGGAGAGCTCGAACGTCACCAGGCCCGCGCTTCCGCGTACTCCGGCTTCATACTGGTCGGACGCCGCCGGCTGCGGCGAGATCAGCGCGGGATCGTCGATGCTCCGCGCGGCCCGGCCCAACTGCGTCAACTCGGCGCCCTGACTGAAGCCCGCGAACAGCTGGATTGCCGGTGTGACGTCATAGACCCCACCGATGTTGAACAAGGTCCGGTCGGACTTGCCGAAATTGCCTGGAACTCCCGCGCTCGCAATGTCCGGATCGAAGCCTTCGTCCCCGACTTCGCCCCGATACCATTCGTGGCGAACGCCGCCGGTCAGCCGGAGTCGGTCAAGGT
>JACDCV010000090.1 GCA_013817375.1 Sphingomonas sp.
GCTTCGCCAGGCTGCGATGACCGCCGATCCCGAACAGCCCCGGACCAGCGCGATGCGCACCGGCCTCGCCCGCACGCACGCACGCGCGGGCACGAACTCGCGCGTGGGCATTGCGACCTTTGGGACCATTCGCGAAGAAACGCGGCCCGCCGATCCGCACGGCGGTGTTGGGCTCGGCCGGTTTTTAAAGCCCGAAAAAGCTCCTGCGGCGGCCCATGCGCTGGTCGCCCATGCCCATTCCACCGCGCGAATATTCGTTCGACGAGCGCGAGCGGCCACCCATGAACTTGCGGGCAAGATACGCCGCTCCGGCGCCGAAAATCAGTCTCTTCAACATCTTGTCTCTCCTTCACAAGGAGAGCGAACCTCGGCGACGTCGGTTCCTTGCGGCGGCGGCGGCGAAACGCCGAAACGACAGACGCGTGCGGCGAGACTCGCCTTGTCGGTGCATCTTCAATGCGGCAGATGGCGGCAGGCTCGGATTTGCAAAGGAATGAACAGGTGAAAAACCCGGCGCGCCGCTTGGCGCTTGTTGCGTCCCTTTTCGCTTTGGCCCTGGTCCCGGCCACTTCGATCGCCCAACCGCAGGCGCCTTCGGCTGTGCAGATCCGGCAGGTCGGAACCGCGACCTTGCAAAACGTCCCGCCGATCCCCGACGACATCAAGGCTTCGGTCCAGCGCTATCAGAACTATCGCGAAGCGGCCTTCCAGGACTGGTTGCCCGACGGTTCGATGCTGATCACCACCCGCTTTGCAGCAACCAACCAGGTGCACCGGGTAACCGCGCCCGGGGGAGCGCGAAGCCAGCTGACCTTCTTCGACGAACCAGTCGCGGACGCCAAGGCGATCCCCGGCACGCAAAGGTTCATCCTGACCCGCGACACCGGTGGTGACGAGTGGTTCCAGCTATTCGCCACCGGCCTTCAATCGCAGCCGGTGCAGCTGACCGAGCCTGGAACCCGCAACCAGAATCTGGTGGTCAGCAAGGACGGCCGCCTCGCCGCCTGGGCCCGCGCGACCAAAGGCTCGTCCGATTATTCGATCATGGTCGCCGACCCCGCAAGCCCAGGCAGCCGCCGGGTCGCTTATCAGGGGCAGGGCGCAATCGCCCCGACCGACATCTCGGCCGACAAGTCACACATTCTCCTCACCCGGGTCCTCAACAACCGCGAGCAGCGCCTGTTGCTCCTCGACGTTGCCAGCGGTCGTGCAACCGAGCTTGCCTGGACCCGCGATCCGGCGCGCTACCAGCAGGCGCGATTCTCGCCGTCGGGCACTTCGGTACTGGTCGTCACCGATCATGGAAGCGACCTGCTTCGGCTGGTCGAGATCGACATCGCCAGCGGCCGACGGACGATGGTCACCCCCCAGGCCCGTTGGGAGGTCGAAGGTTTCGACGTCAGCAACGACGGCCGGCTGATCGCTTACTCGCTCAACGAGGACGGTTTTTCACGCGTTCGCCTCATCGACCGCTCGACGGGACGCGAGGTCGCTCGCCCGGAACTTCCCGGAGGCGTTCTTACGGGGTTCGATTTTTCGCCGGACGGGCGGAGCCTTGCGGTAAGCCTGTCCACGCCGACTTCGGCCGGCGATGTCTGGGCGCTGGACCTTGCGTCGGGGCGGCTTGACCGCTGGACCAATTCGGAGCTCGGCCCGGTCGAGCCGCGGAGCCTGTCGGAACCGCAGCTTATTCGCTTCCAGAGCTTCGACGGACTTTCGGTCCCCGCTTTCGTCTATCGGCCAACGGGAGTTGCGCCGGGTGCCAGGACGCCTGTCGTGATCGATATTCACGGCGGACCCGAGGCCCAGACCAGGCCGCGCTGGAATCCGATCTCCCAGCAGATCGCCAATGAGCTTGGAGCGACGGTGATCCTGCCCAACGTCCGCGGAAGCGACGGCTATGGAAAGCGCTATCTGAACCTCGACAACGGTCCGAAGCGAGAGGACAGCGTCAAGGACATCGGCGCATTGCTCGACTGGGTCGCTCGCCAGCCCAACCTCGATTCATCCAAGGTCGCGGTCTACGGCCAGTCCTACGGCGGCTACATGTCGCTGGCCTCGATGATCCATTATTCCGATCGGCTGGTCGGCGGGGTCGAGCGCTACGGAATCAGCGACTTCATCACCTTCCTCACCAACACCGAAAGCTATCGGCGGGACAATCGGCGCGGCGAATATGGAGACGAGCGCTTGCCCGAGATGCGGGCGGTGTTCCAGCGGATCAACCCGCTCGCCAACGTGTCGAAGATCGGCAAGCCAATGCTGGTGATGCAGGGCGCCAACGACCCGCGCGTGCCCAAGTCGGAAAGCGACCAGGTGGTCGAGCGAATCCGAAGCAACGGAGCCGAGGTCTGGTACGTCGTCTTCTCGGACGAGGGCCACGGTTTCCAGAAGAAACCCAACAACGACCTCAGGCGCGAGGTGGAGACCCTGTTTCTCAGGCGCCTGTTCAACTGACGGGGGTAGGGTGCCTAAAAGGCGCGGGAGAGGCCGACTGTCACCTGCAGATAATTATATGAATCCCCCGTCACCGTCGGGGTCTCGCTGAACAGAAGTGCCGCGGTGCCGGCCCAGCCGCGGTTGGGGGGCGTGGTCAACTGGGCGTTGAAATAGCTCGACCGCCGCCACTTGCTTTCGGAATCCCGCTGCACTCCGACACCGCCGGCAACGAGGTAGCGCCAGCCGTTCGAGAAGCGCCGAAGCTGGAGGATCGGAACCGCCTGGGCGTACCAGCGGGGCGAGTAATAATCATATTCGCGCGGCTCGCTGTTGCGGAAATAGCGGGTTCGAAGCTGCAGGCTGAGACCTGCTTCGGGGTTGAGCACATGGACGTAATTGGCGCGAAGGTGCGTTCGCACATTGTCGCCGGTGAACTCCTGAACGCCACCGACCAGCGTCAAGATGTTGCGGTCGTTGGCGGGCAAGTCGATCGCAGCTCCAGCGAAGGTGTAATAGATCCCGCGGCTGAGGCCCTGGGGGGTCTCGATGATCTCACGCTCGATGAAGAACTCCTTTCGGAAGCGCGCTTCGTCGTGGATCGCTGCCGAGCCGAGAATGGTGTCGCCATCGGTGCCGACACTGGCGTTCCATTTCCAGCCACCCAGCGCGCCGGCGCCGCGCAGGTAGAGTCGCTCCTCGCCTTCCCAGCCCTGGCCCAGCGGCTTGAACCACGCCTTCTCGACGCGGAGCCCGAGGCGCTCCTCCGGCCCTTCGAAGCGCCAGTCGAGGTTCAGCCCGGACTTAACGACAATGGTGTCTTCGGCGTCGGTCGAGAAGATGAGGTCAGTCCCGACCGCATGCTCGAAGTCCGTATCCTGAGCGGCCGCCGGGACCGTGTTCAGAAACGCGATAGCGGCGAGGAACTGTGCTGCGGTTCGGGTCACTTGGTGCCCCACTTCTTGGTCAGCCCGAGCAGTTCCGACCAATATCCCCAAACACAGACGGGCTGCATCACCACCGTGTAGGCGAGCAGGTAGAACAGCAGCCCGCCCGGGTTGTGCCGGACCTTCATCCCCTGCGCGTGAATCATCCGGCTCTGCACGCGATAGATGATGATGTTCCACAACCCCGCGAGCGGGAGCACGGCGAGGGTCATCGGCCCGGCGATCCAGAAAATCTGGAAGAAGATCGCCGCGAGGACTCCCGGAATGAAGATCAAAGTATAGACGAGGTCGAGCGGCAGGAAGAGCAGGTTCCACCAGATGAACATCACCGTCAGCCGCGGCTTGAACAGCAAATCCTCATGGTGGTGGATGGCCTCGATCAGCCCGCGGGACCAGCGCTTGCGCTGGAGAGCGAACTGCCTGAACGTCGCCGGCGCGTTGGTGAAGACGATTGCGTCCTCGGCATAGCCAACCCGATAGCCCTTCTTCAGCAGCCCCCAGGTCATCACAATATCTTCGCCGACGCATTCGGGCCAGCCGCCGACCTCGATCAGCGCGTCCTTGTGGTAGATTGAAAAGGCGCCCTGGGCGACGAGGGTGCCGTGGTACATGCTCTGCATTCGCTTCACCGCGGCGATGCCGTGGAAATAATCCCACTCCTGCGCACCGGTCATCAAATTGCGCCGCGAATTGCGAACGAGGACCGCCCCGGCGACGGCGACGGTCCCCGGCGGGTCGGACATCAGCCGCTCGACGATATAGGTGAGCGCGTCGGGCTTGAGCCTGGTATCGCCGTCGATCGTCACGATGAGGTCGTGGGTAGCTTCCCTGAGCCCGGAGTTGAGCACGGCGGCCTTGCCGCGGTTGACAGGATAATCGATGATCCGAACCTTGACGTTCGGACCGGCGCGAAGCCCTTTCCTGGCAGCTTCGGCCAGTTCGGCCGTCCGGTCGTTCGAGCCGTCGTTGAGCACCAATATCTCGAGTTGGCCCGGGTAGTCCTCGTGCGCGGCACTTTCGATCGTGTCGGCGATCGCCTCCGCTTCATTGTAAGCAGCAACGAGGATCGTCACTCCCGGGTAAACTTGCAGGCGGCGGCGCGGAGGCCTTTTGTCGAGCAGCAAGGTCGCTACCATGAAGGCGTTCATGAAGCCGGGCACGAAAGCGATGAAAGTGATCGCAAAGAGCGCGAAAATCGGGTTGGTGACGACGCCAAGCTCGTTCACCCAGCGTGCCGAGAGCCAGATGCTCAACAGCGTCCACACGATTGCGGCAGCAACCGCAATCGCGAATTTTATGGGTACGGGATAGTAATGGCGACGGCGGATGGCTGGAGCCGCCGCCGATGCTGAAGTGGCCACTTTAGGTCCATGTGTTCCATGCGACACCCGAATGTGCCCAATGAACCGCGATTATAGAAAGGCCTGTTAGCGCGTCGTAAATGATTGATCCGGTTTGGATTAAACCGACGCCGGCTCAGGACCGCTCGATCTGAGCTGGTGGGGACTCGGGCCGGACTCGGCGCGTCCTGACATCGCCGTCTTGCAGCGCTAAAAGGCTTTTCATGTCGACGCAGGGACGAACCACGGCAGTGCGCATCGGCGGGGCGCTGATCATGCTGCTCGCCGCGGCGGCCGCGCTTCTGCCTCTGGCGCAGCATATCCCCGGCCGAACCGTGGTCGGCCTCATGTTGATGGGGGCCGGCTCCATCGAACTGGCCGCAGTCCTCATCGGCCACGGACACCGGACCTGGGCCGGGATCGCCGCGGGCGCGTCTCTGCTCGCCGGGCTTCGGCTGGCGGTCGATCCGGGCGCGAATTTCTTCACCGTCCTGAACTTGGTGATCCTGTGGCTGGTGGTTCGCGCCGCGGCATTGTTCTTTTCGGCGAGATTGACTGCGCCGGCCGAGCGCGCCTGGGTGTATTTTGCAGCAGCCATCGATCTCCTCCTTGCAGTGTTGCTGCTCGGCGGACTCCCGGTCGCTGTGCTGATCTACGGATTGTTCGGGCAAACGAGCGAAATCGTCGCGACGTTTGCGTGGATCTTCGCCTTGAGCTTCGTAGCCGCCGGCCTGCTCCTGCTCACGACTGCCGCGAGCAGGGGCCGAACCCGCCTGATTTAGCCGAGGATCGCGAGTGCTTCCCGGCGGGCGATCAGCCGCGCCTCCTGGCTTTGCGCCGGAGTCATTAGCTGGAAGAGGGATGGTGTGGTGGTTCGGCGGCGCTTTGGCGCCCGCCGGCTTTTGAATTGCATGATGTTCACTTAAATCTCGTTTCAGTCGTTCGCCACGGCTGCTTCAGCGGCGGCTGCTTTGGCCTTGTCGGCCAGAAGCGTCGCGCGCATGCGCTCTGTGCGCTCCGCGCGCGCCGCCATTTCGCTCCAGGCCGCTTCGGACCTGAGGCAGCGGTCGCGCACATTGTCGAGCGTCGCGGCGTCGGCCTGGGCACGCGCTTCGGCGGCTCGGGCCAGATAGGTTTCTCTGTCGGTCATGGTCCCCATGTGGACTGCAGCGGAACCGGGGCAACGCGCAAGCGCGGCCCCGATCCGGCCTGCTTAGTCGGCAGGCTGCAGGTTGACGGCCTTGGTCTTGCCGCGCTGGTCCTCTTCGAGTTCATAGCTGACCTTCTGATCCTGGTTCAGCGTCTGCATTCCGGCATTCTCTACGGCCGTAATGTGGACGAACGCATCCTGCCCACCGTCCTCAGGCTGGATGAAACCATAACCCTTGGAGGCGTTGAAAAATTTTACGGTGCCAGTTGGCATCAGTTCAGTTCCTTCTTTGCGATGGACCGCCATTCGGCCCACCCTTGGCTAGGAGTGCGAAAGAAGGAATAGAGGAGCCGCAAAGCGCCCTGAGACCGTCGTTGCGACTAGTAGCGATCCGTACATAGCGCAGATCGCGCCCGATTGTAAGTGCAGCGCGCGTTTCAGCCGCCCGGGTATACCGCCTTCACGAAGTAGAGGCCGTCGGGCGGTGCGTTGAAACCCAATGCGGCGCGGTCGCGGGCGTCGAGCGCCGACTTGATGTCCTCAGGTCCCCACTGGCCGCGGCCGACCAATGCCAGGCAACCCACCATTGATCGCACCTGGTGGTGGAGGAAGCTGCGAGCGGCGGCCGCGATCCGGATTTCATCACCCTTGGTGCTGATGTCGAGACGGTCGAGGGTCTTGACCGGGCTCTCCGACTGGCAATGGGCCGAACGGAAGGTCGTGAAGTCGTGGCTGCCGACCAGAAGCTTTGCGCCTTGCGCCATTGCAGCGACATCGATGTGCGCTCCGATGTGCCACACCCGGCCCCTGCCGAGCGCGGGCGGCGCCGTCCGGTTGAGGATTCGATACAAATAGCGCCTGCCGATGCAGGAGAAGCGCGCGTGCCAGCCATCCGGCACTGGCTCGGCCGACAGAAGCGCGATCGGGTGGGGCCTGACGAGCGCGTTCACGCCTTCGCGAAGCCGGTGCTCGGTAAGCGACTTCTCGATCTCGACATGAGCGCTCATCGCCAGCGCATGGACTCCGGCATCGGTTCGGCCCGCGGAGTGGACCGCGGCACGCTCCCCGGTCATCCGGTGGATTGCTTCCTCGAGCGTTTGCTGCACCGATGGTCCCTGACCCTGGCGCTGCCAGCCCAGGAACGGTCCACCGTCATATTCGATGGTCAGCCGCCAGCGAGTCACAAAAGGATCGTCCCTTGCGGGATCGAGAAGCCGCGAAGGAGTTCGCCGGGCAGCATCACACCCTTGCCAGCGCGCTGTACCTTCAATGGCCGGATGAAACCCTCGCTACAGGCAATGGTGAGCGTTGCGTCCAACACTTCGCCCGGGCGGCCGGAGGCATCGCTTCCGGCGCTCGCCTCAAGCAGCTTGATTCGCTCGCCATTCGCTTCGAACCAGGCTCCGGGGGCAGGGGCAAAGGCACGCACCTGCCGCTCCACCTCCTTTGCATCGCGATTCCAGTCGATCCGCGCCTCGGCCTTGTCGACCTTGTTCGCATAGGTGGTTCCCTCGTCTGGCTGCGGCTCCGGCGATGCCGGATTGCCGAGCCATTCGAGGAGCGTGCTGGCTCCAAGAGCGCCAAGCTCGCGCGTGAGTTCGCCGGCGGTCTTGCGGCCAATTGCCGTCTGCCGCTTCAGAAGCATCGGCCCGTTATCGAGCCCTTGATCCATCTGCATGATCGTAACCCCGGTGATGTCGTCGCCGGCGAGGATCGCTCGCTGGATGGGTGCCGCCCCGCGCCAGCGCGGAAGCAAGGAGGCGTGGACGTTGACGCAGCCGCCCTTGGGCGCTTGCAGGATGGGCCCGGGAAGGATCAGCCCATAAGCGGCGACGATGGCGAGCTCAGCGTCCAGAGCCGCGAACCGCTGCTGCTCTTCCGGCGCCTTCAACGATCCGGGACAGCGCACTTCGATCCCGAGCTGCTCGGCGCGCTGATGGACGGCGGTCTTCTGCTCGCTCTTGCCCCGGCCGGCGGGCCGCGGCGGCTGCGTGTAGACGCACAGAAGTTCGTGGCCAGCCCCGACAAGTGCGTGAAGGCTCGGCACCGCGAAGTCCGGCGACCCCATGAAGATGATGCGCATTGTGCTGCCCTATGGC
>JACDCV010000251.1 GCA_013817375.1 Sphingomonas sp.
ACCCGAACGACCGGCAGCGGCGCCGAGAGCGAATCGGCCTGCTGGCCGTTAAGGCCGACGTCGACGTCCCCGGTCGTCATCGCCGAATAATCGGGGCCGAAATCGGTGAACGACCAGCCGAACGCCTTTGCATAGAAAGCGCGGGTCAACTCGTGCGCTGTGGCGCTCGGAAGCTCGATATAATCGATCCGTGGCGGCGCCATCTTCAGTAGCGCCGAATCAGACCGCTCAGGCGGCCCTGGATCTGCACCCTGCTCTCGTCATAGCGCTGCGGCTCGTAGCTCGAGTTCGCCGGGTCGAGCCGCACCGTTCGTCCCTCGCGGCGATAGGTCTTCAGGGTCGCTTCTTCCTCGTCGATCAGTGCAACCACGATCTCGCCGTCACGGGCGGTATCGACCTTTCGAATGAGCGCGAAGTCGCCGTCGAGAATGCCTTCCTCGATCATCGAGTCGCCCGAAACTTCGAGCGCGTAATGCTCGCCCGGCCCAAGAAGCGCCGCCGGGACCGAGAAGCCTTCGGTCCCCTGCAGGGCCTCGATGGGCGTTCCCGCGGCGATTCGCCCGTGAAGCGGGATCTCGATCGTATCGTTGGCGGCCGCTGGCAGCACCGGCTTGCCCGACGCCGGCGCGCTTGAATCCGGAAGCTTCATCACTTCAAGAGCCCGCGCCCGGTTTGGCAGGCGGCGGATGAAGCCGCGCTCCTCGAGAGCCGAGATCAGCCGATGAACTCCCGACTTGGATTTAAGGTCGAGCGCCTCGCGCATTTCATCGAAGCTCGGGCTGACGCCTGTTTCGCCCAGCCGCCCCTGGATGAAGAGTAGAAGTTCGCGCTGCTTAGCAGTTAGCATTGGCCAGGTCCCCCGCACTATGGAACGAACAGGGAACGTCTAGGCAACAAAGCGCCACAGGTCAAGCGGCCGTCAGTTGCCTCCGCCGGTGATCCGCTGCTTGGTCGCCTCGATCGCCGATTCGTTGCGCTCCACTCCGACCGATTTCTTGAGGGCGGCGAGGAATTGCTGCGCATATTCCTGGGCCAGCGGCTCGCTGAACTCGGTTTGCACCTGGGCGATCAGCTGCGGCTGATTGAGGGCATTGCCGGGAATGATCCTGTTCACCTTGACGACGAAGAAGCCGCGCCCCTGCGGGTCGGCGCCGACCTGTGTCCGCCCTTGCGGAACCGAGAACAGCACCCGAAGCGGCGCCGGCACATTTTCGCCAAGCTCGGTCAGCTGGATGCGCCGGGCCCGGGCGGTCTCGATCGGGGGCAGTCCGGCAGGTGCATTCGCGTTCCTCACGGCCTCGGCGAGGGTCGTGTTTCCGCGTGCCGCCGCGGCGATTGCGTTGGCGAGGGCCTGCGCCTGCCTGGAGCCTTCCTGGCGCAACCAGTCGAGCTCGACCTGCTCGCGGACATTGTCGAACGGGGCCGGCGCTGCGGGGATGATCTGCGCGGGGGCGACCAGAGCGAAGGAGTCTTCGCTTCCCGCCTGCTCGATCACCGGCTCGTCGTTGGCGCCGAGCTCGAACCCGGTGCGGAGCACCGGCATCAGCTCTGGCGGCACCTTGTAGGACGGGTCGGCCCGGGCGACTCCGCTGGCGGTGATTATCGGCGTGGTCGTGACCTGCAGGTTGGCGGCCCGCGCCGCTTCCTGAAAATTGGCCCCAGCGTCGAGCGCGTCTTGAACCCGGTCGACGAGGTTGGCGAGCGCCTCCTTGCGCTTCTCGGCACTAAGCCGGGGCTCGATCTCCGAACGCGCCTGGGCGAGCGACCGGCCGGGCTGGCTGCGGACGGAATCGATCTTTACGACGTGCCAGCCAAGACCCGACCTTACCGGGCCGACGACTGTGCCCGGCTGCGCGCCGAACGCCGCTGCGGCGACCTGTTCGCCGGCAAGGTCGCTGAACTCGCTCCGCGTCTGGGGACCGACCGAAACGTCCGCCGCACTGAGCCCTGCCGGCCGGACCGCCTCGACGAAGCTCTGGCCGCCGCGTGCACGCTGCGCGATCTGGGTTGCCGCATTCTGGTCCGGGACCACGGCCTGGCTGATCACCCT
>JACDCV010000091.1 GCA_013817375.1 Sphingomonas sp.
GTCTAATGCCTTGTCGTCATCGCGAGGAGCGGAGCGACGTGGCGATCCAGCCCCACTGGATTGCTTCGCTTCGCTCGCAATGACATTGGCAATGTCCTCCTCGACCTGAACCCATTCGGGCTCCAGCACGTCCATGATCGTCGCGCGGACGAGCGTTTCGACGTAGGGGCGCGGCGTATAATGGGCGCCGAGCTTGGCCCGCTCCTCCGTGCTCAGGGCCTGTTCGAGCAGAGTGCCGAAAATCGCAGGCTCTACCTTGCGCCAGTTCTGGCGCGCGGCCTCGTAGAGGTCGTGAATTACGAAGCCGCCGAGGGGATATGTGCGGGCTGATTGCGAGAACAGGCCGCCGTTGAAATAGCGGACTTCTTCTTCAACCGCATGGGCAAAACGCGGGCTGACGTTGGGTGCGCCCATCTTCAACCACAGGTCGGCAAGCTGGTTCTCGAAAAGCTTGTCGTTACTTTCGGCGCGCTTGAGAAACTGCTTGAATTTCTCCTTCGGAAGCAGTCCGATATCCTCGGCGAACATGCAAAAGAGGATGCGCATCAGGAACAGCGCGGCCTCCTCGATTTCCTCCGCTTTTTCGCGGGGCGATTTGCCCGACAGTTTCTGCTTCAGCCCTTCCTCGATATATTGGCTGACGGACGCCAGGCGGCTGGCAACGGTTCGGGTCACGTCCGCCGACTGAAAGCGCGGGTCGATGGTTCTCGGTTCGGTCCAGATCGCCCGAAGCAGTTCGAGCGGCGTGCGGTCAACGCCCTTGAGCTTCTCTTCGCTTGCGAGGTCGGCAAGCTCGATCCGATATCGCTGCTTGTCCGGGAAAAAGGTGTAGCCGCGACCGTTACCGGCGGAGTCGTGGTAGATTTCGAACGCCCGGCCGATGTCGCAGACTATCAGGAAGGGCGCGACGGGTTCCGAAGCGGGCAGGTTCTTCGCGTAATTCTCGGCCTGATTGCGGGCATCGCGCATCAGCTTGTCATAGCGCGCGCCGGACGGGGCTCGGGGGCGGGTGTCCTCGCCGAGGTCCAGCCCGACCTGCTCCGGCTTCAGATAGCTTTGCTTTGCCTCCATGATGAAATGGGCGCGCCTGTAGAGATCGACGCGGCCGGAACTGTCGAGGGAGCGGATGCTGCCTTTGGGCACCGGCGCTTCATATTCGTAAGCGCCAAGGACTCCGGCCGCGGCGGGATCGTTCGGCGGATCGACCCCGAGCAATTCGCAAAGCTGGTTAATGAAGATCGGGAAGTTCTTCTTCTCGGCACCGCCGGGCGTGCCATCCCACTTCTTGATGAATTCGCCGACGGTCACCAGGCCCCCCTCCCGAGCAGTGGCACCTTGGCTGGAGGGGGCGCGAAAGGGAAGGGCAGTCCCTCGACCCTTCGACTAGCTCAGGACGGGCTTTGCTCAGGACGACCCTTCGACCCTTCGACAGGCTCAGGACGGGCTTAGCTCAGGGTGAGCGGAGAGGGGGCGGGACAGCGGCGTGGATTCCCGTCCTTCGGCCTGCTCAGGAGGGGCCTTTCGTGGGGATGACGAAATGGGGTATCTGGCACCCCATGGCCACACAACTTCGTACCGTCGCAACGTCCGTTGACCCGCTCGACGGCATGAGCCTTCCGGGCTGGCTCTATTTCGATGCGGAATTCTTCGAGGCGGAGAAAGCCGCGTTCCTTCGCGCCGCGCCGCAGGTCGTTTGCCACGAGAGCGAGATCGGCCAAGCCGGGGAGTGGCGCAGCCTGGAGTATCTGGGGGAGAGCGTGATCGTCATCCGCGGCGACGACGGGGTGGCGCGCGCCTTTGCCAACGTCTGCCGGCATCGCGGGTCGCGGCTGGTGGATGGCACCGGCGGCTGTTCGAAAGTGCTGACCTGCCCCTATCATGCGTGGAGCTATGCGCGCGACGGGCGGCTGGTCGGGGTTCCGCACAGGCACGAATATCCGGGGCTTCAGACCAAAAAGTTGGGGCTGGTGCCGGTGGCGCTGGAGAATTGGCGCGGGTTCCTGTTCGTGACTCTGGAGCCGGGCGCGCCTTCGGTGGCCGAGATGATGGCGCCGTACGAAGCCGAAGTCGCGCCTTACCGGTTCAAGGAGCTTCGCGTGATGGGGCGGGTGACGAGCCGGCCGCGCGCGCTCAACTGGAAGACGATCGCCGACAAT
This sequence comes from Sphingomonas sp., assembly GCA_013817375.1. Classification (GTDB taxonomy): domain Bacteria; phylum Pseudomonadota; class Alphaproteobacteria; order Sphingomonadales; family Sphingomonadaceae; genus Sphingomicrobium. The sequence continues at coordinate 2,157 of JACDCV010000091.1, forward strand.
TATTCCGACCATCTGCACATCCCGATCGGGCATCCGGGGCTGACCCGCCTGTTCGGGCGCAATTACCGGATCGAGGCGAACGAGTGGGTCGACCGGATGGAGGGCGAGCTGGTCGAGACGGAGTCGGCGAACCTGTCTGAGCGCGCTTACCAGCGCCTGCTTCCCGACGCGGCGCATCTGCCGGCCAGCCACCGGCGCAAGTGGCTTTATTACAAGCTGTTCCCCAACGTCGCGTTCGACATCTATCCCGACCAGGTCGACTTCATGCAGTTCTTGCCGGTGAGCGGGACGGAGACGGTGATCCGCGAGATCAGCTATGCGCTTCCGGATGCCGAAATGCCTGAAAAGTGGCGGCGCGAGATGAAGGCCGCGCGCTATCTCAACTGGCGGATCAACCGGCGGGTCAACGCGGAAGACACCGAGCTGATCGCGCGGGTGCAGGCAGGGATGCAGAGCGCGAGCTATGTGGCGGGGCCGCTGGGGACTAGCGAAGTGTGTTTGCGAAGCTTCGCGGCCAAGCTTCGGGCTATGATCCCGCAGGCGCGGCTGGGTTCGCCGCCGCCGCCGGGCTGGAGCCGCGCGTCCGGCGCATGATCGCGTAGAGTGCGGCCCCAAGTGCGAGCAGTGCGAGGCTCCACAGATTGGCTTCCCCGCCGGACCCGTAGAAAGCGAAAATCGTGAAGGCGAGGCCGGCGATCACAACCACCAGGGTCAGGCCTTTCGGGCCCTGCTTCAGCGCCGCCAGAGACGAAGCAAGGTAGAGCCACAACGTTGCGCAAGCAGTGAGCAGCGCCATGAAGGTGAACAGCTCGGCGGTGCTTTTCGACATGTTGGCGAGGATCAACGCAGCTGCCAGGCCGGTACCGAGCAGCTGCGCGTTGAGCGGGGTCTTCCCGCTTCTGGTTCGGGCGAAGAACGCTGGAAACTCTCGGCGAAGTGCCATCGAATAGCCAAGCTCGCCGCACACCAGCACGTTCGCGTTGACATAGCCCGCTGCGCTGGCGGCGATGCCGAGCGCCGCGAACATCGCGCCGAATTCGCCCCAGCCGCGGCCGATCGCATCGGCGAACGGTGAGCTGGAGCCGGCAGCGACCTCGACCGGAAGCAGCAGGAGGATCGCAGTGCTGCTGATGAGATAGAGGAATGCGACGAATGCTGCGCCGCCAACCATTGCCCTGGGGATCGTGCGCTGCGGATCGCGCACCTTGTCAACGGGCGCGGCGGCATTCTCGAAGCCCAGCAGCGCGAAGAGAGTGAGCGCCGAGGCGCTGGCGATATTGTCGAGGTTAAGCGGTGTCGGCGCGAGCGGAAACAGCGAGCTGCCACCACCGCCACCCCCCAATTCGAGCTGTGCAAGCACCGCGATCACCGCGACCAACGGCAGGATTTTCAACATAGCGGTCACCACCGCGAGACGGCCCGTGGAGCGAGCCCCGAGGGCATTGGTCGCCTGGAAGACGGCAAGGAAGGCGATCGCAACCAAAGCGACCGCTCGATTGTCGCCGAGCGCCGGCACAAGCCAGCCGACGGCACCGGCTCCGGCGATGCTGACCGCTGCCAGCGCCGTCCAGGACGAAATCCAGAACGCGAAGGTCGCGAGGAAGGCGATGAAGGGGCCGAACGCTTTTTCGATATAGGATTGGATGCCGTTGCCGCCGGCGCGCGCCAGCAGCCCAATGGCGAACGCAAGCGAGATCGCACCCAGGCCGCTTACCAGCCAGCCGGCGATGGAATTGGGCCCGAACCGGGCGAGGCTCGCCGGGAGCAGAAATATGCCAGAGCCAATCATGGTCCCGACCACGATCGACCAGGTCATCCAAAAGCCGAGCTGCCGGCTGTCCTCGTTCCTGCTCAACCGCTCCCCCTTGGATTCAGCGGGCCACGGCCGTAGGCCGCGCACCGGGGCGTACACGAACAGGGGACGACATGCGCGCATTCCTTTTCCCGGGACAAGGCAGCCAGTCGGTCGGCATGGGCGCGGCACTTGGCGAGGCGAGCCGGGCGGCGCGCGACGTGTTCGAGGCGGCGGACGAGGCGCTTGGTCAGAATCTGTTCCGACTGATGCGCGAGGGACCGGACGACGAGCTTCGGCTGACCGAAAATGCGCAGCCGGCGATCATGGCGAACTCGCTGGCGGTGTTCACCGCGCTGACCAGGGAAGGCGGCGTCGATCTGGCCGGGGCGGCACGGTTCGTCGCCGGGCACAGCCTCGGCGAATATTCGGCTTTGTGCGCGGCAGGCGCGTTCGACCTTGCAACCACGGCCAAGCTGCTCAAGCTTCGGGGCCAGGCGATGCAGGCGGCGGTGCCGGTGGGCTTGGGAGCGATGGCGGCTCTGCTCGGCGCCGATCTGCCGATGGCGCGGCGGATCGCCGAGGCCGCCGCGCAGGGCGAGGTCTGCGCCATCGCCAACGACAATGACCCGAGTCAGGTCGTTCTGTCGGGGAATAAAGATGCGATCGACCGGGCGGTCGAGATGGCCAGGGAGATGGGCGCGAAGCGGGCGGTGCTGTTGCCGGTGTCGGCGCCCTTCCACTGCACGCTGATGCAGCCCGCGGCCGAGGCGATGCGCGATGCGCTTAGCTATGTGGTTGTCGACGAGCCGGCGGTGCCGGTGTTTGCCAATGTGACCGCGCAGCCGGAAAGCGATCCGGACTCGATCCGCGGCCTGCTTGTCGAGCAGGTGACGGCAATGGTTCGCTGGCGCGAGAGCGTTGCCAACATGGGCCAGGCGGGCGTCGAGGAATTCGTCGAGCTTGGCGGCAAGGTGCTTGGGCCCATGGTCAAGCGGATCGCTCCGGACGCGAGGGTTACCAGCATAGTTTCGATCGAGGACATCGAGGCGTTGGCGAAGGAGATCGCATGATGTTCGACTTGAGCGGGATGACCGCGCTGGTGACAGGCGGCAGCGGAGGCCTGGGAAGCGCCATTGCCAAATCCTTGAGCGCTCAGGGCGCGCGGCTGGCGCTATCCGGGAGCAATGTCGATAAGCTTGAAAGCTTCCGCGTGTCCCTCGGCGGCGACCATGTCGCGCTGTCGTGCAACCTGTCCGACGGCGCGGCCGTGGACCAGCTGGTTCCGCAGGCTCTCGAAGCGCTCGGCGGCAAGCTCGACATCCTCGTCAACAATGCCGGAGTCACCCGCGACAATCTGCTGATGCGGATGAAGGACGAGGAGTTCGAGGAGGTCGTCGCGATCAATCTCGAGGCCGCGTTCCGGCTCATGCGCGCGGCGGCCAGGCCGATGATGAAGGCGCGCTTCGGACGGATCATCTCGATCACTTCGGTCGTCGCAGTCACCGGCAATCCCGGCCAGGCCAATTACGTTGCGTCGAAGGCGGGGCTGATCGGAATGACCAAGGCCGTTGCCCAGGAACTCGCCAGCCGGGGGATCACCGCCAATTGCATCGCTCCAGGCTTCATGAATTCGGCGATGACGGAAGCGCTAAACGACCAGCAGCGCGATGCCATATTGTCGAAAATCCCGCTCGGAGCGATGGGAAGCGGCGAGGACATCGGCGCGGCTGCAGCCTATCTCGCCAGCCGCGAGGCCGGCTACGTCACCGGGCAGACGCTTCACGTCAACGGCGGAATGGCGATGCTCTGAGGACGCTTGCAAAGACGGCACGCGGTGGGTGAGGTGCGAATGTCCGCTTTCGACCCTTTCCGGACATTAGCATTCGCTCCAAATCGTCCCGCTTGAAAGACTGCTGGCTTGTTCGGGCTGCTAGGGATAAAGTCTGGGTCGACAAGCCGACACAGGCCGTCCCGAGCCCCCTATCCGATCACTTCCCGTACTACCCCGACATCTCTTCGCTGAGCGATTCGCTCGCGAAAAAGCAGGATGCTCATCATGCGTTTCCCCTTTCTCCTCGCGTTCCCACTCGCCAGCCTTGAATTGAGCGCCGCGAGCGCAGTCGTCATTCGGCATGACGTCCCGGATTCTGCATACCTGGTCCCCGCCAGCGAGTTTCCCGCGCTAATCGACTTGCCCGATGAGGGGCATGGCGTGCTGGTCTCCAATCAATGGATCGTGACGGCTGCTCACGCTACTCAGTGGCATCCTGTTGAGCAGGTCATGATAAATGGACAATGTCGTTCAGTTGAAAAGATTATTGTTCATCCCGGCTATAAGAAAGCACCGGACGTGCCGCCGACCGGAGACACGGCGCCATTCATGGTCGCGATGGCTTCTAATGACGATATCGCGCTGATTAAGCTGTCTCAGCCGCTGAATGATGTGACCCCAGTTGCAATGTTCAGAACATCCGATGAGCAAGGACATCTGGGAAAGCTCTATGGAAAGGGAGCTACCGGCAATGGCCTGAACGGCCAAGATATGCACTCATCCCACCGGGGTGCTCTCCGCCGTGCGTTTAATCGGGTGTCCAGCGCTGACGGAAAATGGCTCACTTATGCATTTGATCCTGGCCCTAAGGGGCACCGCTTAGAGGGCACATCAGCTAGCGGGGATAGTGGTGGCCCCTTGCTAATTAAGGTCAATGGCAAGTGGACCTTAGCCGGCCTAACGGCGTGGCAATTCGCGAAGGGCGATATCTCTGAGTTTCAGCCCGGACGCTATGGTCAGGTGAGCTACCTGACCCGAATTTCCCACTATGCCGACTGGGCCGATAGCGTCATTGCAGCTCAATAGCCCTGCCATGACCATTAAAACCGCCCGTCTTATTGTTCGTCCGGTGCGCGCATCCGACGCCGAGGTTCTTTACGACATCCGCCAGCGTGTAGCACAATTTCAGGGCCGTAGTGATCGCACCCTTGAAGAGACGCGAGCGATGTATGCCGAAATGGAATTGCGTCGGCCTGGTGATGAGCCGGGTTGGCACCAATATGTGATACAATTGCAGCTTGGCGAGGTCATCGGCGACGTGGGCGTCAACTTCGATGGTCCAGGGCCGCAGCAGGTCGAGCTGGGATACAGCCTTCATCCTGAATGGTGGGGACGCGGTGCAGCCGGCGAGGCGCTTTCGGCCCTGCTGGATCATCTGTTTCGGACACGCAAGATGCACCGTGCAATCGCTACCACGGCCGCCGACAACAGGCGGAGCCGGACCCTCCTCGAGCGGCTTGGGTTTCGCCACGAAGGCACAATGATCGAAAGCTGGTGCGAGCGCGACGAAGGGCACTGGAGCGACGAAGTACTTTACGCCATTCTTGAGCGCGAATGGAAGCTTTCTGATACCGGCGCGGCGGTTCCGGCTAGCACCTGACTGCCGGGAGATGTCCTTAGTGCAGGCTGTCTTAGCTCCAAAAAATGGATTGCGCGAGGCTCGTCTGCTCCAAAGCAGAGGTCAAGCTACCTTTGCATTGTTCACAACGTCGATACAGTTGCGATACACCGCAAGCCTGACGGACGAACGGACTCAGCGGAATCACTTTTGTTTTCAGGGCCAAGAGGTGGTGGAGCTGAGGAGGATCGAACTCCTGACCTCTGCAGTGCGATTGCAGCGCTCTCCCATCTGAGCTACAGCCCCTCGCTCTCGGCAGGCGCCCCAATAGCGGCGCAACCTCCCCCACGCAACGCCCTAGCGCGACAGTTTTTCGGTTGATCGCTTCAAGCCTGCCCAGCGCCACCGGCGACGGAACGGGAGCGTCATGATGTTCGTTTTGTTTACAGGGTCCTCATGCGGAAGGGCCAATGATCAAAAGGAGAATTCCGATGACTGACGGACGTTACGATAGTCGACGCGGCCAATATGATTCGCCGCGCGGCAGCAGTGACCGTGACCGGTCAAACCGCGACGATCGCGGCTTCTTCGATCGTGCACGCGACGAAGTTTCGAGTTGGTT
>JACDCV010000092.1 GCA_013817375.1 Sphingomonas sp.
GCATAAGCTCGGGCAATTGTCTTGGTGATCGCCACGAGCGCTGCCTTGGAGGCCGCATAATGCCAGTGCTGAGGCGAATCGCCGCGCCAGGCCGCACGGCTCGCGACATTGACGATGCGGCCGCCGCCATTTTCCTTAAAATGGCCGACCGCCAGCCGGCACAGGTCGGCGGGCGCCTGGACGTTGATGCGAAGAGTCCGCTCCCAGGCGGCCTGCCAGTCCGGGTCGCCGGAGCCGGCGTCGATGGCCTCGTAGATGCCGGCGTTGTTGACGAGGACATGGATTCGGCCGCCGAGCCGTTCGAGAGCCTGATCCCAGATCATTTGGGGCGCAGCCGGATCGGTCAGCTCGCCGGCGATCAGCTCGTCGCTGCCACGGCTTGAGTGACCGACGACCGAGTGGCCGCCCGATTTCAGGAGATCATAAGCGGCCGCGCCGATTCCGCGGCTTGCTCCGGTGATGAGGATGTTCATGGGCTGCCGATAGCGCATCCTCCCCGGGACGGGGAGGGGGACCACGAAGTGGTGGAGGGGGGCGTGGCGAAGCGCTCGACCGCCCCTCCGTCAGCCCTACGGGCTGCCACCTCCCCGCGAGCGGGGAGGATTAAGCGGCGATTCCGGCGACGAATTCCTTGGTGGTCGACTTGAAGTCGGCGATCTGGTCGGAGAAGCGGCCGAAGCCCTGCTCGACCTCGTCGATGTCGGCCGCGACATTTTCGGTATCGGCGCGGATCGCGGCGATGGTCGAGCTCATCGAATCGGCGGCAAGAGCGGTCTCGTCGACCGCTGCAGTGATCATCGTCACCGTTTGCGCCTGGAGCTCCATCGCCTGGCGGATCCGGTCGGCGGAGGTCTGGACCTCCTCGACCGTGCCCTGGATAGAGCTGTTCGCGTCGACCGTCTGCCTGGTCGCCTGCTGGATTGCAGTGATCTTGGCGGTGATGTCGTCGGTGGCCCGGGCCGTCTGCGACGCGAGGCTCTTCACCTCCTGGGCGACGACCGCAAAGCCGCGTCCGGCATCGCCCGCGCGGGCCGCCTCGATTGTCGCGTTGAGTGCGAGAAGATTGGTCTGGCCGGCGATGTCGCGGATCAAGCTGAGGATCGATTCGATTGCCTCGACATGGGCCGACAGCGCCTGGCTGACCTGCACGGCCTGCTCGGCCTGGCCTCCGGCGCGGGTCGCGACATCCGCCGCAACTTCGACTTCGGTACGCGCATCCTCGATCGCCCTAATCAGGCCCGCCGCAGTCTGGGCGGCTTCACGCATGGCGACTGCGGACTGCTCGGCCGCTGCCGCGACTTCGCTGGTCTTGCCAAGCATTCCCCTGGCCGAGGCCGCGGTGGCGCGAGTCCGCTCGGTGAGGTTGCGCGACTCGTCGGTGCTTCCGCGGACGAGGTCGGCAACGCGGCGCTCGAACTCCTCGCTCTGGCGGCCGCGGGCGTCGGCGGCGGCATTGGCTTCAAGAAGCGAAATCTGGGCGAGGATGATGTCCTCGCTGTAGGTCATCAGCCGGTGGAAGAGGTCGGTCGCCTCGAGCCGTTCGGCAGCCCTGCCGGCAAACTTCTCCTCAAGGCCGTTGCTGACGTCCCTGATCATCTGTGCGCGCGTTGCAACCCATTCGGGCACGCTCTGCTTGCCGGTGAACATGATCCGGCCCTGTTTTGCGACGGTCTGCACCCAGGCGGCATCGACCGGGCGGGTCATGTACATCTTGGCGACTTCGGCACCGGTTTCGCCAAAATGCTCGCGGCAGGCGGACACCACGATCTCGCCGGCTTCGGACCACAGCCAGCGAAGGGATTCCTCGAAGCGGCCGCCGTCGCAATAAGCGGAGAGCCGCTGGCTCACCTGCTCATCCGACAGTCGCTGCAGATTGGCCGTGTCGCTGGTCATCACCGGTTGCTCCGTCATTTACGCGTGTTTCTGGGCCTGCTCTTGCGCCGACAATGGTTAAGAGCCGGTTAGGAGCGGACGAAGCGGTGCCGGAATCTTGCGCGGGTGCGGGTGCCGCCGTAAGCGGTCGGCTCCTGAAATTCCGAAAGGGAAGCGCCCGCTTATGGCAGCCGTCCGAGAAAGACCCTTGTCACCGCATTTGACGATCTGGCGGTGGGGCCCGCACATGCTGGTCTCGATCCTCCACCGAATGACCGGCGCGGGGCTGACCCTCGTGGGACTGCCGATCCTGGTGTGGTGGCTGATGGCGATTGCCGGCGGCCCCAATAGCTATGCGTCGTTCAGCGATGCGGCGACGAGCTGGGTCGGCCTGATCGTCCTGATCGCCCTCACCTGGGCCTTCTTCCAGAAGACGTTCGCCGGAATCCGACACCTGGTGATGGACACCGGGATGGGCTTCGAGCTTCGGGCAAACAAGATTGGCGCGATCGTCACCATCGCTGCTTCCCTGATCGTGACTGCTGCCCTGTGGGCCTATTGGCTGGGAGTATTCGAATGACCCTCGGCGAAAGCGCAACCCCGCTCGGCAAGGTCAGAGGCCTGGGATCGGCCCGCGAGGGCGGCGAGCATTGGCTGTCGGAGCGGGTGAGCAGCGTCGCTTTGCTGTTGCTGGGCGCCTGGTTCGTCGCCTCGCTTCTGCTCCTCCCCGGCTTCGACCAGCGCACGTTGACCGAATGGCTGAGCAGTCCGGCAGGAGCGGTGCCGATGGCCCTGCTCGTCGTCACGGCCTTCTGGCACGGCCTCGACGGGATGAAGGTGATCGTCGACGATTATGTCGACGATGACGCCAACCGCTTCGCCGTCAACACGGCGCTTCTGTTTCTTGCCGTCGCGGGAGCCTCGCTGGCGCTGTTCGCGCTCGGCCGGATCGCGTTCGGAGCAGCCGCTTGAGCGCTTACAAGATCATCGACCACACCTACGACGTCGTTGTCGTCGGGGCCGGCGGCGCCGGTCTCAGGGCGACGATGGGCGCGGCCGAGCAGGGGCTGAAGACGGCCTGCATCACCAAGGTGTTCCCGACCCGAAGCCATACCGTCGCGGCCCAGGGCGGGATTGCGGCGGCGCTGGGCAATATGGGCCCGGACCACTGGACCTGGCACATGTTCGATACGGTCAAGGGGTCCGACTGGCTGGGCGACCAGGACGCGATCGAATATCTGACCCGCGAGGCCCCGGCGGCGGTCGTCGAGCTTGAGCATATGGGCTTGCCGTTCAGCCGCACCGCCGAGGGGGAAATCTACCAGCGCGCGTTCGGCGGGATGACTCAGAATATGGGCGAGGGGCCAGCGGCGCAGCGCACCTGCGCGGCCGCCGACCGCACCGGCCATGCGATGCTTCACACGCTCTACCAGCAGAGCCTTCGCCACGACGCCGACTTCTTCGTCGAGTATTTCGCGATCGACCTGATCATGGAGGACGGCGCCTGCCGGGGAGTGATCGCGCTGTCGCTGGACGACGGGTCGATCCACCGGTTCCGGGCGCAAGCGGTGGTGCTCGCCACCGGCGGCTACGGCCGAGCCTATTTTTCGGCGACCTCGGCGCACACCAGCACCGGCGACGGCAATGCGATGGTCCTCCGCGCCGGGCTTCCGCTCCAGGACATGGAGTTCGTCCAATTCCACCCGACCGGCGTCTATGGCGTCGGAGTCCTGATCACCGAGGGCGCCCGCGGCGAGGGCGGCTATCTGACCAATAGCGAAGGCGAGCGCTTCATGGAGCGCTATGCGCCGAGCGCCAAAGATCTTGCGAGCCGCGACGTCGTCTCACGGTCGATGGCGATGGAGATCCGCGAAGGACGAGGGGTCGGGGAGAATAAGGACCACATCTTCCTTCACCTCGACCATATCGAGCCCAAGATCCTTGCCGAGCGCTTGCCGGGAATCACCGAGACGGCGATGACCTTTGCAGGGATCGACCTCACCCGCCAGCCGATCCCGGTGGTTCCGACGGTCCATTATAATATGGGGGGGATTCCGACCAATTATCATGGCGAGGTGGTCACCGTCCGCGACGGCGACCCCGACGCGATCGTGCCCGGCCTGTTCGCGGTCGGCGAGGCGGCCTGCGTCTCGGTTCACGGCGCCAATCGGCTTGGCTCCAACAGCCTGATCGACCTGGTCGTGTTCGGCCGCGCCGCCGGCCACCGGCTTGGGGAGGTGATCAAGTCGGGAGTCCTGCAGGAGCCGCTGGCCAAGGATTCGGCGGACTTCGCTTTGTCCCGGCTCGACCATTTTCGTCATGCCGAGGGCTCCAGTCCGACCGCGGAAATCCGCGCTCAGATGCAGCGGACGATGCAGGCCGATTGCGCGGTGTTCCGGACCGAGGCCACGCTCGACGAGGGAATCCAGCGGATCGACGCGGTCTACAGCCGGATGACCGACATTCACGTTACCGACCGAAGCCTCATCTGGAACAGCGATCTCGTCGAGACCCTCGAGCTCGACAATCTCGTCGCCCAGGCGGTGGTGACGATGCATTGCGCCGCCAACCGCAAGGAAAGCCGCGGCGCGCACATGCACGAGGATTACCCCAAGCGCGACGACGAGAACTGGATGAAGCACAGCGTCGCCTGGTTCGACGGCTGGGGCGGCAAAAGCGGCGAGGTTCGGATCGGCTACCGCCCGGTCCACGAATATACGCTCACCGACGACGTCGAATATATCAAGCCCAAGGCGCGGGTCTATTGAGCGAAGCCGCGCTCTGGCTGAACTATTGCCTGAGCGCCGCGATCGCCTTCGCGGCGATCTATTTTCTGAGCTGGCGGGTCGTCAGCGCGATGTTGGCCGGGACGATTGCGACGCTCGCTCTGTGGCTGTTGGTGTCATTGGCGAGCGGTGGAAGCCTGATCGATCCGACACTGGAGCCCGCGCTGGTCGTCAACTTCTCCCTCGGCCTGGTCTTCGCTGCAGCGGGAGCGGCGGCGGCGTTCGCTGCCCGGCGCGGCTCGAGCGGGTCGTGATTCCAGTCAGGGGGGCGTGACCCTCTTGGGCTTGTGAGACGTGTGAGCTAGAGGCGGCTGCACATGGCCGACCCAATACCGCCCAAGCGCATTTTCCCGAGCTCCAAGATCGATGCGCAAGCAGCAGCGCACGTCCCGTCGATCCCGCAGACCGAGAGCGAGGCCTACAAGCTTGCCTTCCAGGATCTCGACTTCCTTCTTCGCGAGGACCTTCGCCCGGTTCGATTCCAGCTCGAGCTGCTCAAGCCCGAGCTGTTCCTCAACGAGGCGAAGATTGGCTCGACCTTCGTCTTCTACGGGTCGGCACGAATCCCCGAGCCGGCGATGGCCGACGCTCTCATCGAGGCCGCGACCAACGACGAGCAGGTCCGGATCGCCGAGCGGCTCAAGGCCAAGTCGCCATATTACGATGCTGCCCGCAAGCTGGCTCGCCTCGCCAGCACCTGCGATTGCGACTCGGAGGGATTGCGCCAGTTCGTCGTCTGCTCGGGGGGCGGTCCGTCGATCATGGAAGCGGCGAACCGCGGCGCCTGGGACGAAGGCCAGGACACGATCGGCCTCAACATCGTGCTTGCGCACGAGCAGCTTCCGAACCGCTACGTGACCCCGGAACTCAGCTTCCAGTTCCACTATTTCGCGCTTCGCAAGATGCACTTCCTGCTCCGGGCACGAGCGGTCGCGGTCTTCCCCGGCGGCTTTGGAACGTTCGACGAATTGTTCGAGCTTCTGACACTGATCCAGACCGGCAAGGTGAGGCCGCTCCCGATCCTTCTGTTCGGCAAGGAATTCTGGACCAAGGTCGTCGACTTCCAGGCGCTTGCCGACGAAGGCGTGATCTCGCCCCATGATCTCGACCTCATCCACTGGAGCGAGGACGCGGACGAAGCCTGGGATTATGTGACGCGCTACTATGAGGCCAATCCGCACCCGCAGCCGGTGCAGACCGCCCCGCCCGAATGATCGCCCGAGCGGCGACAGCAAGGAGAGATGAATGGCCCGCGCCTGGCATTTGATGAGCCGTCCCGACGGACTTCCGAATAACGAGAATTTCGCCCTCAAGGACCATGACCTTCCGGGCGTCGGCGACGGGCAAATGCGTGTCCGCAACCTGTTCCTTTCGGTCGATCCCTACATGCGCGGGCGGATGAACGAATCCAAATCGTACATCCCGCCGTTCCAGATCGATGCGCCGATGGACGGCGGCGCGGTCGGCGAGGTCGTGGAATCGAACGCCGACGGGTTCGAGAAGGGCGATCTCGTCACGCACATGGCCGGCTGGCGCGACGAAGCGGTGATCGACACCAAAGGCGTCTACAAGCTCCCCAAGGTCGACGCCGAGCCGCAGGCGTTCCTCAGCCATTTGGGAATGCCCGGAGCGACGGCCTATTTCGGCCTTCTCGACGCAGCGGAAGCGAAGGAAGGCGATATCGTCTTCGTGTCGGCGGCCGCGGGCGCGGTCGGCTCAGTGGTCGTCCAGATTGCCAAGGCCAAGGGCATGACGGTGATCGGGTCGGCGAGGGGTGCCAAGAAGTGCGGCTATGTCCGCTCACTCGGAGCCGATGCTACCGTCGATTATACTGCCGGGCCGATCATCAAGGGCCTTCGCGACGCGGCGCCCGAGGGAATCGACGTCTATTTCGACAATGTCGGCGGCGACCATCTCGACGCCGCTTTTTCGCGGGCCCGGCTTCATGCGCGCTTCGCTCTGTGCGGGATGATCGCCGGCTACAACAGCCGCGAGCCGATGCAATTTCGCTACATCATCCGGATGATCGCGATGCGGATCGTGATGCGCGGCTTCCTCTACGGCGATTATGTGTCGCGCCTCGATGAATTCTACCGCGACATGGGCGAGTGGGTCGCCAGCGGGAAGGTCAAGCCGCAGGATACAATGTTCGAGGGACTGGATAAGGCGCCGGACGCCTTCCTCGGCCTGTTCACCGGCGCCAACACCGGAAAGATGCTGGTCCGCGTCTAGGCGTTGAACTGGCAGGCGGCGGGGTCGCCGGTCTCGAGACCCTTGCGAAGCGCCGCGCGGCGCTGTTCCGAAGTGCCGTGGGTGAAGGTTTCGGGCGAGACCCGGCCCTGCGCCTGCCGCTGAAGAGCGTCGTCGCCGATCGCCTCGGCAGCACGCATTCCCTCCTCGATGTCGCCCGGCTCGAGGATCGAGCCGCGTTCGTCGCGGGCGTTGGCCGCCCATACTCCGGCATAGCAGTCGGCCTGAAGCTCGACTCCGATTTGTATCTTATTGCCTTCCAGCCTGGTGGATCGCGCCTGCCCGCGCTGCGCCGTGTCGAGCGCACCGGTGAGGTTCTGGACATGGTGGCCGACCTCGTGGGCGATCACATAGGCCTGAGCGAAATCGCCCGGCGCGCTGAAGCGGCGCTGGAGCTCCTCGAAGAACACCGGGTCGATATATATCCGCTGGTCGCTCGGACAGTAGAACGGCCCCATCGCCGCCTGCGCCACTCCGCAGCCTGACTGGTCGGTGTTGCTGTAGGCGACCATCTGCGCCGGCTGGTAGGTTTCACCCGACTGCTGGAACAGATTGCTCCAGACCTGCTCGGTAGAAGCAAGCACTCCGCTCAGGACCTGCCGGTCCTCTGCACCGAGCGTCGACTGGGTGGAGGAAGATTGCTGCGAAGTGGGCGAGCCACCTCCGCTCAGAAGGCCCCCGCCGCCGAAGCTTTGAAGCGCGCAATAGCCGAGCAGGAGGATCAGCACTCCCCCGATCCCGAACCGGCTCAGGACCAGCGGAATCAGGCAGCCGAGCATGTTGCCGCCGCCGCCCCCGAATCCGCCGCCGCGTCCGGTACGGTCGATGAAATTGTCGCTTCCGTCGCCGCCCAGCCGAACCATTCCAAGTCCCTCCTGTTGTCAGCGCCTAATGCCCAAGGTGCCGGTGCAGTTGCAAACCTCGGCGCAGGCAGCGACTAGCGGCTCGAAAGGAGCTTTCATGATTCTCGAAGGAAAGGTTGCTCTGGTGACCGGCTCGACGTCCGGCATCGGCCTTGCGATCGCCCGCGCTTTCGCTGCCG
>JACDCV010000093.1 GCA_013817375.1 Sphingomonas sp.
TCCTGACCATCGCCGCGCGCACTCCCGACCACGGCAAGCTCGCGCCGTGGCGCTTCATTGTCGTCGAGGACGAGGACCGTGACGCGTTCGCGGCTCTGCTTCGCGAGGCTCTTTCCCAAGAAGATGCCTGCGCGACGAATGCCCACCACATCAAGGAGGAGGAGTTCGCACATTACGCAGGATCACTCGTCCTGCTCGTCTCCGCACCCGTTCATGGACACAAGATTTCTATCTGGGAGCAGGAATTGTCCTGTGGCGCCGCAGGGATGAACCTGCTGCTCGCTGCGCACTCGCTCGGATACGTGGGCGGCTGGCTGACCGGCTGGCGCGCTTATTCGCCCAGAGTCACGCAGGCGTTCTGCAAGCCGGGCGAACGGATCGCCGGGTTCATCTTCATCGGCGATTCGGCTTGCGAACTCGATGAGCGGCCCCGGCCCCAGCTCGATCAGGTCTCGAGCCGTTGGAAGCCATCTTCGTAAGCGTCGATGAAAGTTGACGAAACTCTGGTCTGCTGTATTACGACAGCATGACGCTACGCACCCAGCATGAGAAACCGGTTTACGTCCGCCTTCGGGAGACAATCGCCAACGGCATTCTCTGCGGGCAGTATGTGGATGGCGATCCTTTGCCTTCGGTCCGCGCCCTTGCCGCCGACGAGCAGGCGAACCCGCTGACAGTGGCCAAGGCGTATCAGGGTTTCCAGGACGACGGGCTGATCGTGGTGAAGCGCGGCGTCGGGCTGTTCGTCGCACCCGGGGCGCGTGCCCGCCTTACGGAATCGGAGCGAAGCCGCTTTCTCACCGAGGAATGGCCGGAAATCCGCGAGCGGATGGACCGCCTTGGCCTGGACCCGGCGCGATTGCTGGAAAAAGAGAGCGTCTGAACTTTCCGCCGTAATGGGAATCCGGTAGCCGCGCCAAGGTGTCGCGGCTCCAAACTCACGTGCTTTCCTTCGCTGAACAGGCGATCGACGAAGCCGCGCGCCTGATCCTCGAGGGCGAGCCGGTCGCAGTCCCGACCGAGACCGTTTACGGCCTTGCTGCCGACGCGACCAATGCCGAGGCGGTAGCGCGTATTTACGAAGCCAAGGGAAGACCGTCGTTCAATCCCTTGATTGTGCACATTTTGAATATTGGATCGGCGCGGAGTATCGCGGATCTGGGGCCGGTCTCGCTGGAGCTTGCAGAAACCCACTGGCCGGGGCCGCTCACTATTGTTGCACCGCTCAGGCCGGGTAGCGGGATCGCGCCGCTGGTGACTGCCGGGCTCGCCACCGTCGCACTTCGAGTGCCGGCGCATCGGGCGATGCGGGCGTTGCTCAAAGCGGTCCGCCGGCCTTTGGCCGCTCCGTCCGCAAATCTGAGCGGCGCGATCAGCCCGACGCGCGCCGAGCATGTGGTTCGAAGCCTGGACGGCCGAATTCCGCTGATCGTCGATGATGGCGCCTGTCCCGGCGGGATCGAATCCACGATCGTCGCTGAAACCGACGGAAAGCTCAGGCTATTGAGACGCGGCCCTCTCGAGATTCCCGGAGCGGAAGCAAGGCCCGATGGGCCGCTCGAAGCGCCGGGTCAGCTGGCCAGCCATTATGCGCCGGCCAAGCCTCTCCGTCTCGGCGCCAGCGAAGCGGCAGAAGATGAATTCCTGATCGGCTTTGCCGGAGTGGAGGGCGACAGCAACCTCAGCGATCGAGGCGATCTCGTCGAAGCAGCATCCCGATTGTTCGACCTGCTCCACGCGGCCGATGCTTCGGACAGTGCGAAGATCGCGGTCGCCCCGGTGCCGGATCAGGGCCTCGGCGCCGCCATCAACGATCGGCTCAGGCGAGCGGCAGCGCCGCGCTAGGCTCCGACCCCGGCGCTCTTCACGCGCGCCTGGAAGCTCTTGCGTAATTTTTGAAGCTTGGGCGGGATCGTCGCGATGCAATAAGGGTTTCGCTGCCCTTGGCCCTCCCAATAGGATTGGTGATCATCTTCGGCCGGATACCATTTCGACCTGGCCTCGATGGTCGTGACGACGGCGCCATTCCATTGAGCCTGAGCGCGATCCTTCGCCTGCTTCGCTTCTTCCTCCTGAGCGGAGTCCTGCGGAAAGATCGCCGACCGGTACTGGGTTCCGACGTCATTACCCTGGCGGTTGAGCTGCGACGGGTCGTGGACCACGAAGAAGATGTCGAGAAGCTCGCCATAGCTGATCGTCTCGGGATCGTAGGTGATCATGATAGCCTCGGCATGACCGGTATCGCCGCCACAGACCTGCTTGTAATTGGGGTCGGGCACGTGACCGCCTGTATAGCCGCTTTCGACCGAGCTCACGCCGATCACGTCGTTGAAAACCGCTTCCGTGCACCAGAAGCAACCGCCGGCCAGCACCGCCACATCGTCAGCCATGGATGATCTCCTTCAAGCAAAGGAGATAGGCAGCCGGACTCCGGTTTGCGAGATGCGGCGCTCAGTTGCGCTTGATGCTCGCCTTCAGGCTGGCGACCTCGAGCCGCTTGCCGACCCACTCGGCCAGCTCTTCGAACTCGAGCGGTTGCTTGAAGACAATCCCGGCGCGCCGGTCCGAATACCAGCGGACTTCCCCCTTGATCGGCTTCAGGCTCTCGACGACGACGACGACCTCGCGGCCGACGCAATAATCCTCGATCGGCTCGACCTTCATTCCGCCCAGCGAAATGTCATGGATGTCGACGGTGTAATAGACCTTGCCGAGGCGCACCGAAGCCTTGCAATCGACCTCGAGCCGCGGAGGCCGGGGACGGAAGCCGTGACGCGGCTTGCGGCCGGCAAGAAGCTCTCCAAGATCCACCGTCTGGTCGAACTTGATCCCGATCAGCCCCTCGCGGGTCCAGGTTACGCTCGACGGGATTCTCTGCGACGACATCTCCACCGAAACTGGCTCGCCGACCGGCGGCGGCTCGGCGATTTCGCCCATCAGTCCGCCAGCGGTGATGTTGCGGACGCGGATCAGCCGTTCGCTACCCTCGGTAACGAGCTTGGCGATCTTCAATAAAGGCACGACTCGGTCGTCGGCCCTGCGATCCACCGGGCGAGGTACATCCGTCGTCAGGGAGAATGTGGTCGACTCGAACGCCGCCTGATCGTTCTCAGGCGAAGAAGCGCGCCTGCGCTGGATGAGCGATTGGAACATGTGTGGCGGTCCTTCACAAAAGAAGCATTGTCCTCATTCTGGACGCACTGCGGTTAAAAAGCGGTTTCATTCCGTATCCGCGAAGCGCAAAGCGCCCGACAAGCAGTCGTGGAGGACGTTGATGGAGCAGCCTCGGCTGCTTGTGATTGATGACGAGCCGGCGCTGGCAGAGTTTGTCGCGCAGGTCGCGAGGGAGTGCGACTTCCTCCCTGTCCTCACCGCTGACGACCAGGCGTTTCGCGAGCAATTCAAAGCCGAAGACCCGGATGTTGTCGTTCTCGACCTCGGAATGCCGGGGATGGACGGAGTCGAACTGCTCCGTTTCCTCGCGGACGAAAATTATCGCTCTCCGGTTCTCATTTTCAGCGGATTCGACCGTCGAGTGCTGGAATCCGCCTTCAGGCTCGGCGAAGCACTCGGCCTGCAGATGATCGGCCCCCTCGAAAAACCGGTCCGCTTCCAGGAACTCGAACAGCTGCTTAACAAGCTCAGGTCCAGCCTCGTCCAATGAGCAGTCATCCTGACCGCAGGCTGGTGCGCGGGTTTGAGCGCGCTCTGGAGCATGGCGAACTGCACATGCTCTACCAGCCCAAGGTCAGGCTCGACACCGGCGAACTGAACCGGCTGGAAGCGCTTGTTCGTTGGGAGGAGCCGGAGCTTGGGCCTGTCGAGCCGTCGCGCTTCGTCCCGCTGGCGGAAAAGCACGGGCTGATCGCTCCGCTTACGGAATGGGGGCTTCGTACCACGCTTCGGCAGTGGCACACGTGGCGCAACGAAGGTCTCGAGACAAACATCGCGTTCAACATCTCCGCCGTCAGCCTTCAGAGCCTCGACTTTCCGGACCTCGTCGAGCGGATCTGCCAGGAACTCGAGGTGCCAACGGACCGGCTGGTGCTGGAGCTAACGGAAGGCGCTACCCAGCCGCTGATCAAGCTGATGGACACGCTCACGCGCTTCCGGATCAAGGGGATCGGGCTTGCGATCGACGATTTCGGCACCGGTTTCTCGTCGCTGATGCAGCTTCGCCAGCTGCCTTTCACCGAGTTGAAGATCGACAAATTGTTTGTGAAGGATCTGCCCCGGGACCATGATTGCTGCGTGATCGTGAAGTCCATGATCGACCTCGCGCATGGGCTGGGGCTCGTCGCGACTGCCGAAGGGGTGGAGACGCCCGAGCAACTGCGGTTCCTTCGTTCGGTCCGCTGCGACATTGCTCAGGGTTATTTGATCGCAAGGCCGCTGGAGCCCGATACACTCGCCTCCTGGCATGCCGATCTCGAGCAGCGCTGGTCGGAACTGACGGACTAAGCCGCGAACAGCTCGAGCGCCCGGGCCATCGCTTCAATGCCGGCGTCCAGGGTCTCGTCGCGCTTGGCAAAGCAGAGCCTGACAAGATGCGTCGGCGGGTCGTCCTCGGCAAAGGCGGAAAGCGGCACCACCGCGATCCCCGCTCGCTCGACCGCGGCGGCCGCGAACGCCTCATCGTCCATGGAAATTCCGGACTCGCGCAAATCGACGCACAGGAAATAGGTCGATGCGGGGTCAAGGGTCGCAAAACCGGCGGCGTTCAGGCCTTTGATCAGCCGGTCGCGGGCGCGGGCGAAGCGCTGTTGCATCGGCGCGATCCACTCGCCGCCTTCCGCCATCCCGAAAGCTACCGCTGCCTGCAGATTGGGCGCAGACGAGAAAGTCAGGAACTGGTGCGCGCGGGCGGCGATGCCGGCAAGCGAAGGAGCGGCCGCGATCCAGCCGACCTTCCAACCGGTAAGCGAAAAGATCTTTCCGGCCGAACCGATCTTGAGCGTGCGATCGGCCATGCCCGGCAAAGTCGCAATCGGAGTGAACTCCTGCCCGTCGAGCAGGATATGCTCCCAGACCTCGTCGCTGATGACGATGAGGTCGTGCCGGATCGCCACATCGGCGATTATCTGCAGCTCCTCGCGGTCGAACAGCCGCCCGGTCGGATTCTGCGGATTGTTGAACAGGATTGCCCGGGTTTTCGGGCCGACGGCGGCCTCCACTGTGTCCCGATCAATCCGCCAATCCGGCGGCCTTAGCGCAATCTCGCGAACACTCCCGCCGGCGCGGCGAATCATCGGCGCATAGCTGTCGTAAGCGGGCGTGAAGATGATCACCTCGTCGCCTGGCGTCACGGCAGCCAATATGCACGCGGCGAGCGCTTCGGTCGCGCCCGAAGTCACGCAGACGTGATCGGGGTCGATCGCCTCGCCGAAGTGCCGGTTGTAATGCTCAGCGATGGCCTGCCGAAGCGCAGGCACGCCACGCGACGGCGGATATTGATTGGAGCCTTCGGTCAGCGCCCGGGCGGCCAGGTCCAGAATCTCGTCCGGCCAACCGAAGTCCGGGAAACCCTGGCCCAGATTCACTGCGCCATGGCGAAGCGCGAGAGACGACATCCGTTCGAAGACGCTTGTCTGCAATCGTTCGTAAATCGGGTTCAAAGAAGCGCTCCCTCGCGGCGAAGCTCGCCGATTTCATCGCTTGAATAGCCGAGCCCGGCGAGGATCGCCTCACCGTCGGCACCAGCGCATCGCGGCGGCCGCGGCGCGTTTGTCCGGCTCGCCGAGTAACGCGGCGCCGGCCCCGGCTGAATGACTCCGTCGAGTTCCAGAAACGTGCCTCTCGCCCGATTGTGCGGATGGTTGGGCGCTTCGCCGAGCGTCAGCACCGGTGAGACGCAAGCGTCGACGCCTTCGAAGACCGCCACCCACTCATCGCGGCTGCGCAACGCAATGGCTTTGGCAACATCCTCTTTGCCAGCATCGGCTCCGACACCGAGGCCATCCAAAAGCGCGTTTCGGAATTGCGGCTCGATAGCGCCTACCGCGAGGAACTGGCCGTCGCTGCACCGATAGACGCCGTAGGCCGCCTCGCCCCCATCGAGAAGGTTGGATTCACGCTCGTCGCTCCACAGTCCAGCCGCGCGCAGCCCATAGGTCAGGGCGCCGACCAGCGCCGCCCCGTCGCTCATCGCGCAGTCGATGACCTGGCCGTCGCCGCCCCGCTGCACCTCGAGCAGCGCCGCGACCATTGCGAAGGCCAGCATCATTGCGCCGCCCGCATAATCGGCGACATAGTTCACCGGCACCACCGGACGCTCCTTCGGGCCGATGCCATGCAGCAGGCCGGTCAGTGCGAGATAGTTCAGGTCATGCCCTGCCGACGTTGCCAGCGGCCCGTCCTGCCCCCATCCGGTGACCCGGCCGTAAACCAGCTTCGGATTGGCCCCGAGCAGCTCCTCCGGCCCCAACCCCAGCCGCTCCATCACTCCCGGCCGGTAAGTTTCGATCAACCCGTCGGCATCCGAAGCGAGCTTGCACACGATCTCCCGCGCCTTGTCCTTTTTCAAGTCGAGCGAAATGCTGCGGCGCGAGCGCAACAGAGGATCGTTTGGGACGTGGATCAGCCCTTCGCGCTCGACACGGATGACGTCTGCCCCGTGGTCGGCGAGCATCATTGCAGCGAAGGGCGCAGGTCCAAGCCCGGCCATCTCGACGATCGTCAATCCAGTGAGCGGCCCCGGCATCGGCACGCGTCATGCACTCTCGAGCGGGGCTTCATCAACCTCGGCTGTGTCACCTGGGATGAAGAGCGGCAGCCACTCGCGCCATCGGCGTCGACAGACTCTCTTGAACCGTCGCATAAGCCGCGCTTGCAAGCGTTGCTCCGATGATCGCGATGGAAATGAATTCCATTGCGCGTGCCTGGGTCCGGCTTTTCTCATGCTCGCGCCGATGCCTGCGCCTCTCGATCGGGAAGCGCTGCGGGCCGAGTTGCAGCGCGGGAAGCTGACTGCCGCTGACGACCTGCTCGATCTGCAGGCAGTCCTGGCTGCACAGCCCCATGCGCTGGTTCTCCCGCCACACGACCCGGGCGACGATCACCTGCTGGCCGCGGCGAACCTCGACATAGGCGCCGGGGTTTGCGCCGGAGGTGGAATAGACAAGCAGGCCGCGGGTCGAAAGATTAAGGATGCAGGCGTCGCCCCAGCCGGAATCGACTCGCATCCGTGCCTGCAGCACGACGCCGTGCCGCT
Organism: Sphingomonas sp.; assembly: GCA_013817375.1. Classification (GTDB taxonomy): domain Bacteria; phylum Pseudomonadota; class Alphaproteobacteria; order Sphingomonadales; family Sphingomonadaceae; genus Sphingomicrobium. Next base: position 7,211 of record JACDCV010000093.1, read on the forward strand.
TCTCGCGCGGCTTCGATTTGTGCCGGTCGCCCCCATCCAACATGCGCCGGATGTGAAGGGGCAAGCTTCTCCGTGTGCTTACCTGTCGCTCCGAACTGGAGGCGACTGACCTTTAGCTAGCGCGCGTGGCCCGAGCTTCGGGTCTGCCCTGCCTGCGCATCGCCAGTCACTTCCCACCAATATGCCGGCCGAACGCGATTGCCGGTGACGCGCTCATTGAGAGTCGCCGCGTCGTAGAGCCTGCCGCCGAGCATCACCTGGCTGACATTGTCGCTATTCTGGATGCTCTCGAGCGGGTTTGCGTCGAGGACGACCAGATCGGCGAGCTTGCCCGCTTCGATGGTGCCAAGATCGCGCTCCATTCCGAGAGTCCGGGCCGGCGAGATGGTTGCCGCCTGCAGCGCCTGGAGCGGAGTCCACCCGCCCTTGACGAAGCTCCACATCTCCCAGTGGGCGGCAACGCCCTCCTGCTGGCCATGAGCGCCGATGTTCACCTGTATTCCGCGGTCGGCCAGCTTTCGAGCCTCGCTCGCCGCCCAGGTGTCGGCATAATCCTCCTCGGGAGCAATCACCCGGCGGGCATTGTTGGCAGCCAGAGTGCGCGGCGGGATGTGCGCCCTTAGAAGCGGATGCTCCCACACATTGGTCCGGGCGCGCCAATAGGGATCGGCGCCAGGGCCGCCGTAGGCGACCACCAAAG
>JACDCV010000094.1 GCA_013817375.1 Sphingomonas sp.
CGATGCGGCGATCGTGGAATATGCTTGCCGCCAGCGCCCCGCTGGCCCCAGCGCCGAACGCCTCGGCGAAATCGGCAGCCTTGCCGGCACCGCCAGAAATGATCACCGGGACGTCGACCGCGCCGACCAGAGCCCGCAATTGCTCGAGATCGTAACCGCCGCGCACTCCGTCGCGGTCCATGCAATTGAGCACGATTTCGCCAGCGCCAAGATGGGCGGCCGCTATCGCCCATCCAATCGTGTCGCGGCCAGTGTCCCGCGTGGCGTCGGGCCGGCCGGTATATTGCTTGACCCGCCAGTCGCCGTCCGCCGAACGAAGGCTGTCGATGCCCAGAACGACGCATTGACGCCCGAATGCGTCGGCGAGCTCAGCAATCAGATCGGGCCGTTCGAGCGCGGGCGAGTTCACGCTGACCTTGTCCGCGCCCGCGCCAAGGCACGACGCGGCCGTATCGACATCGCGGATCCCGCCGGCGACCGAAAACGGGATATCGATCACTGCCGAGACCCTGCGGACCCAGTCGGGGTCGAGGCTGCGGCCGTAGGCGCTGGCGGTGATGTCGTAGAACACCAGCTCGTCGGCGCCTTCGTCGCGGTAGCGCAGCGCATGATCGACGATATCGCCAATGTCGCGGTGATCGCGGAACTGGACGCCCTTGACGACCCGGCCATCGGCAACGTCAAGGCAGGGAATGATCCTAGCCGCGGGCATAATCGACCCCTTGCGCGACGGTGAAACGGCCTTCCCAGATTGCTTTGCCAACGATCGCGGCGGAGGCGCCGGCTTCGCGCAAGGCCGCAAGGTCGGCGAGGCTCGCGACCCCGCCCGATGACTGCAATTCGACGTGCGGGAAATCGGCCAGGATCGCACGCATTAGCGCGAAATTGGGGCCGGTCAGCATTCCATCGCGGGCGATGTCGGTGACCAGCAGGTGGCGGACCGTCGGGAACTGGCCAAGCACGTCGCCGAGCGTCCTTCCCGAGCCAACTTTCCAGCCGTGCGTCGCAACCATCGCCGCCTCGCCTTCCAGACGGACGTCGAGCGCGAGCGTGAGGCGCTCGGGGCCGAAGCGGGTCAGCATGGCGGCGAAGGCGGCGTGGTCGATGAGTGCGAGACTGCCGATGACGGCCCGCGCGATACCCGCGTCGAGCATCGCCGCGACCTGATCGGCGGTGCGGAATCCGCCCGCGACTTGCAGCTTGAGCGCCGTCGATCCGGCAAGGAGGGCGAACAGGTCGTGTTGGCGCGGCTCGCCGCAGCGAGCGCCATCGAGGTCGACCAAATGGGCGTCGGTGGAACCGCCTTCCAGGAACCCGGCCAGCGCGGTTGCGGGATCGTTCGAGTAAATCGTCTCACGCGCGAAATCGCCTTGCGACAAACGGACGCAGCGTCCGGCGATGAGATCGATCGCGGGGAGCAGTTTCATGCCGCGAGGAACGCAGCAAGAAAGGACGCGCCGGCGATCGACGAGCGCTCGGGATGGAATTGCGCGCCCCATAGCGGCCCGGCGCGAACGGCCGCCGGAATCGCCCGGCCGTAATCGGCCCGCGCGGCGGTGGCTGGTCCGTCGTCGCAGGCAAAGCTATGCGCGAAATAGACATAGTCGCCGTCGGCCAGCCCAATGCCGGTCGCGACGTCCTCGACCCTGGTCCAGCCCATGTGCGGCACGGGACGCCCCGGCGCTGGCGCGATCGCGCGGACGCGGCCGGAAATCAGCCCAAGGCAAGTCGTGTCGGCTTCCTCCGACGAATCGAACATTAATTGCATGCCGAGGCAGATGCCGAGCATCGGCCAGGTCCGGCGCCTGAGCGGTTCGACCAGGCCGTTCTCGCGCAATTTTTCCATCGCGAAACCGGCTGCGCCGGCGCCGGGAAGAACCAGGCGTTCGGCGTTCTTGGCTACTTCCGGAGCGGCGGTCAGCACAGCCTCAATCCCCAGTCGCTGAAAGGCGAGCCTGATCGAATCGGTGTTGCCATAGCCAAGGTCGAAAATGGCGAGGGCAGTCACAAAACGCCTTTGGTCGATGGCAATGCGTCGCGGCCGCCTTCCAGCGACAGGCCCGAGCGAAGCGCCCGTCCGAACGCCTTGAAACAGGCCTCGACCTTGTGATGGTCATTGTCGCCAGCGACTTTGACATGGATTGCCGCCCCCATGCTATCAGCGAGGCTGCGGAAAATGTGCGGCACCATTTCGGTCGGCAGGCCGCCAACGGCAGCAGTCGAAAAGCTGCCGTCGAATTTCGCGAATGGGCGGCCCGACAGGTCGACGAGCACTTCGGCGCTGGTCTCGTCCATGGGCAAGGCAAAGCCAAACCGGCCGATGCCGCGCTTGTCGCCGAGCGCCTGTTTAAGCGCGGCGCCGAGCGCAAGCGCGATGTCTTCGACGCTGTGATGCGGATCGATGCCAAGGTCGCCCGAGCAGGCGAGGACGAGGCTGAACCCGCCGTGGGCCGCGACCTGATCGAGCATGTGATCGTAGAAGGGAATGCCGCTGTCGATCCGCCGCGGCTCGGCCTGGTCGAGGTCGAGCGACAAGGCGATCCGGGTTTCCTTCGTGTCGCGGACGATATCCGCGCGGCGGCTCGCGGGCGCACTGGCAGCGATCCCGAACGCCGCGAGCAATGCGGCGTTCTCGGACTCAGTTCCGACGGTGACGCGGACCCCGCCCGGAGCGGCGCTGGGGCGAAAGCGGACGCGGACTGCGGCGGCGACGAGGCGCCGGGCGAGGTCGCCTGGATCCGCGACCTCGAGGAACAGGAAATTGCCGCCCTCGCGCACGCGGTCAATCTCGGCCGCGTTGGCAAGCCGGCCCGCAAGCGTCGCGCGCTCGGCAAGCAGGCGCTCGATCCGGGCAGCGTGAAGCGGCATTCGCTCGGGCCCGAGCGCGTCGAGCGCGGCGGCAATCGAGGGCGTCGGCAATGGGTAAGGCGGCGACACTTTTGCGAGCAGGTCGATGATCTCGGGCGCGGCAATCACGCAGCCGATCCGTGCGCCGGCCAGGCCATAGGCCTTTGACAAGGTGCGCAGGACGACGAGGTTGCCGGTCGCTTCGGTGGCTAGGCTCGGGGCGTCGCAGAACTCGCCATAGGCTTCGTCGACGACAATTAGCGTGTTGGGCAATGCCGCAGCGATCCAGCGGATGTCGACCGGATCGATGGCGTTCCCCGTCGGATTGTTGGGGGTGCACAGGAACAGGAGTTTGGGCGCGGACGGCGTGACGGTAGCAAGGACTGATTCCGCGTCGAAGGCGAAATCGTCGGTCAGGCGTGCGGCGATAACTCCGGCTCCCTGGACGCGCGCGAACTGGCCGTAGGCGCTGAATGTTGGCTCGACGATGGCAATGTAGTCCTGCCCGGCGCGGCAAAATGCGCGGACCAGCAGGTCGATTGCATCGTCGCTGCCGCGCGCGACCCACAGGCAAGCCGGCGCGACGCCATAAAGATCGGCCAAGCGCTGGCGCAAGGCGGCGGGCTGCGGATCGGGGTAGCGATTTATCGTCGGCTGGCCCGCGACCAGCGCCGCATAGGGATTTTCGTTGGCGTCGAGGCGGATGGTGCCGGGGAGCGGCGGGCCAGCGACGTCGCACGGCGGCAATGCGAGGATATCCGGCCGCGCGAGGCGTGCCGCAAGCGTTTCGGCGGCCAGATTCTCAGAAGGCCGCGTCATGCACGGCACTCCGCGGCACAGGCATGCGCCTCCAACCCCTCGAGGCGGGCCAGCGCGGCGGCGGGCGCGGCAATGGCGCTGGCCGCCGCCGCGCTGACGCGCTGGACGGTGATCGCCTTCATGAAAGTCATCGTCGAGACGCCGCCGGTGAAGCGCGCGGCGCCTCCGGTCGGGAGGACATGGCTCGATCCCACCAGATAATCGCCAAACGTCTCAGCCGCATGATGACCGGCGAAAATCGCACCGGCATTGCGGATCAACGGCACCAGGCGATCGGCGTCATCAGTGGCAAGGCTGAGGTGCTCGGGCGCATAGGCGTTGGCGATGGTTGTAGCCTCGTCGAGCGTGGCGCAGCGGATGGCGCGAAGGCAGGCCGCCTGCTCGCCAAGCGCCTGCTCGCCAAGCGCCTGCTCGATCGCATCGATGGTCGCTTGGCTGGGCGAGATCAGCAGCACCTGCGCGTCGGCATCATGTTCGGACTGGCCGAGGAGGTCGGCGGCGACGGTGGCCGGATCGCTGCTGTCGTCGGCGATGACCATCAGCTCCGACGGGCCAGCGGGAAGATCGATGCCGGGCCCGCCGGGGAGTGACGCGATCAACGCCTTGGCCGCCCCGACCCAGGCGTTTCCCGGGCCGCAGATGCGATCGACCGGAGCGATTTCGCCGACGCCAAAGGCTAGCGCGGCGATGGCCTGCGCGCCGCCGACGGTCCAGATCGACTCAATGCCGCTCAATTCGGCAGCGAGCGCGATGGCCGGGTCGAGGCCGCCGTCGGGGCGTGGCGGGGTGACCACAGTCAGCGTCTCGACCCCCGCGACCCGGGCCGGAATGGCAAGCATCAACAGGGTCGAGAAAAGCGGCGCAACGCCGCCTGGAACATAGAGGCCGACGCTGGTCAGAGGACGCCATTGCTTGGCCACGCTGACGCCCGGCATGTTTGTCACCTCGACGTCGCGAGGAAGCGTCTGGCGGTGGAAATAATCGATGTTGCGGATCGCCAGGGTAATCGCATCCTGCGCTTCCTTGGGCAATATTCGCCGTGCCTTTTGCGCTTCAGGCGCGACCGCCAGATGTTGCGGCGCGGCGCCGTCGATGCGCAGCGCCTGCTCGACCAGCGCTTCCCAGCCGCGCGCGCGGATATCGCCGACAATCGCATGGACGGCAGCGGCCAACGTGCCGCCATCGCGTCTTGATGGCCGCGCCAGCGCCGCCCCGCGCGAGGCCTTGTCGCTCCAGTCGAACCGCTCGATCACAGCATCATCTTTTCAATCGGCATCACGAGGATCGCCGAAGCGCCGGCCGCCTTGAGCCGCTCAAGCGTCTCCCAGAAGACCGATTCCTGGCACACCGCTTGAACCGCGAAATGTCCAGGCCGTCCGACCAGAGGGACGACCGTGGGCGCCTCCGCGCCGGGGAGGATGGCGCTGATCTCAGAGATTGCCGCTTCGGGCGCGTTGAGCACGATATATTTGGCTTCCGCGGTGGCGATCACTCCTTCGATCCGCATCAGTAGCGCGCGCGCTTTTTCTGCATGTGCCGCGTCGATGGGCTTCAGCGACCGCACCAGCACGGCTTCGCTGTGGAACACCTCGGCGACCGGGGCGAGTCCGTTGGCTTCGAGCGTCGCGCCGGTCGAGACGAGATCACAGATGAAGCGCGCAATGCCGAGTCGCGGGGCAAGCTCGACCGCACCGCGCATGGTCACAATCTCGGCCTCGATCCCTTCCTGCACAAGAAAGCGCTGGAGCAGACGCGGATAGCTGGTCGCAATGCGTTGCCCGGCAAGCATCGAGAGGGTGAAGCAATCCAGGCTCTCGGGTGCGGCGATCTTGAGGGCGCAACTTCCGAAACCGAGCCGCGCGACCTCCTCGAAGCGTGGCGCAGCTTGCCCGAGCGCATATTCCTCAAGCACATTCTGGCCGACGATACCGAGCTCGCACACGCCGTCGGCGACAAAAGTCGGGATGTCGTCATCGCGCACAAGCATCAGGTCGAGTGGGAAATTGTCGGCCCGGGTGGTGAGCTGGTTCCTCCCGGCTTCGCTAAGTTTGAGCCCCGCGTCTCTGAGCAGTTGGCGGCTGCGATCGTTCAGCCTGCCGGACTTCTGGATTGCGATGTGGAGCCGGCTGCGGTCGGGGCTCACGACCTGGCTTCCTTGAGCCGGTCGAGCAGGACGCGGTAACCGCCATTCTCCTCCAGTCGCAGGAAACGGGCGACGCGGACAATGGTCGTGGTGCTGACGCCCGTCGCTTCATGGATTTCGCGATAGGTAAGTGCGCCCTCGTCAAGCAGCTTGGCGACATGCCAGCGCTCCGCGAGGCTGCGAATTTCCACCGGCGTACACAGGTCGGCAAGCACAGCCCGCGCTTCGGCGGGCGAGTGCAGCAAGACCAGGGCATCGGCCAGTTCGCTTGAAGCGGGGGACGGCATGTGGGCGAGAACCTCTTTGTTACAGCGTGATAGAACGGTGGAACAATCGATTAGTTGCTGCTTCACGAGATCGCAAGTCAGAGCTTTTGATGAACTGCCTTTGTGACGGCGACCGATTGCAACTGCCGGTCGAACAGGGTCAGAGCACGGGGTCGCGCTTGACCATCCTGAACGAACCGGCTTTGAGGTTTGGTCCGGCAAAGGGAAGGTGGGCGCGACAGAGCCCGCACCACGCTTTCAGTAGCGTCTGATATCCACCCATTGCGGACATTAGCGTCACCCGCGTCGCACTCCGAGGCCTCGCTTCTATGGGCTTGCCCCCGGCAGTCTTGCTATTGAAAATCACTCGCAACTGTGGTTCTGCCCACCCTCTATCATGAGGGCAACATGAAGGTCACATTCTACGTCGGTCTAATCGCAGCTGTTGCGAACCACTCTGTGGCGCATGCCGCAGAAAACGCTCAGCCGGAGGAGACGGTAGAGAGCGCAGCCACCGGGACGTCTGGCACCACAGAAACCGTTCAGGACGGCGGCTCGGCCACGATCGTCGTTACCGCGACCCGCACTGGAGCACCGCTTGCGCAATTGCCCGTTTCGGCGACCGTCATCAACGAACAGGAGCTGGAGAAGCAACTCGAATATAGTAGCAACATCCTGCGGGCGATCGAGTTCGCAGCGCCCGGCGTCAGCCCTCAAGGAGAGGGCAGGGTCGGCTGCTTCGTCGGTATTCGCGGCCGGCAAACATCGATCCAGATCAACGGCATTCCGGTCAACCAGGACCTTCGGCAGAGCAATTGCAACGCGATGTTCCAGGTCAGCCCGTTCGCAATCCAGCGGATCGAGGTCGTCCGCGGCGGAACCGCTTTGTTCGGCGCCGGCGCTCCGGGCGGGATCGTCAATTTCATCACCCGCCGAGCGAAATCGTCCCGTCTCGAGGTGGATGCGGTCGCGCAAACCAGCTTCAACACGTCGGACTGGGACGACACCTTCACCCACGACCTCTACCTCGGAGCCGGCCAGGATCTGGGCGCGTGGGACTATTATTTGGGTGGGGGCTATACGAATACCGGAGCGCGCCGAACTCCCGACGGCGGTTTCGTCCCGTTCCGAACCTATGAAAGCCTCGCCTTGAACGGCGCTGTCGGGGGCGATCTACTGAAAGGCGAGATCCGGGCCACCGGCACCTATTACCGCGAGACTCCGGGCCGGGAATTCGCGGCCGACGGGACTCAGGTCTTCGGCGAGCGCTTCGCGAACGTGATCCCGATCGCGAGCCATCCGCAGATCGACGAGGCATCCGACCGGCTGGCAACGCTCGCACTTTCCTACCACCACCCGCAGCTGCTTGCGCACGAGTTGAACCTCAGCCTCTTCTTTCAGGACCAGCGCTACCGCCAGCGCGACAATTTCTTCGACGTGAATTTCGGCGGCGACTTCTTCTTCGCGACAAACACCGAGAACCAGCGGCTTGGGGTGCGATCGACGCTGGTCAAGCGCTTCGAGCCGGCGCGGTTGCCGACGACTCTCAGTTACGGCTTCGACTACACGCGCAATCGATTCTACCGCCCAACCGTCGATCCGGCCGCCGGAGGAGTGATCACCGGCTTCATTTCACCGGAAGTCGTGCTCGACACCTACGCGCTGTTCAGCCAGGCCGAGGTCGACCTTGACCGACTCCGGCTGACCGGCGGCGTTCGCCACGAATGGTATCGGGGCGAAGTCGGGGACGAAGGCTTCGATCCGGACATTGCGAGCGCGGGAGTTCCAGGCAATTTCGGCAAGTCCGACCTGACCTTGTTCAACAT
>JACDCV010000252.1 GCA_013817375.1 Sphingomonas sp.
TCGTAACACGGGCCGCCGCGTTCGCGGGCATGAGCCGGGAGAGCGCCTATCGCTTGCGCAATCGTGAAGCCGGCGCTTTGTTCGCTGCCCTCTGGGATCGCGCGGTCAAAGGTCACAAAGCAGTCAGTTCAAATCACGGCGAGTCCGTGCCGAAGCCGCCATTTTTCCGCGAAAATGCGTCGAAAGCCTGTCTTGAGCCAGGTCGAAAGGTCACGAAGTGGAGGAAGTGGAAGGACCCCCGGTTTCACTCATTGGACGATCAACTTCGTGACCCTAAGGCACCAGCACCCCGTCCCTCGCCTCCGCGGCCGCCCCTGGATAATCCAGCCTGTAATGAAGCCCGCCGCTCTCGTGCCGCGCGAGCGCCAAGCGGGTGATGAGGTCGGCGGAACCGTTTGTTTTGCCGGGCGGGCGGTCTAGATCGTCGCCATGAAGCTGTTGGAACAGGCAAGTGTGCTGGCCCGCTCGGGCGGCGCGGCCGAGGCGGTTCGCTTTATCGAGAATGCCGCAAGTGCCGGCGACCCGGAAGGGAATTTCCTGGTCGCCCACTGGCTTCTCTACGGAAGCGACCGCCCGCGCGACACCAAGGCCGCGTACCGGCACCTCCAGCTATCGGCGCAAAAGGGAAACGTGCAGGCGGGTCGGCTGCTCGCCCACCTCACCGGCAACGGCACCGGCTGCGACGCGGATCGCGACAAGGCGCTGGCGATGCTTCGTGATGTCGAGGCAAGCGATCCCGTTGCCGCGGCCCAGCTCGCCTTGCTTCCCGACATGATGAGCGATGCCGACGCTCGCTCCGCGGATCGCGAGCAATTGTCGTCCGACCCGCATGTCGAGATCATTCGCAATCTGCTTTTGCCGGCTGAATGCGCTTTTTTGATGAGCCGCGCCGAACCGCTCCTCAAACCCTCTCTGGTCGATGATCCCGTCACCGGCAGGGGCAAGCCCGACCCGATCCGAACCTCGCATGGCGCCGCCTTCGTCCCGCATGAGGAGGATCTGGCGGTCCAGGCGATCAACAGGCGAATTGCCCAGGCCAGCAACACCGCTGTCCACCATGCCGAGGCGCTGTACGTGATGCGTTATGTGCCGGGCCAGGAGTATAAGCCGCACCTCGATGCGCTTCCCGGTTTGAACAATCAGCGCGAATGGACGGCGATCGCTTATCTGAACGAAGGCTTTGAGGGCGGAGCCACGATATTCCCCGAGCTTGGGCTGTCGGTCCGCCCCGGGGTCGGCGACCTGCTGGTGTTCCGCAATTCGGATGGCGACGGCGATCCCGACCTTCGGATGCGCCACGCGGGGGAGCCGGTGACGAGCGGCGAGAAATGGATCGCCACCCGCTGGATCCGCCACGGCCCCCACGACCCCTACGACAGGGGCTGACGCCCGGGTGCCACTTGCCGATGCTTCACGCTGCCGGCTCGAAGCCTCGTCCACCCTGCTGGAGCAAAGTCGTGGCAGGTGCGAAGGGAGCCCTGATCCTGCAGACGAGCCCGGTTGGAGCGAAGTCGAGCTTCACCGTGCCGGAGAGTTCCCGGGCCAGGGCCTGCTCGAGCATCCGGCTCCCAAAGCCCCGGCGTCCTGGTTCTAAGACTGGCGGACCATTTTCTTCGATCCAGTCCAACTCGAGTTGATCGCCGGCTCGCCGCCAGTTGATCGTAACGGAACCTTCGGGGGTAGAAAGGGCACCGTATTTTGCCGCGTTGGTCGCCAGCTCATGGAACGCCAAGGACAAAGTGACTGCGCTTTCGGCACGTAAAAGCACGTAAACGCCGTCGATATTGAACCGGCTGTCCTTGTCCCGGAACGGCCTGATCGCGTCCTCCAGGATGTCCGCCAGGGGTGCGGGAGCCCACCGTTGCCGCAACAGCAGATTGTGCGCTGTCCCCAGTGCGGCAAGGCGCTCGTGGAAGCTGCGCATGACATCATCGGGAACAACGTCCTTCTTGAAGGTCTGCTGGGCTATCGCCTGAACGATTGTCAGAGTGTTCTTTACCCGATGGCTCAACTCGTGGACGAGCAGGCGC
>JACDCV010000253.1 GCA_013817375.1 Sphingomonas sp.
TGCGAATCCACGATTATGTCGCCTGCGTCGCTCCGATCGGGCTGTTCTTCGGCCGCCTCGCCAATTTCGTGAACGGGGAGCTTTGGGGAGCGACCACGGACGTGCCCTGGGCGGTCCGCTTCCCGGAGGTGATCGGCGGCTTGCTGGTGGTCGGACCGCCGCGCCATCCAAGCCAGCTTTACGAGGCGATCCTCGAAGGCCTGGTGCTGTTTGCGATCCTGTGGTGGATGTTCTGGAAGACCGACGCCCGCTACCAGCCCGGCAAGCTCGTCGGCGCCTTTGGCGTCTTCTACGGCCTGTTCCGCTTCCTGGTCGAATTCGTCCGCCAACCCGACCCGCAGCTGATGGGCTTCGTTCGCGACACCGGCCTTCACATGGGCCAGTGGCTGTCGTTGCCGCTGATCATCGGCGGCCTTTATCTGATGCTCACCGCAAAGAAGCGCCGGGTACGCGTCGAACCGACCGCGGGGCCGGCGAGCGTCGCTTGACCCCGCTGGAGCGAGCGCTCCGCGACCGCATTTCGTCCGACGGCCCGCTCACCGTCGAGGCCTTCATGCAGGCGTGCAATGCTTATTATTACGCGACTCGCGACCCGCTCGGAGCGCGCGGCGATTTCATCACCGCTCCGGAGATCAGCCAGATGTTCGGCGAAATGGCCGGCGCCTGCCTCGCCGACTGCTGGGCGCGCTCGGGGCGACCGGGCGAAGCCATTTATGTCGAGCTTGGCCCCGGCCGGGGGACTCTTGCAGCCGACGCTCTCCGGGCGGTCCGCTCTGCCGGGCTCGACCCGCCGGTTCATTTCGTCGAGACCAGCCCCGTCCTTCGCAAGGCGCAGGCCGAGGCGGTCCCGGGCGCAACCTGGCACGAGGATCTGTCGAGCGTCCCCAACGCGCCGATGCTGCTCGTCGCCAACGAATTCCTCGATGCCTTGCCGGTCCGGCAGTTCGTCGCTGGCATCGAGCGCAAGGTGACAGCGGATGCCGGCGGCCTCGCCTTCGATCGCGACGGAGAGGTGGTGGAGACTTCACCGGCGCGCGACCAGGTGGTGGCCGACGTGGCCAGCCGCCTCGCAACTCACGGCGGCGTGGCGCTGATCATCGACTATGGCCATCCCAAGAGCGCCCCCGGCGATACGCTCCAGGCGGTCCGCGGCCAGTGTTTCGCTCCGGTGCTCGACAAGCCGGGCGAGCAGGACCTCACCGCGCATGTCGACTTCGAAACGGTCGCTCTGGCGGCGCGTGAAGCGGGAGCTGGAGCGACTGGGCTGGCCACGCAGGGCGCATGGCTGGAACGGCTCGGAATCCCCGCGCGATCGCTTGCCCTTGGCAAAGCCCACCCGGAACGCGCCGACGAAATTGAAGCGGCTTGCTCGCGCCTGTGCGGCTCCAGGCAGATGGGCGAGCTGTTCAAGGTCATCGCTCTTCACTCGCCCAACTGGGCGGTGCCGGCGGGCTTCGAATGACCAGCGTCACCTATCGCGGCGTGGAGCCCGGCGATGCCGCGATGATCGCCGATTTGTTCGCGCAAAGCTTCGTCGAGACCTTTGGCGACCTGTACAAGAAAGAGGACCTCGACAGCTTCCTCGCCGGCGTGACTCCAGAAGCATTTGCGGCGGAAATCGCGGATACGGAGTTCGCACTTCGGGTTTGCGAGGTGGGTGGACAGGCGATCGGCTTCGCCAAGCTCGGCTCGCCCAGCCTTCCGATCGACACGCCGCCGGACACGATTGAACTCTGGCAGATTTACGTGCTCGGGCCGTGGCAGGGGCAAGGCGTGGCGCAACGATTGTACGACTGGGCGGAGGAAGAGGCGCGACGGCGAGGCGCAAAGCATCTGCAGCTCACCGTTTACGTCGACAATCATCGCGCGCGGAGCTTCTACGACCGGCGCGGCTTCACTGTGATCGGCCGCTACGACTTCATGGTCGGCAATCACGCCGACGAGGATTTGATCATGCGAAAAGCCCTGTGAGCGTAGAGGTGATCCGCGCCGGGGGCCTCGAGGTGATTCCGCACGGCTTCCTTG
>JACDCV010000095.1 GCA_013817375.1 Sphingomonas sp.
ATCACTCACAGTCGGTTTCAGCAATGTCCAGACTCATTGCAGGTGCGCGTACGTTGGTGGGCCACCTTGCTGAACGTCTTCAAGCGGACCTGAGCGTCCAATTGTGGAACGGCGAAGTGCTTCCTCTTGGGCCGGCGGCTCCTGACGACATCCGCCTGACAATCCGATCACCAGACGTCATCGCGCGGCTGCTGCGATCGCCCCGGCTTATGACGCTCGTGGAGCTGTCCGTCGCGGGCAAGCTCGACACCGAAGGTGGCAGTCCGGCTGACATTCGCCGCGTGTACGTTGACCAGTCCCGCGTGGTTGTGGCAATCGGCGAGCGGATCAGGAGTGCTCTGTAACGCTTTGTAAAACGCCCTAGCCGTCAGCAGAAAAAATGCTGTAAGGGCAGTGCGTTGCGGGTGTAGCTCAATGGTAGAGCAGAAGCCTTCCAAGCTTACGACGAGGGTTCGATTCCCTTCACCCGCTCCAGCCTAGCCAGTCCGGGGGACTGGCGTGCAGCTGGAGCGCCGGAGCAAAGCGACGGGCGACAAAATCAACATGCCGGGCGCATGTTGAGATTTTGGAGCGCGCTCCACCGGCGCGGCGACAAGCTTAGCCGGTGCGGGGGACTGGCGTATGCTGGAGCGCCGGAGCTAAAGCGACGACAAGCCTGGCCGGTCCGGGCGACTGGCGTACGGCCGGAGCGCCGAAGAGCCTTGCGCGCCGGACCCCACCGTTGACAGTCCCAGGGCGCACCGCCATTTGGCCCGCCTGCCCAGGTGACCGGATGTCCTCGTGGAGAGGTGGCCGAGTGGTTAAAGGCAGCAGACTGTAAATCTGCCCGCGCAAGCGTACGCTGGTTCGAATCCAGCCCTCTCCACCACTTCTGTGTCGCGAGGATCGCGGGCCGCGCCCGGCCAGATCTCCGGCGGGCCGTCGTCCGATTCCCGAGATTCCCGGTTCGCCGTTAATCCATGATAACCATTGCTTATGGTCGAATCCTACGTTCTGACGTAAGTTCGCACTGACTCGGGGGGGCTCTCTCGGGCACAGGGAAAGTCGAAAGGAAGCTGGGAGTGCCGAATCCCGCGTCCGGGGAACGTCCCCTGGAACTCGATCCTGAAGTTGAAAGCCGGGTGGCAAAGCTGACCGAGGGCCAGCTCGATTGCCTGCGGCTGGTCGCTCAGCATCTGTCGTCCAAAGAGATCGCAGTCGAGCTCGCCATCTCGCCACACACCGTCGATCAGCGCGTTCGCCAGTCACTTCAGACACTTGGAGTTGGCCGCCGGGCGCAAGCTGCGCGCATCGTCTCTCAGCACAGCGAGCCATATCAGCGATTGATACATCAAGCGCCGCACATTGCGGCTGCAGCTCCCCAGGGCGAACACGAATCTGCGGTCAGCAATCAGATTCGGCACGCTGATCGCGCAGGGGAGGCTCGGGGGGGTTCGGGCTTTCAAACCGAGCAAAGGCACGGGCTGTCCTGGCCTTCCCTGCAGTTACCGATCGCAACGAGGAGCCACCCCCGGAATGAGATGAGTATCGGTCTCCGGCTGCTCTGGATCGTCGTGATCGCGACGGGGGCTGCGTTTTCGGCGGGTATGTATCTTGCCGGTCTCGAAAGTCTCGCCAGACTGCTCCAGAGCTAGACCGCCCGGCCCTTTTCTCGATCCGGCACTTTTAGACCCGAAGCACTCCGCTTCCGGGCAAGGAGCAGCCATGCGCAAGCAAGTCATTGAAAATGCCGCCTACGAAGTCGCCACCCAGGTCCGTGCCGTCGAAGAGTCGATGGACGGCGCCCTCGCCGAAATCGCCGAGCTTCAGGCTCGGGTCCTCCAGGCCAATTCCGTCGCTGGAGTAGGGTTCGCAACAGTTCATCCGACCCTTCAGCAGCTCGCCGCCGCCGTCACCTCACTGGTCGACAGCAGGGGCGCGGTCCTCGCCTGCCACGCCGCACTGGCCGACGCCAGGACCAAGGTTCCGGGCCTTCGGACCGTGAGCTGGGGCGACGGGGACGATTGCCCGGAGGTCGCCAAGACCGACCTTCGAATCGTCGCCTGAGCCGTTTGACCGGGCCACAGCGATGTGGTCCGGTCCCGCTTTCATGAGCACGAAATATATCTTCTGGACGCTGCTTCTCGTCACCTGCGGATATGCGCTGTGGCGAGGTCGCAAATATGAGCGGCTTTCGGCTTTGGTGTTCATTGGCGCGAGCATCGCCTCGGTGCTTGCCCGGTCGTCCGGGGACCAGCGCTATTTGGGCGTCGAATCTAGCGACCTTGCAATCGATCTGCTGGTCCTCGCCGGCACTGTCGGCATCGCTCTCAAGTCCGACCGCTTCTGGCCGCTGTGGGTTGCGGGCCTGCAGCTGACGATCGGAATGTCGCATTTGATGAAGGTGCTCCGGCCCGACCTGCTGCCGCTCGCTTATGCGGCGGCCGAGCGGTTCTGGAGCTATCCGACCTTGATCATCCTGTTCATCGGAGCGTGGCGCCAGCACCGACGGTACGTGGCCCAGAAGCAGATTGTGCTGCCTGCCTGACGGACGAGGAGTTGCGCCGCGAGCGAAGCGCCCGCATTGGGGCCACATGTCGCGCCGAAAGAAGTCTCACCAGCAACATGGCACGCCCAACCGGCCGCGCTTCTGGGGCCGTCACGCAGTCTCCGCGGTCCTCGACAATCCACGGCGAACAGTGCTTCGCGCCTGGGCGACCCCGGATGCCGCCGAGTTCATGCAATTCCCCAAGGACTTGCCGGTCACTTTCGCCGACGTCGCCGACCTTGGCCGGCTGGTGCCGAACGACGCCCCGCACCAGGGTGTGGTCATCGAGGCCGAGCCGCTCGACGATTTCTGGCTCGACGAGATAGTGTCCAATTCGCCCGAGGCTGCAGTGCTTCTGGTTCTCGACCAGGTCACCGACCCGCATAATGTCGGAGCAATCTTGAGGTCGGCGGCTGCCTTCGGAGCGATCGGGATCGTCACCCAGGACCGCCACTCGCCGCCCGAAAGCGGAGCGCTCGCCAAAGCCGCCTCGGGCGCGCTGGAAAGGGTGCCTTGGGTGCGAACGGTCAACCTCGCCCGAGCGCTCGGGGAGATCGCCGAGGCCGGGTTCTGGAGGATCGGTCTTGCCGGCGACGCGGACCTGGACCTCAAGGAAGCGCTTGGGCCGAAGCGAATCGCGCTCGTTCTGGGCGCGGAAGGGCCGGGACTGCGGCACAATACCCGCGAACATTGCGATGCGCTCGCCAGGCTTCCGATCACCGGGGCCGTCGAAAGCCTGAACGTGTCCAACGCCGCCGCCGTCGCGCTATACGCCGCAAGCATCGCCTGATGGTCCGCACTTCCGGCAGCATCCGGGCCGCGGTGGATGCTCTGGCGGCCCAAGAGGAGGCGTTCGCCGGCGTATTGGAGCGCCACGGCATACCCGATTCCCGGCGCAGCGAGCCCGGCGCTCACACCTTGCTGAGAACGATCGTCGGACAGCAAGTCAGCGTTGCCGCGGCGCGGTCGATGTGGTCGAAGCTCGAAGCCGCTTATGGTTCGCCACCCGAGCTGACGTCGCTGCTCGAGGCGAGCGACGAAGAGCTTCGGGTAGCCGGGATTTCGCGGCAGAAGGCGGGCTACATCCGAAGCCTGGCGCAACTCGTTCTTTCGGGGGAGCTCGACCTTCATTCGCTGCCCAGCGACGACGAGGAGGCGATCGCACTTCTGACCCGGATCAAGGGGATCGGCCGCTGGTCCGCGGAAATCTATCTGCTGTTCGCCGAGGGGCGCGCCGACGTCTGGCCGGCCGGCGACCTTGCGGTCCAGATAGAGATCGGCCGGCTTCTCGGCCTCGACGACAGGCCGAGCGAGAAGCATTTGCGCGAAATCGCCGAGCGCTGGCGGCCGCACCGCGGCGCTGCTGCCCTTCTCGCCTGGCACAGCTACAACAGCGCCGTATTGTAGAGGTTCAAACAGAAGAGGGCATTGGGATGAACGCGAATGCACTGACGAAATGGGCCCCGCAGATGCTCGGCGTGCTCAGGATCATGACGGCGCTGCTGTTCCTGGCGCACGGAACCCAGAAGTTCCTGGGATTCCCTTCTGGCGAGCGGGCAGGCAGCGGCCTGGCGTTCGATAATCCCGGAGCTTTTGCCGGGATCGTCGAGCTAGTCACCGGCGTGCTGATCGCATTGGGGTGGTTTACCCGTCCCGCGGCTTTCCTGGCCTCTGGCACCATGGCCGTAGCCTATTGGATGGCCCACGCGCCGCAGAACGCCTTCCCGGTCAACAATGGCGGGGATGCCGCCATCCTGTTCAGCTTCGTGTTCCTGTACCTGGTGTTCGCCGGCCCGGGCGCGTTCAGCATCGACGGCCGCTCAACGCATCTCGAGGTCACCGATTCAGAACGAACCTGATCATTTGCGAAGCTTAAGCTCGTGCTCGCGGGCGGCGAGATTGCGGAACATCCGTGGGCCCAAGTCGAGGCGGAATGGCGCCAGCTTCGCGGCTCCAGTGTCTTTCCCGACGAGGTAGCTGACCGAATTCTGGCCTTCGCCGCTCCCCCAGCCGTAGAGGGCGTTGAAGGCGACCAATGGCACGAATAAATGGCGCCCTTCGATCTCGAACGGCCGAACCTGGTCGCGCGGCAACAGGACCGCGGTGTTCAGAACCACTCGCTGCTTGGGCCCGATCACTGGCACCCGCTGACCCTGAGCAACCGGATTGTCGAAGAAGGTCCGGATCTGCTGGTCCTGCATCGGACCCGCGTTGAACAGACAGGCTTCGACCAGAACGTCACGCGCCGGGGCGTTTCCCGAGTTGAACACCGTCAGCTCGAACTGGATTGCGGCTTTCTCGGCATCCACCACCGCGCGCTGCGGATTGAACTCGATCTCGATCCACGGCCGCAGCCGGATCGACACGATATCGCTCGACGGTTGCGCCGCGGCTGGCGGCCGGGTTCGCACCGGCTGCGGCGGAGCCGGCGCCGGCGCCTCGAAGGCAAGGCCGCGTCCGCCGGCAAAGCTTTCGCGCGGGCGCTGACGAAGGAAGAACCAGGCGGCCGTAGCGGCAAGCGCAAGAGCGGCGATCAGCCAGGGGATAATCGGTACGTCGTCCTGCGAAACGTCGAGCCTGCTCTCGGCGGGGGCCGGATCGAAGGCCGGAGAAGCGGTCAGCGGCGGCGCGTCCGCGACCGCCGGAGCGGGGGTTCGGCGCGCCGGCGTCGGTGGCGGCAGCTCGAGCCTGACTGACGCTGACTCGCGCGCTCGTTCTTCGCGGGGCGCCGGTTCGGGGCGAGAGGCTGCAGCGGCGGACTCGCGAACCGGCTGCGACGGCCGTGCTGTCGAAGCCTGCGACGTCGTGTTTGTCGTCTGCTGCGCCTCCGGCTGGCGCTGCGCCGGCTGTTGAGCCTCGCGGGTTACCGTGCCGTTGAGGTTGAAGTCGCGAAGCTGGGGAGACCCGATCAGCTCGCTCTGGGCAGGCGGGTTAGCCTCTTGCGCAAGCGCAGGCGTTCCGGCGCCAAGCAAAGCAGCCGATGCAGCGACAATGATTTGCCAGCGCGCCTTCATATTCCCCCAGTGATTCAGTGGAGTACGCTTTTATCGCGTCCGGCCTTTAAATGCCTTGGCGCAAGCCCCTTTTCAAGCACAGCTTACATGAACCTGCGTCGACTGGAGGCTTTTTAGCGAGCGTCTACCAGCACCAGCTCGGTCGCCTCCTCGGCCTCGATTATGACCTTGCTTTCGCCGCTGATGGCGATGCCGTCGCGAGCATTCGCCTGCTGACCGTTCACCCGCACCCTGCCGCTGGGCACCAGATAGACGTGCCTCGCCGGGTCCGGCTCATAGGTCAGGCTGTTGCCGGCAGCGAGCGTTGCGCCAAGCACCTGCGCGTCGGAATTGATGGTCAGTGCGCCATCGTCCGCATCGCCGCTCGCAAGCAGCTGAAACTGGCCTTCGCGGCTGTCCTTGGGAAACGGCATCGCCCCCCAGCTCGGGCTGGCGCCGGGCTTGTCGCTCAGCACCCAGATCTGGAACAGGGTCGTGTCCTCGTCCTCGAGATTATATTCGGCGTGAGTGACCCCGGTGCCGGCGCTCATCACCTGCACGTCGCCCGCGCCCGTCCGGCCCTTGTTCCCCATCGAATCCTGATGGGTGATCGCGCCGGTGCGCACGTAGGTGATGATTTCCATGTCGCGGTGCGGGTGCGGCGGGAAGCCGCTCTTGGCGCCGATCCGGTCGTCGTTCCAGACCCGGATTGCCCCCCACCCCATTCGCGACGGCTCATGGTAATTGGCGAAGGAGAAATGGTGGCGGGCGTCGAGCCAGCCATGGTTGGCGTGGCCGAGGCTGTCGAAGGTGCGGATGTCGATCATTCATCCAAGGTGGCGAGCAAGTGGCCGCGATCAAGTATCAAGCCTGTGACCGCTCCAGCTCCTCGGCCATTGCCGCGACTTCCAGCCACCGCTCTTCGGCCGCGTTTTTTTCGCTCCGAAGCGTCACCAGCCTTGCGGTCAACTCGGCAAAAAGGTCGGGAGCGCGCGAATAGATGTCGGGGTCGTGGAGCGCTTCCTCGGCCTTCGCGATCTCGCCTTCCAGCCGTTGCACCTCCCCCGGCAGCCGGTCGAGGTCGCGCTGGTCGTTGTAGGTGAGCTTATTCCTCCCCCGCAGCGGGAGGGGGGCCGCCGAAGGCGGTTGAGGGGGTTTCGAGCCCCGCGCCGCCGCCCCTCCACCGCCACCCTTTGCGCGGCGGTCCCCCTCCCCGTTCCGGGGAGGAGCGTTCCGTCTTTTCTCCCAGTCGCCATAACCACCAGCGACGATGTCCACCCGCCCGGACCCGTCCAGGCCAAGTGTGATCGTCACCGTCCGGTCGAGAAAGTCGCGGTCGTGGCTGACCAGCAGCACCGTGCCCTCATAATCGGCGATCACTTCCTGAAGCAGGTCGAGGGTCTCCAGATCGAGGTCGTTGGTCGGCTCGTCCAGGACCAGCAAATTCGCCTCGCGGGCGAACTCGCGCGCCAGCAGCAGGCGCGACCGCTCGCCGCCCGACAGCGACCCGATAGGCGCATCGGCAATTGCCGGGTCGAACAGGAATTCCTTCAAATAGCCAATGACGTGCTTCTTGTGCCCGCGGACGTCGATCCAGTCGCCGCCTTGCGCAAGCACATCGCGGACCGTCCGCTCCGGCTCCATCAGCTTGCGCTGCTGGTCGATGATGATCCCAGACAGCGTTTTCGCTCGAACGACAGTACCGCTGTCGGGTTCTATCTCGCCGGTCAGAAGGTTGAGGAGCGTGGTCTTGCCGGCGCCATTGGGGCCAACCAGGCCGATCCGGTCGCCGCGCTGGATCCGGAGCGAGAAGTTGCTGATGATAATGCGCTCGGCGCCTGCCCCGGACCCCGATCCGGGGAAGCTCTTGCTGACCTTTTGCGCCTCGATCACCGATTTCGATCGAACGTCGTCCTTGGCGAGGCCAAGCTTGGCCGCTCCGGCTGCCCCGAGCATCGACGCCCGCTCGGCGCGCATGTCCTGGAGCTTGGACAGCCGCCCCTGGTTGCGCCGCCGCCGGGCCGTCACTCCGCGTTCCAGCCAGCGAAGCTCGATCGCAAGCTTTGCATCGAGTTTCTGGGCGGCCCTCGCCTCTTCGTCATAGACCTTCTCGGTCCAGGCCTCGAACCCGCCAAAACCGATCTCCGCCCTGCGAAGAGTCCCGCGGTCGAGCCAGATGCAGCTTTTCGTCAGCCGCGTGAGGAAGGTGCGGTCGTGGCTGATGACGATGAACGCACCGGCAAAGCGGCCCAGCCATTGC
>JACDCV010000096.1 GCA_013817375.1 Sphingomonas sp.
TTTCGCTCGGCGTGACCGCATATTTGATCGCATTTTCGATAAGCGGCTGGAGCAATAGCGACGGCAGCTTGGCGCCGATCGTCTCGCCCTCGATCCGGAAGTGCGGTCGCATCCGGTCCTCGAACCGCATCTTCTCGATCTCGAGGTAGAGCTTCAGCGTCTCGACCTCCTGGGCAAGGGTCACCTTCGCGGTCGATTCGTTGGCGAGCGTGTAGCGAAGGAAGGACGACAATCGGGCGAGCATCGCGTTCGCCCGCTCCGTCTGCTTGAGGAGCACAAGCGTCGAGATCGAGTTCAGCGTATTGAACAGGAAGTGCGGGTTGAGCTGGTAGCGGAGCATCGCCAGTTGCGCCGACGACGCCTGGCTCTCCAGCCGCTCGCGCTGATTGATCTGCTCCTCGAGCAGGATGTAATAATTGATCCCGAAATACAGCGCTGCCCAGGCGGCCAGAAGCGCGAAATTCAGCAGGATCGCGCCCATATATTCGAAGCCAACGGGCCGCGAATCGGGTTTGAGGAAGGTCGCGTAGCTCCACGTCTCGATGACCGAGAAGGTGACCGCGGCGATCACCACCGCGACCAGCGACAGGACCACGGTCCAAACCACCGGCATCTTGATCAGGCGCCGGAACAGAGCGCCCATCAGAAGGGTCAGCGAATAGCCGGTCGCGGTCAGGAGCGCCGTGTGGACGATCCACATCGGGCCCATGTTGTTGGCAAAACCGGAGAGCGACCGAAGCAGGAAATAGCCGGTCCAGCCGAGGCTCTGCAGGTACCAGAAGGCGCGGTTCTTGTCCTCGAAGAAGGGCGCGTCGAGGCCGACTCCCTCCAGAATCGGCCGGGCCGGGGAATCGATCTTCGGAGTGTTGCTCCGCCGGCGCTGCTGCGCGGTCGGCTGCTGGCTCAACGTTGCGCTGTCGGTCGCCATTGGGGCGATATAGGGCCATCTTCGCCCAGTTGCGAGCAAGTCTGGACGAGGCGCTCTCACTCTGCTTTCGACACCTGCACGGCCGATGCGCGTTTTTGGCGTCCGGGAGGAGCAAAAGATGATCCTGTTGCGTACCCTTGCACTTGGCGCCGTGGCGCTGATCACAGCCTCCT
This sequence comes from Sphingomonas sp., assembly GCA_013817375.1. Classification (GTDB taxonomy): domain Bacteria; phylum Pseudomonadota; class Alphaproteobacteria; order Sphingomonadales; family Sphingomonadaceae; genus Sphingomicrobium. Next base: position 1,102 of record JACDCV010000096.1, read on the forward strand.
GCGGGGTCGGTGGAACGCACAACAGCGCAGTCGAGGCGAGCGGCGGGACCGAAAGCGCGCCGATTCTCACGACGGCCGATGCGCGCGACCCCCACAGCTACGCCCGTCCGCTGGAAGCTCGAGTGAATGATGTCGCGCTCGACCTCGCTCTCGATTTCCGGGCGAAGCGGGTCGGCGGCACTGCCACCCTCGACATCGACCGCAAGCCCGACGCGAAGGAGATCATCCTCGACACCGACAATCTCGAGATTCAGTCGGTCGCCGACGCTGCGGGCAAGCCGCTCGACTACAAGGTTGGGACCGACGACCCGAAGATGGGTGCGCCGCTTACGATCGCGCTTGGCCCCGACACCAAGAAGATCGTGATCCGGTATCGGTCGGGTCCGGATGCCGAGGCGCTTCAATGGCTGGTGCCGGAGCAGACGGCGGGTAAAAAGCACCCCTATCTGTTCAGCCAGGGGCAGCCGACTCTCAACCGCACCTGGATCCCGACCCAGGATTCGCCCGGGATCCGCCAGACGTGGAGCGCCACCGTCACCGCGCCTGAGCCGCTGAATGTCGTGATGTCGGGCGAGCGGCTGACTCCCAATGGCGAGCCAGCCGGCGAGGGCCGCCGCGCCTTCCGTTTCCGGATGGACAAGCCGGTCGCGCCTTATCTGATCGCGATCGCTGCCGGCGACATCGCTTTCAGGAAGCTTGGGCCGCGAACCGGCGTGTGGACCGAGCCGGCAATGCTCGACCGGGCAGCGGCCGAACTCGCCGACACCGAGAAAATGGTCGAGGCGGCTGAGAAGCTCTACGGCCCCTATCGCTGGGGCCGCTACGACATGCTCGTGCTTCCCCCCTCCTTTCCCTATGGCGGGATGGAAAATCCGACCCTCACCTTCCTCACCCCGACATTCATCGCCGGGGACAAGAGCCTGGTGAGCCTGGTCGCCCACGAGCTTGCGCACAGCTGGTCCGGGAACCTCGTCACCAACGCGACCTGGGCCGACAGCTGGCTCAACGAGGGCTTCACCAACTATTTCGAGAATCGGATCATGGAGGCGATCTACGGCACCCGCCGCGCCCAGCAGGAGGCGGCGCTGAGCTTCGACGACATGATGGAGACGCTCGATGAGGAAGGGATGAGCGACCCGACGACTCGCCTCAACCTGCCGCCCGCAGAAGCCACGCCCGAGGGCGGCGCCACCGGAATCGTCTATGACAAGGGCGCGATTTTTCTGCGAACGATCGAAAGCATCGTCGGCCGTGAGGCGTGGGACGCTTATCTGCGCTCCTATTTCGACCGCTACGCATTCGAGCCGATGACCTCGGCGCGCTTCCTTGCCGACCTTCGCGAGCATTTGGTGAAGGGCGATTCAGCGCTCGAAAAGAAGCTGATGCTCGACGAGTGGGTGTACCAGCCAGGACTCCCGTCGAACGTCGCTCGGCCCGCGCCTTCGGCCTTCGCCGCGGTCGACCGGGCAATCGCCGGTTTCAAGGGCGGGGGAGCGGTCCCGACCGGCTTTGCCGGCTGGACCACCGCCGAGAAGTTGCGCTTCCTCAACGGCCTCCCGCGCAAGCTTCCGACCAGGCGACTGGGCGAGCTCGACCGGCAGCTCCGGCTCAACGCGGCCGGCAACAATGAAGTGCTGTTCGCGTGGCTCGAGCTTGCGGTCGCCAACCGCTACGACCCGGCGGTTCCGGCGCTGGAGCGATTCCTGACGACCCAGGGTCGGCGCAAGTTCGTCGCTCCGCTGATCGAAGCTTTGGCCAAGGACCAGCAATGGGGCCGGCCGATCGCTGCCCGTATCTATCCGAAGGCCCGGCCGCTCTACCATCCGATCACCACCCGTGGACTGGACGAATTGGGGCTTCCGGCCGGCTGACCTGGTTCTTAACCGCGTTTCAACATCTGGCGGGTAGAGCTTCACTCGACCAGAATTGCGGGACGCGGATGTACGAAGCCCCAGACCGTTACAAAAGGATGATCTCTGCCCGGCTTCCGGACGGGGAATCGCTCGCCTTTTCGGCCGGCAAGGCCGATTTGGAAAACTCGCCGCTTCGCGATGCGCAGCTGCTTGCGCGGGCCCATCTCGCCCCCTTCTTCGCTGCCGCCAATGTCGTTGCTGCGGCGATGGTAATCGCTTGTTTGTGGAGTGAGGTGTCGCTCGTCTGGCTCGGTGGCTGGGCGCTGGCGGTCGCGGCAGCGAACATGCTGGCGATGCAGATGGCGCGAACCCAGGCGATTACTCATGTCGGCCGCTCCGGCGGCCGGCTTCCGGACTGGGTGATGGTGGCCGATGTCAGCGCCCGGGCAGCATTGTGGCTGTCGCTTCCGCTTTATGTGTTCCCGACCCTGACTGCCAATTCGCAAGTCGTCCTGGCGTCGATCACCGCCGGGCTCGGAATTGCCTCGCTTGGCCTGGTGGTCGTGCTCCCGTGCGTGATCGCCTGGATGGCAAGTTTCACCGCCGGCCTCAGCGTCGTGCTCGTAATCGGCCGCGGCAGCGTGCCCTTCGAGCATATGCTGACGATCCTCTTCACTCTTGGAGTTGCGATCTTTGGAGTGCTCGCGGTCGCTCGCTGGGCTTTCGCTCAGCTCAAGACCAATGCCGACGTCGGCTCGCAAAGCGAGAGCGCGTCGCTTCTCCTTCAGGAATATGAGCAGCGCGGCGTCGGCTGGCTGTGGGAGGTCGATTCCGAAAATCGAACCACCTATATTTCTTCGCGCATGATCGCGCTTCTCGGCCGGCCCGCGAGCCAGCTTCTCGGCCACTCGCTTCCCGCCTTGCTTGGCGGCAAGGCCGAGCTTGGCCGCAAACTGCTCGAAAAGGCGCCCTTCGCGAACCTCGAGATGGAGCTTGAGACGACTCACGGGTCGCGCTGGATTTCGATTGCGGGCGATCCGATCATCGACACGGCCGACCGTTTCGAAGGATTCCGCGGAGTGGGATCCGACATCACCGAAATCCGCCAGACCCAGGAGAGGCTGACTCACCTGGCCAACATGGACGTGTTGTCCGGCCTTCCAAATCGCGGCCGGGTCCGCCAGCTGCTCGGCGAAGCGCTTCGCGCCGCGACCGCGGCGAACCATGCCTGCGCCATCCTGTTTCTCGATCTCGACGGCTTCAAGCCGGTCAACGACACCTTCGGCCACCCCAAGGGGGATGCCGTGCTTCGGGCCGTCGCCAAGCGCTTGGTGCAGGAAGTCGGATCGGGCGGAAGCGTAGGGCGGATGGGCGGCGACGAATTTGCGGTCGTCATCCCCGACGCCCAGAGCCGGACCAAGGTCGAGCAACTTGCCCAGCGGATCATCGATTCGGTCAAGCAGCATTACGATATCGACGGCACCAGGATCGAGATCGGAGTGTCGATCGGCTGCGCCTTCGGCCCGATGGACGGGGCAACGGTCGATGATTTGATCCTGAAAGCCGACCTCGCGCTTTACGAGGCGAAAGGCGCCGGGCGCGGTATAGCCCGCTATTTCTCTTCCGAGCTTCAGTCGGAAAAGGAAGACCGGGTGCGGATGGAGGCGGACCTTCGGGCGGCGCTTGCAAACAAGCAGTTCCACCTGGTGTTCCAGCCGCTCATCGCGGCTCGCAACCAGAAGCTGGTCGGCTTCGAGGCGCTGATCCGCTGGAACCACCCCACCCGCGGCCTGGTGCCGCCAAACGACTTCATCCCGGTCGCCGAGGAAATCGGCGTGATGCCGGCGATCGGCGAATGGGTAATCGACGAAGCCTGCCGCGCTGCCGCGACCTGGCCGGAGGCGATCAGCGTATCGCTGAATGTCAGCCCGAAGCAGATCATCCTTCCGTCGCTTCCGAATCTGGTGAGTGAGGCGCTTGCCCGCCACCGGGTGCAGGGCAACCGAATGGAGCTCGAAGTCACCGAAGGCGTATTCCTTGGCGATAACGGGCCGACGCTCGACGTCCTCGGGCGCCTCCGGGCTCTGGGGGTCGGAATCGCGCTCGACGACTTCGGCACCGGCTATTCCTCGATCGGCTATCTGAACAAGGCGATCTTCCACAAACTCAAGATCGACGGAAGCTTCGTCCGCGAGGCCGGGACTCGCCCGGACAATATCGCGATCATCCAGTCGATCGTTCAGCTTGCCCAGAGTTTCCGGATGTCCGTCACCGCCGAGGGAGTCGAGACACCCGAGGATTTCGAGCGGATGCGCGAACTCGGCTGCGACACGATCCAGGGCTATCTGTTCGGCCGGCCGCTTAGCTATGCGCGCGCCAACGAGATGGTCGTGGGCCTCGCCAACAAGCGAATGGCCGGCTGACCCAAGCCGGCGCTCCCGGGGACGTTTCATTTGAATGCGATGGATCGGGACGCTGCTTCCAGGGGTTCTCTTGCGAAAGGAACCGACAGGAGCAACCAATTGATTCGCAAATTCCTCATGATCTCGGCCGCCTCTCTGGCGATTGCCGGCTGCGGCAATAACGGCAATGGCGATGGCGGCGGGCCGAGCCTCAGTCTTGGCCAGAAGAGCAGCCAGGAGCAGCTGGCCGGCGCGCTAAACGCCTCGCCCAAGCACGGGCTGACGACCGATTTGTTCTTCAAGGGCGATACCGCTGCGGCGGGCGAGGGCGACCTTCGAAGCGCGGTTCTCAATTATGCATCCGCGCTTGCCAACGGCAAGGTCGATCCGACCAAGATCCGCGACGTCTATACCATCCCGCGTCCCAAGGTGGAGGTCGAGGCGGGCCTCGATCAGGCGCTGTCCGAAAACAAGCTTGCCGAATGGCTCGACTCGCTGGCGCCTCAAACCGCCGAGTATAAGGCGCTCTCCAACGCTTTCGTCCAACTGGTGGAAAGCTCGCCTGATCTTGCCGGCGCCAGCATTCCGGCGACCGGCGATGTGATCAAGCAGGGCGGCACCGACCCGCGCGTTCCGGCAGTCGCTCAAAACCTTCGCGCCCAGGGCTATCTGGCGGCGCAACCCCAGGCCGGGGGCGCCGAGCAAGGCCAGCAGAACGACCAGGCGCAGCAAGGCCAGCAGGCTCCGCAGGCCCAGCCGACAAACGTGTTCACTCCGGAGCTGTCGAAGGCGCTGGCGCAGTGGCAGGCGGATTCAGGGCTCAAGCCGGACGGCGTCGTCGGGCCGAACACAGTCGAAGCGTTGAACGGCGGGCCCAAGGACAGGGCGCGAAAGCTCGCGGTTGCGATGGAGCGGCTTCGCTGGCTCGAACGCGAACCACCGGCGACCCGGATCGACGTCAATACCGCCGCGACCATGCTCACCTATTTCCGCGACGGCCAGCCACGCAACCAGCGGCGAGTCGTCGTCGGCGAGCCTGGCTGGGAGACTCCGCAGCTGGGATCGCCGATGTATCAGCTGGTCGCCAACCCGACCTGGACGGTTCCCAAGTCGATTGCCGAGGACGAGATTTCGAAGAAGAGCAACTCCTGGCTCCAGCAGAACAACTTCATTCGGAAGGACGGATACTGGGTTCAGCAGCCGGGCCCGGACAACGCGCTCGGCGAGGTCAAGTTCGACATGAAGAACGACGAGGCGATCTACCTTCACGACACCCCGGCAAAGGCGCTGTTCAGTCAGGACGAACGGCACCGGAGCCACGGCTGCGTTCGGGTTCAAAACGCGCTTCAGTTTGCGCGGATGCTCGCGCAGGACGACGGGGTCCTCGACAAGTTCAACAAGGCGATGGCCACCGGCGATCAGACGTTTGTCGATCTCAACGCCGAAATCCCGGTCCGGCTGGTCTATCACACTGCTTTTCTGGGCGATAATGGCCGGGTGCAATATGCGCAGGACGCCTACGGTTGGGACAATGATGTCGCGACGGCCCTCGGCTACGAGGCGCGGCGGGTTGCGAGGGTACAGCACCGTGCCGGCGATGTCGGGCCTTAAGGCCAGTGGCGACGTCAGGCGATCAGCGCAACGCCCATCTCGCAACGATGAAGTCGAACGCGGAGCGATATTCGGCGGGCGTCACTCGCCCGTCGCGGTCGCCGTCGGCGATTCGCTTGAAATCCTCGGCAGCGCGGTCGGCTTCCAGGATCGACAAATGCCCGTCGCCGTTCGAATCGAACCTCTCCACCGCCCAGCGCATCAGCCGTGGGTTCTGCTCGAACAGCTCGATCGCTTTGGGGTTGGCGAGCCGATAGTCGGCGGCAAATCCGGATGGCGAAGCGAAGGCGACAAGGGCGAGGAGGATGCTCATGGCCGTTGAACGCGCGAGCCAGGCTTGCGCTGCTTGACGCTCAAGCCAGCGCCCTTCGAACAGCCTTGCTCAGGGCTTCCGATCGAAACGGCTTTGCAAGCAGGGGCGAATCCGGGGCGATGCGCTTGATCGCGTCGGTCTCGCTATATCCGGAGACGAACAGGATTTTCTGCTCCGGCGCCTCCTCCAGCATCCTGCTTGCGACCTCGGCGCCCGACATCTCCGGCATCACGAAGTCGAGCACCACAAGGTCCGGCCGCTCTTTCGTGTACTCCATGAGCGCGGTTCGGCCGTCGGCGCAGTCGCGGACACGATAGCCGTCGTCGGCGAGCGCCTCGGCAATGAAGTCGCGGACGTCGGGGTCGTCATCGACCACGAGGATCGAGGCGCTTCGCTGCTCGACCGGGCCGGACTCGTCTTTCTCGCTCGCCTCGGCCTGATCCGGGATCGACTGCGCGGCCTTGAAG
>JACDCV010000097.1 GCA_013817375.1 Sphingomonas sp.
GCCCAAGCCGAAGCGCCTCCCGCCAAACCCCGAGCACTGCCCCGCCCTCGGGGCACAGGAGCATTCCGTCGTCACGCGCCGCATCCTCGACCGCCTGCAGAATCGACTGCTCGTCAACCGCAATCGCGGCGCCGCCGCTGTCGCGCACCGCGCGCAGGATCAGGAAATCGCCGACCGCGCTCGGCACCCGGATTCCGGTCGCGACCGTCGCAGCGCCTTCCCACCGCTCGGCAAATTCGTCCCCGCGCTCGAACGCCCGGACGATCGGAGCGCAACCCTCGGCCTGGACCGCGTACATTCGCGGCCGTTCAGGGCCGATCAGCCCGACCGCCTCCATCTCGTCGAACGCCTTCCACATGCCGATCAGGCCGGTGCCGCCGCCAGTCGGATAGAAGATCGCATCAGGAACCTTCCAGCCGAGCTGCTCGACCAGCTCCAGGCCCATCACCTTCTTGCCCTCCAGGCGATAGGGCTCCTTGAGGGTCGAGCAGTCGAACCAGCGCCCGTTCGCGGCGCCTTCGCGGATCAGCCGCCCGCATTCGTCGATTTGCCCGTCTGCGACCCACACCTGGGCGCCGTAAGCAGCCGTCTCGCGGACGTTGATCTCGGGAGTCTCGGCAGGGCAGATTACGAGCGTCGGTATCCCAGCGCGCGCTCCGTAGGCGGCGAGTGCGGCGCCGGCGTTCCCGTTGGTGGGAAGCGCGATCCGCTCCACACCGAAATGTTTTGCCATCGTCACCGCCACCGCCAGGCCACGCGCTTTGAACGAGCCGGTCGGGAGTCGCCCCTCGTCCTTGACCAGAAGCTCGCGCGCGCCCTCGCGGGCGGCACTTTGGCGCAAAGGGACGATCGGGGTTCGCGGCTCCCCGAGCGACACCGGCGCAACGCCTTGCGGCAGCGGCAGAAGCTCCTTCCACTTCCACATCGTCGGCTCGCGGCCGGCGATGCTGTCCTTCGTCAGAGTTTCGCGAGCAGCTGCGAGATCGTAGCGGACGAGCAAAGGCTTTCCGGCTGTGGAGAGGTTGTGGAGCTGGCCGGCGGGGTAGCGCTCGCCGGTAAGCGAGCATTCCAGATGGGTGACGAACATCACCCCGGCCTAGCCGCTGTCACGCCGATGCGAAACCTTGCAGGGTTGCGGGCGGTGGACATTTTCGCCGCGCTGGGTGAGTGCAGCGGGCGATGGCAATGGACCTGTACCAGAAACTGGGGCTGAAGCGCGGGGCGAACGAGGCCGAGATCAAGAAGGCCTATCGAAGCCTCGCCAAGCAGCTTCACCCCGACCGCAACAGCGACAATCCCAAGGCGGCGGAGCGCTTCGCCGATGTGACTCGCGCCTACGACCTGCTGTCGGACAAGGACAAGAGGGCAAGGTACGACCGCGGCGAGATCGACGAGGAAGGCAATCCCAAAATGCCGTTCGGCGGCGGCTTTGGCGGACGGCCGGGCAGCGCAGGTCCGGGCAGGCCGGGGTTTGAGGGCTTCTCCAACAGCAATTTCGGCGAAGGCGCCGACCTGGGCGATCTTTTCGAAGGATTGTTCGGAGCCAATGCGCCGCGCGGCGCGCGCCCGGGTGGCGGCTTTCGCCAGCGCGCGCAGCCGCCGCAGAAGGGCGCCGATATCGCGTACCGGCTGACGGTCCCGTTCGTCGATGCGGCCACTCTCGAGCCGCAGCGGATCACCTTGTCCGACGGCAAGACGATCGACCTCAAGCTGCCCAAGGGTCTTGAGGACGGCACCAGGATCCGCCTCGCCGGAAAGGGCCAGCCCGGGCCCGCCGGAAATGGCGACGCGCTCGTGACCGTCGCGATCCAGCCGCATCCCTTCTACGGCCGGGAAGGCAATGACATCCGGCTTCGCCTTCCGGTGACCCTCAAGGAGGCGGTGCTCGGCGCCAAGATCAAGGTGCCGACGCCCGACGGACCAGTGATGCTGACGATCCCCAAGGGCAGTTCGTCGGGGCGCGTGCTTCGCCTCAAGGGGCGCGGCTTTACCGGCAAGAGCGGCACTCGCGGTGACGAACTCGTGACGATCGAGGTGCATTTGCCGTCAGGCGATAGCGACCTCGAGGCCTTTGCCGCCAGCTGGGACGGCGGCGGCAACCCGCGCGCGTCGCTCGGCGTCTAGGCGAAGCGCCCGATGCAGGACCATTCCCCGCTAGCGCCGGAAGAACGGCGGAAGCAGCAGGCCAGCCTCGCCGCGGCATTCGGCAAGGAAGTCACCGCAAACCTGAAGCCCGGCGCTTACCCGTTCGAGGTGATCAAGCGGGTCTCCGTCGGAGTCTATAACGACGGATTCATCCATGCCGGGAACCTCGCTTTCCTCGCGCTTCTCGCCCTCTTCCCCTTCTTCATCGTTGCGACTGCTCTGACGACACTGCTCGGGCAGACGGAATCGGGATCAATGGCGGTCGCGACGATCCTGGCGCAGCTTCCGCCCCAGGTCGCGCAGACCCTTCGCGAGCCGGTCCTGGAGGCGCTTCATGCCCGCACAGGGCCATTGCTGTGGCTCGGCGCGCTCGTCGGCCTGTGGACCGCCGGCAGCTTCATCGAGACGGTGCGCGACATCCTCCGCCGGGCCTATGGGGTCAAATATTCCGCGCCTTTCTGGGAATATCGGCTGTGGTCGATCGCGCTCATCGTTGCCTCGGTGATCCTGATGATGTTCGCGTTCGCACTTACCGTTGCATTGCGGTCCATCCAGACGGTCATGGAAAACTGGTTTCCGCTTACCGAAAACGTTGAAACCATGGTCGCCTATTTCCGGATTCTCCCCGGTCTTGCTTTGTTCGGCACCGTCTACGCGCTCTTCTACGCGCTGACGCCGGCGCGATATCGCAAGGGCGAATGCCTCAAATGGCCCGGAGCGCTTCTGATCACCTTGTGGTGGATGGCAACGGTCGAAGTGCTTCCCTGGGCGCTGTCGCTGTTTGGCGGCTACGACCTCACCTACGGCAGCCTCGCCGGCGTGATGGTGGTCCTGATCTTCTTCTTCATCATCGGCCTTGGCGTAGTCACCGGTGCCGAGCTGAACGCGGCCCTAGCCGAAGTCGAGCCCACGGCGCTAAAGGGCGAGGTGTACAGCGGGCCGTTCAAGGACGAGCTCGAGGTCGAGGAGCCGCAGCCTGGCGAGGATGTGGAGCCTCGCGCGCAACAAGGGGAGCCTGAGCTTTGAGCGGACTGATGAAAGGCAAGCGCGGGCTGATCATGGGCCTCGCGAACGACCGCTCCCTCGCCTGGGGGGTTGCAAAGGCACTCGGCGAGGCCGGTGCCGAGCTGGCTTTCTCCTACCAGGGCGAGGCCCTCGAAAAGCGCGTTCGTCCGCTTGCGGAGCAGCTTGGCTCCGACACGCTCATCGACTGCGACGTCAGCTCCATGGAAGCGCTCGACAAGATGTTCGCCGAGCTTCGCGCCAAGTGGGAGACGATCGACTTCGTCGTCCACGCCATCGGCTTTTCCGACAAGAATGAGCTCCGCGGACAGTTCGTCGACACCAGCCTCGACAATTTCCTGATGACCATGAACATCTCGGTCTACAGCTTCATCGCGGTGTGCCAGCGCGCGCGGCCGATGATGAGCCCGGGCGGATCGCTTCTGACCCTCACATATTACGGGGCCGAGAAGGTCATCCCGCACTATAATGTGATGGGCGTCGCCAAGGCGGGGCTTGAGGCAAGCGTCAAATATCTGGCGATGGACCTGGGGCCGGAAGGGGTCCGGGTGAACGCGATCTCGGCGGGTCCGATCAAGACCCTGGCCGCGAGCGGGATCGGCGATTTCCGCTACATATTGAAGTGGAACGAATATAATTCGCCGCTCCGCCGCAACGTGACCATCGAGGATGTCGGCGGCGGCGCTCTATATTTGCTCTCCGACCTCGCCAGCGGCGTTACCGGCGAAATTCACCACGTCGATGCAGGATATAATGTCGTCGGCATGAAGGCCGAGGACGCGCCGGACATCTCCACTGTCTGAGCTGGGCCGGCGGTGACGCAGGGTCGCAAATCGCCCCGCAACTTCCAGAGTTACGGGACGATCGAGGCCGTCAACGTCGTGCTCGTGCCGGCGATGGCCATCTACCTGGCGCCTCCCCGAAATTTCCTCGATGCAGCAGTGCTCGCGGCGGCAATCCTTCCGACCTGCGGCCTGCTCGTCGTGGGCGCGATTTACTGGCTCGCATTGGCCCGCCGGCTGAGAGGGGACCGGAGCCTCTTCCTTCGATGGCTACCGATGGCGGACGCCGCTCAACGGCCGCTACTGGCGCTCGTCTTCCTGGCAGTCGTCGCCTCGGGCGCGGCGTTCCTACTGCGCGGTTTCACCGGACCTGTGATTGCAGCGCTGGTTCTGACCAGCCTCGCAGCGCTGGAGTATGTCAATTACTACCACCGCCAGCTCCAGCATTTCGACAATTGGTCGGACTTCAAGAAACTGGTCACGACGGGGCGACTCGGCCCGGCGCACTCGGCGAGGGATCTTGCGGCATATCGCACGTCCACTGTCAGGCGCTCGCGCGCTTCCACCAGCGTCGGCGAGCGGGGCCCGAACTGAGGACGGTTCGCCGGAACAGGCGCGCAGAGACAACCACGATCAGCCCCACCCACAAAGCCTGCCACATTATGGCAACGACATGCGGCCAAAGCTCGGGCAGCTCCGCGGCACGCGCTACCATCACCAGCGGCGAGGATAAGGGGAACAGCGCGCCGCCGATCGCCAGCGGCGAGTTCGGCGTGCCGACGGCAAAAGCTGCAAACCCGAAGATCAGCACCTGCGCGACCGTCACCGGCATCGACAGGGTCTGCACTTCGCGGACCGTCGAGGCCTGGGCGCCGATGCTCAGGAACACCGAGCCCAGAAGCAGATAATTCATCGCGAAATAGGCGACGACCAGCACCAGGAACATCGCCGAGCCGACGGCCGGAGTCGGGAGCGAGTCGGTGCCACCTTCGACAAGCAGCGAGATTGCAAGCGCCCCCACCGAGACCCACACGACAATGCCGACGATGGATGCGGCAAGCATCGCGAACAATTTGCCAAGGAAGATCGCCTCAATCGGCACCGCCGCCGCCAGCACCTCGATCACCTTGTTCGATTTCTCCTCGATCAGCTGGGACAAAGTCATTCCGGCAAGGATGATCGTCAGGAAGAACAGGATCATCTGCCCGGCCTGGGCGGTGATCGCCCGCGAGCGCGAGACATACCCTGCCGCCTGCTTGACCGCCGTCACTGCGAGCTCGGGCGCCTCATCCTGCGGAAAGCGCGCGGTGTCCACCAGCAGCGCGATCTGTCCGGCCGTGCTCCCGACAGGGTTGATCGCTCCCATAAGGTGGGGCCGCTCGAGGCCGCCGGTCAGCACAGCGACCACCGGCGGGTCGCTGGAAGCCAGCAGCCGCCGCTGCTGCTCCTCGACATTCGGCTCCGGCGGCACGCGCACCAGCTCCGCCAGCGGGCGGTCGCCAAGCGCCTGGCTCAGCTTCCGATGAGCCTCGGCAAGCTTCGCAAAGTCCTCGCCTGAAGCGACCACTGCCACTCGTGGCTGCTCCGTTTGAGTCGCGACACGGGCGCCTATACCGCCGAAGATCGCTCCGAGAAGCACCGGGAACAGCGGCCCGATCAGGAAGAAAATGAAGGCCTTCGAATAGACGGTGGCCGCAAAGTCGCGGCGGCCGATCACATAGGCCGATCGAACCAGGTCGGTCATTGCGCCGGCTCCTCGTTCAGCGCCGCCGCGGCCGCGCTTCCGGCGATCGCCACGAAAGCGTCGTGAAGCCCGGGCCGCTCGATCGCCAGAGTCTCTATGCCCGCGCCGCCGTCGATCAGCGCTTTCAGCAGCGGCTCGGGGCCGGTCGAGGGAAGCTCGAACACCCATTCGGCCCCCTCGCGTCTGGCGGTTTCGGGGATCGCCGAGCGCCAGGCGCCGTCGTCGCTTCGGGTGCGAAGCCGAACGATCGGCCGGAGTGTCGCTCGCGCCTCGTCAACCTCGCCTTCGAACGCGACCTTCCCCTTAGCGATGATCGCGACTCGCTCGCACAGGCGCTCGGCGTGCGCGATTACATGGGTCGAGAAGATGATCGTCGCCCCTTGGTCCGCCTCGCGCCGGATCAGTCCCTCGAGCCGCGCCTGGTTGATCGCATCGAGGCCGGAAAAAGGCTCGTCGAGAACGATCAGCCGCGGCCGGTGGACGATGGTTCCGAGCAGCTGCACCGTCTGCGCCATCCCCTTGGACAATGTTCGGATCGGCTTTCGCCCCCAGTCGCCAAGGTCGTGCGCAGCGAGCAGTTCATCGGCTCTCCGCCGCCCTTCTTTGAGCGAAAGCCCGCGGAGCGCCCCCATGAAGGCGATCGCGTCGCGCGAATGCATCGCTGGATAAAGCCCGCGCTCCTCGGGCAAATACCCAATCTCGCGGGCGGCATCGAGCGGGCGGTTGCGCCCGAGCACGCAGCGGCTGCCGCTCGACGGGTCGATGATCCCCAACAGCATCCTGAGGGTCGTCGTCTTGCCGGCGCCGTTGGGGCCAAGCATTCCGTAGATCGAGCCCGCCGGAACGGCGAGGCTGACCCCGTCGACGGCCCGAGTTTCGCCGAAATCCTTGACGAGGTCCTTCGCTTCGACGGCCCAATCACTGCAATGTCGGATATCGCTTGCGTGTCGAAGCACCTAAATTCCTTAGAGAAACGCGATCCGGGCCTGTATTGCAGCCCCCGTGGATAAAGGCGAAGCCTTGAAGGAAGCAATAAGAGCGGAGGCGAAGCGATTGGGCTTTGCCGCCTGCGGCTTTGCTCGCGCCGATTCCGTCACCGCCAGTGGCGCGGAGCTAATGCGCTGGCTTGGGGAGGGCCGCCACGGATCGATGGAGTGGATGGCGGCGCGCGCTCACCACCGCATCTCCCCAACCGCTTTGTGGCCCGACGCGAGGTCGGCGATCGCGCTTGGCATGAGCTACGCGCCGGCGACCGATCCGCTGGCGCTTGCCGGCGAGGGATCGCTGGGCCGGATCTCCGTCTATGCCCAGGGCGGCGACTATCACAAGACCGTCAAGAAGGCGCTGAAAGCGCTGGCGCGCTGGCTGGTCGACGAGGCGGGTTGCGAGCTGAAGGTCTTCGTCGATACCGCTCCTATAATGGAAAAGCCGCTGGCGTCGGCGGCGGGGATCGGCTGGCAGGGCAAGCATACCAACCTCGTCTCGCGCGAGCATGGAAGCTGGCTGTTCCTGGGCGTGATCCTGACGAGCCTCGACGTCGAGCCCGATGAACCGGCTTTGACTGGCGGCCATTGCGGCAGCTGTACCCGCTGCCTCGACGCCTGCCCGACCCGGGCCTTCGACGGGCCGCACCGGATCGACGCCCGCAAGTGCATTTCCTATCTGACGATCGAGCATGAGGGTCCGATCCCGGACGAATATCGCCGCTCCATCGGCAACCGCATCTATGGCTGCGACGATTGCCTCGCGGTCTGCCCATGGAACCGCTTCGCCGATGCCGCTTCGGCAAACCGCGCATTTCTTCCGCGCGACGAGGTGAAGGCCCCTAGGCTGGCGGAGCTCCTTGCACTCGACGACGCCGGCTTCCGCGAGCGTTTCGCGGGCTCGCCGATCAAGCGGATCGGAGTGAATCGAATGATCCGCAACTGCCTGATCGCTGCCGGCAATAGCGGCGATCCGGCGCTGGCCGCCGATGTGCGTCCGCACTTGTCCAGTCCGGACCCCGTCGTCGCCGAAGCGGCACGCTGGGCTTTGTCC
>JACDCV010000098.1 GCA_013817375.1 Sphingomonas sp.
CCTGGGCTCGCCAGGATCGTCGAGGGTCGCGGTCAGCCGCTCCAGCCGGAGGTCGCGCGGCAACCCGCCGCTGATCGCATCCAGCCTCAGCCAGAATCGCGACGCGACCGTCGGCGAGCGTCCCTCGCGCCTGGCCCGGGTGATCAGCACCTCGCGAGCCCCTAGCGCGCTTGCGAAATCGTGCGCCGACAGGCCGATCCGATATTCGAGCCCCGGCAGCTGCAAATTGGCGCGGATCCTGGGAGCAAGCCATGGGTCGGGCGCCGGAAGATTGGGCCACGCCCCCTCGTTGAGACCACCGAGCACCACCAAATCCGCCTGCTGAAGCCGGGCTTCCAGCAATCCCCGGATGAATACCCGCGGGTGCCCGCCATAAGGTGGCCGCACGCTTGCGCTGGCGAGAAGCTCATCGACCACTGCAACCACATCTTCGCTGGCCAGCGCGGTCCGCGACGCTTCGTCTGAAGCTTGCAGTTGCGCCAGCAGGTCGGCGGCCATCCGGCCGTCCTGCCCGCGCCAGCACCGGTCGCCCGCGAGCGACTGAGCGGCGTTGATCAGGGTTCCGACAAAGCTCGCCAGCGGCACCGCCTCGCTTATTCTCCCGTCGAGCGGCTCCAGCGCCGGGCGAACCCGGCGCCACGCGGCGAGGCACCCCTTCAGGCTTCTCTCTTGGTCCTTGACCTCGAAATGGCGTTCGAGGCCGGCTAGGCCCGCCGCCGGCCTTGGCCCGCGAAGCGCAAGGTCGAGCAGTCGAACGTCGTCGAGCCACTTGAGGCGCTGCTCGTCCTCGCCGCCGACCAAAGGGTGCTTGAGAAGCGCCAGCAGCGGAACCGGCGCTAGCTCCTCGGCAATTGCCGACGCGATCCCGAGCAGAAGCGTTCCCGGCGGAAGCTCGGTAAGCGTTTTTCCGGCGCTGTCGTCGGCCTGGATATTCCAGCGGGCGAGAAGCGCCGAAACGCGCCGCGCAAGCGCCCGGTCCGGCGTGACGAGCGCGGCAGTCTTCGCCGGTGTCTCGAGCGCCTCGCGGATGACCAGCGCGATTGCCTGCGCCTCTGCGGCCGAGTCGGCCAGGACCGCCGTCCGGATCCCGCTCAGCCGCCGCTCGCCCGCGCCAAGCCGGTTCCACTTCTCGGAAAAGCGCGCCGACACCATTGCGTTGGCGATCGCCCGCGAGCGCTGCGGCGTCGAGGCCGCGATCCCGACCCGCGGCCACAGGCGCACCTCCGCGCGGGCGATGCCCATCCGGTCGAGCAGCAGCTTGAGGTGAAACTGCGGGTGGGTTTCCTCCCCCCGGCCCTCTTCATCCGGCCCGAGCGCGTCCCACTCCTCCTTGGGCACCATCGAGGCGAGCGCCAGCCCCGGGAGAACGACCATTCCCTCCGGCATCGCAGCGACTGCCGCAAGCACCGCCGCGACCGCCGGGGCCGCGGTGGTGATGCCAGCCGTGACTGTGAAGCCCGGCGGCGGCTCGGCAGCCCAGCGCCTTGCCAGCCGATGCAGCAGCAGGTTCCGGCGCTGCGCAAGATCCACTCGGCCCAGCACCCTCAACCGCTCGGGCCATAGCTTGAGGATGGCGCGCAGCCGTTCGAGCGATACTTGCCAGTGCCCCGCCAGCTCCGGCGCGTCGGAAGCCGCTTCCGCAAGTCTCGCCGGATCGACTTGCTCGATCAGCAGAGCATCGAGAGTCCGTGCCAGGTCGGAAGCCATGCGAAGCGCCTCGACCGCGCTTTCCCCCTCGCCTCGGACCAGCTCGGCAAGCGCCAGAAGCCGCTGCAGAGGATCGACCGCCGGCGGCACCGGATCGTCGAAGTCTGCCGGGTCAAGCGCACCGCCGATCCGCTCCTCGAGCTCGGGATCGCCGATCGGGATCAACCGGGGGAGCACCAGCCCGGTGCCGCTGGCACGGACGAAGGCCTCGGTGACGCTTCGCACCGCTCGGTTGTTGGGAAGCAGGATCCGCCCGTTCGCAAGCGCCATCGGGTCGCGGCCGAAGCGAGCGATCAGCCCGGCTACCAGGGAGTCGGCGAACGAGCGGTTGGTGGGGATGGTGAAGACGGCGCGCCGCCGCAGAGGCTCGGCGGCGACCTCAGGCATCCTCGAGGATCAGCTCCGTCGCCTTGATCGCCTGCGGAGTGCCGACGTCGAACCACAGGCCGTGGTGAACGGCTCCAAAGCAGCGCCCGGTCTCAATCGCCTTGTCCCACAGCACGTTGGTCGAAAATGGGCCTTCGGGAGCGCCCTCGAGAAGCCGCTTCGAGAGCATCTGGATACCGGTATAGACGAACGGCGCGACACGGCTCCGCTCGCGGCGCCGGAGCCGACCCGTGCGGTCCAGGTGAAAGTCGCCCCGACCCCCGTGATTTTCGGCCCGCGCGTGCGGCACCAGCAGAAGCAGCGCGTCCATCTTTTTATCGTCCCATCCCGACGCGAGCAGCTGCAATGTGTCGGCGGGCCCGTCGATCCACAGATTGTCGCTATTGACGGCGAGGAAAGGATCGCAGTCGATCAGCGGCCCCGCCTTGACCAGGCCCCCGCCGGTCTCGAGCAGAAGCGACCGTTCATCCGAGATGACGACGTCGAGGCCATGCGGGCTCTTTTTGAGGTGCGCCTCGATCGCCTCGGCGAGATAGTGGACGTTGACGACGACCTTGCCGACCCCGGCAGCCTTCAGCCTCTCCAGCAGATGGTCGAGCAGCGGCTTGCCGGCGACATCGATCAACGGCTTGGGCCGGGTGGCGGTGAGTGGGCGCATTCTTTTGCCCAGCCCCGCGGCCATCACCATCGCAGTCCCCGGTACCTGCGCGTCGATCTGCGCCTTCAGCCGGAGCGCCTGCTTGGGCTTCATCATGCCGCTTTCGCCCAGGGCGCCGCGCGATGTTCCCGAGCAACATTGTCGTCGAACCAGTGGCGCACCGGCTCCAGTCCCGGCTGCTCGAGGTCGCGTTCGAGAAGGCCCCACATGCGCGGCTGGAAATCCGTATAGTGCGGCTTGTTGTCGCGCTTCCACAGCCTGGTGAAGACTCCCAGGATCCGGGCGTTTCGCTGCGCGGCAAGCGCCCAATAAGCGCGCTCGAAGGCCGGCGGGCTGCCGGTGGCGGCAACATAGCGGCCGATTATCGCCCGCTCGACGTCGGGCTGAACATCCCGCCTGGCGTCCTCCAGCACCGACGCAAGGTCATAGGCAGGATGGCCGATCAGCGCGTCCTGGAAATCGAGAAGACCAAAGTGGCGGACACCTTCCCGGCCATCGACCAGCATCACATTCTCGGCGTGGAAATCGCGAAGAACGGTAACCGGCCCAAGTCCGTCGAAGGCGACCGGCTGAAGAACCTCCGTCCACGCGGCGCGATACGCATCGGTGTCGACGGTCAGTCCGACCGCCGGGCAATACCAGTCGGTGAACAGCGACAGCTCCTCGAGCCATTGTTCGAGCCCATGAACCGGAAGCCCCGCCATCGGAGCATGTTTGTGGAGATGGACCAGAACGTCGGCCGCAAGCTCGTACAGCTCGCGCTCTCGCGACGGATTTCCATCGACCACTTCGCGAAGGCGCCGCTCGCCGAAATCGGCGAGCAGCAGGAGGCCGCGCTGGATGTCGCGGGCAAGGATGTCGGGAGCGCTTAGGCCCACCGAGTGAAGCCATTCGGCGACCTCGACGTACGGTTGCACGTCCTCGAGCGGCGGCGGCGCATCCATCAGGACCGCGGTTCGGCTGCCGTCGATAATCCGGAAGTAACGGCGGAACGAGGCGTCGCCCGCAAGCGGCTCAATCCGGGCGTTTTCCCAGCCGCACTGGGCAAGAAACTCATGTGCATAGTCGGGCGGAGTCATTCGGGAGGCCATCGGCCGTGCCATGCCGGAGGCACTGTCGCTGTCAAGCGCCGAGCGCCGCCCTGCTCGAAATCGAGTGCGAGTCGAAGCGCTTGCGGCCATGCGCCCTCACCGGACCGCTCGGGCCATTCCATCAGCAGCGCCGCATCGCCGACGGAATCGAGTCCGAGTTCGTCGATCTCGGCAGGGTCTTCGATTCGGTACAGGTCGACGTGCCACACCGCCGGGTCCAGCTCCTCATAAGGCTGAACGAGCGCAAAGCTCGGACTCGGAACGTCGCCGATATGGCCCAGGGCCCGGATTAGCGCCCGGGCGAGCGCGGTCTTTCCAACTCCAAGCGGCCCCGACAGAGTGATGACGTCGGCTGCCCGAAGCTGCCGCGCCAGAGCTTGTCCCAGCGCCACCGTCGCTCCCTCGTCGGCCAGGATCATTTCGGTGCGCGGGGGATCGTCAGGGTCACGGTCGTTCCCTTGCCTTTCGCCGAGACGAGATCGACCTTTCCGCCATGGGCCTCGACGAACTGGCGGGTCAGCGGCAGGCCGAGCCCAAGCGCGGCTTCGCCCCTGACGCCGTCCTGGGTGATTCGATCGAAGCGGTTGAACACTCGCGGCTGGTCCTTTTTGGCGATACCCGCGCCATTATCGCTGACCTGCACGATCGCCTGGTCTTCGTCCCCCCAGGCCTTCAACGCGATCTTCCCGCCCCTGTCGGTGTAGGAAATCGCATTCGAAAGCACATGCTCGACCGACTCGCGAAGGCGGCGAGCATCGCCGATGACGAAGCGGGTGCCTTCGGAAATATCGCTCACGAGAGTCTGTTCTTTTTCCTTTACCCGTGACTGGATTTTATCGACCGCGCTTCGGCAAAGGCCGCCAAGATCGACCCGCTCGCGCTCCAGGACGATCCCGACCTGGTCGCTTTGGGTGAGGTCGAGAACGTCGTCGATCAGCTTCGACAATCGCTCCACCGATTCCAGGATCGCGTCCACATAATCAGACGCAGGTGGCGTGAGCTTTCCGGCATAGCCCTGGGCAAGCATTTCGGCGAAGCCGCCAATCGAGGTCAGCGGAGTCCTTAGCTCATAGCTCATGTTGGCGACGAAATCGGTCTTCACCCGGTCGGCCTGCTCCAGAGCCGTTGCCCGCTCGCGCAACGCCGCCTCGATTCGAGACGAGTCGGTGACATCGACGAGCGTGAACAGCGCGTTCCCGTCAGGCAATGGCACTGCGGCGAACTCGAAATGCCGGCCGTCACTGAGCGTGATACGTCCGTTCGCAGGCTCGCGCTCAGTGGTGGTCCTTCGAACCATCTCGCGGATCTGAGCGGCGGCGGTCGGATTGACGAGCTTGCGCGCCATTGCCGGAACCATCTCGTCGACCCTCGGATGCTCGGCAAGCCAGGTCTCGTCGAAGTCCCACACTTGGCTGAAGCGGCGGTTCCACAAATAAAGCCGCCCATCGCTTGCGAACACTCCGATCGCTTCGAACAGATTGTCGAAGGTCGCAGAACGAACCCTGAGCAGAGTGTCGCGCGCCGAAGCGAGCCGGACTTGCTCGGTACGGTCCTCCATGAAGATTCGCAGCCCGCCGTCCGGAAGCGGCTGGCCAACCACGCGCCAATGGTCGCCGCCCGGAAGCATCCAATCCTCCTCGAACACCTCCTCGGGACTTGTGAACCAGTCCCGCCGCTCGGCTTTCCAGGTCGGGAAGTCGCGAGCCTCGGGAACCCGGTTACGCTCGCGCATCCGCTCCAGCACCCGGTCGAACTCGGGATTCTCGCTCAGCCATTCAGGCTCGAGCTGAGCCATCGCCGCGAACGGACGGTTGAAGACGGTCAAATTTCGATCCGCGTCGAACTGGGCGCTTCCGGCGGTCATCTTCTCGACGAGGTCCCGCTGCGATTGGATATGCCGCTGGAGTTCGGTTCGCGAATCTTCCAGATCCTGAACGTCGAGCGCGAATCCGGCGACTGCTCCGGTTGGCAGCGGGACGTTGACAATCTCCAGCATCCGCCGCTCGCCGCGGACGATCGCTCCCTCCCGCCGCGAGGTCGCCTTCCCGCTTTCGATGGCATCGAGAGCCGCTGCCTTGGCCCGGTCGGTGTCGCCGACCAGCTCGCTTGCACGAGCGATCACGTCGGCCGCGTCGCGTCCCTCGACCGCCTCGACGAAAGCGCTGTTGACCAGCCCCAGAGTAAGGTCGGGCCCGCGATACCACATCGGGAAAGGCGCGGCCTCGATCAGCCGGGTGAGCGCATCGAGCGCGGCTTCCGTCTGGGCGAGCCGTTGAGCGAGCTTCAGCCGCTCGGTTTCGGCCGTGCTCGTGTCGAAGAACCACAGGATGATCGTTCCCGCAGGCTCCGGAGCAGGTGCAGGCGCGCCGCGGACATCGAGAACCCGGCCCGATCCAGACACCCTTACCTGCGACTGGAACCAGTTCCCGGACATTGCCGCCTGCCGCACCTGCGCGGCAAGCGCCTCGACGTCGGCGGCGACCAGTCCGCGGTCCTCGCCTGCAAGGTCGGAGAGCAGGCCTGGATCCAGGTCCAACCCGATTTCACGAAGCAGGCGCGAATCCGCCTCAATATTGCCGTCAGCCCGAACCACGAGCGGCCTTGCGGGCGAGAGTTCGACAAGGGTCTGGAACGATCGCGCTGCAACGAGCACCGCTCGCGCGTCTCGAACGCGCCGGGCGGCGACGATCGCGATTGCCGCCGCGATCAGAATCCACAGCGCGGCGAGAGCGGCTGCGATCACGCTTGTCGTCGCAAGCGCTTCCACGCGTTAAAGCTCCCCTCGCCCCATGTCCGAACCATAGAGCCGGGAGCCAGCGAAAAGAAAGGCTTGCGGGCGAACGCTCGTCAGTAGCGGTAATGTTCGGGCTTGAACGGCCCGTCCGGCGAGACCCCGATATAGGCAGCCTGCTTCTCGCTAAGCTCGGTCAGCTTCACTCCAAGCTTGTCGAGGTGAAGCCGGGCGACCTTCTCGTCGAGATGCTTGGGCAACACGTAAACGTCGTTCTTATACTTGTCGCCGCCGGCCCACAGCTCGAGCTGCGCAAGCACCTGGTTGGTGAAGGAAGTGCTCATGACGAAACTCGGGTGCCCGGTCGCGTTGCCAAGGTTCACCAGCCGCCCCTTCGACAGGACGATGATCTTTTTCCCGTCGGGGAACTCGACCTCGTCGACCTGCGGCTTGATCTCGGTCCACTTCATGTTGCTCAGCGCGCCGATCTGAATCTCGCTGTCGAAGTGCCCAATATTGCACACGATGGCCATGTTCTTCATCGCCCGCATGTGGTCGAGCGTGATGACGTCCATGTTCCCGGTCGCCGTGCAGAAAATGTCGGCGCGCTTGGTCGCTTCCTCCATCGTCACGACCTCAAAGCCCTCCATCGCCGCCTGAAGCGCGCAGATCGGATCGACCTCGGTGACGAGCACTCGAGCGCCGCCGTTGCGGAGCGATTGCGCCGAGCCCTTGCCGACATCGCCAAAGCCCGCGACGCAGGCGACCTTGCCGGCGAGCATCACGTCGGTGGCACGGCGGATCGCGTCGACCAGGCTCTCCCGGCAGCCGTAGAGATTGTCGAACTTCGACTTGGTGACGCTGTCGTTGACGTTGATCGCCGGGAACGGGAGCTTGCCCTGCCTGGCAAGGTCGTAGAGGCGGTGGACGCCCGTCGTCGTCTCTTCCGAAACGCCCTTGATGTTCTCGACCGACTTGGTGAGGTAGCCGGGCCTTTCTTCGAGGAAGCGCCGGAGCGTTGCGGCGAAGACTTCCTCTTCCTCGTTCGAGGGCTCGAACAACTCCTCGCCGGCTTCTACGCGAGCGCCCCACAGGACGAACATCGTCGCATCGCCGCCGTCGTCGAGGATGATGTTGGCG
>JACDCV010000099.1 GCA_013817375.1 Sphingomonas sp.
GACGAAGGCCGAACATCGAAGGGCTCGGCTGCGAGGATGCAGGGGTCGAGGTCACCGACCGGTGCTCGATCAAGGTGGATGAGGACAATTGCACTTCGGTGGACTCGATTTTCGCCATCGGAGACGTGACCGACCGGGTCCAGCTTACTCCGGTCGCGATCCGGGAGGGGCAGGCCTTCGCCGACACCTTCTTCGGGAACGAGCCATGCCGGGTCGATTATGGGTGCATCCCGTCGGCGGTCTTCAGCCACCCGCCAATCGCCGCGGTCGGAATGACCGAGAGTGAGGCGCGCCAGAAGCTTGGCCCGGTCAAGATCTACACGTCGGATTTCCGGCCGATGAAGAACGTGCTTGCCGGCCGCAACGAGCGCTCGCTCTACAAGCTGGTTGTCGAAAGCGAGAGCGAGCGGATCGTCGGCATTCACATGATCGGTCCGGACGCACCCGAAATCCTCCAGGCGGCGGCAATCGCAGTGAAGGCCCGCCTTACCAAGGCCGATTTCGACGCCACCATCGCGCTTCATCCGACGATGGCCGAAGAACTGGTATTGATGAGGTAGAACGGTGGTGGGGGGAAAACCGCACGCATTAATTCAACCCCGAGTGGGAGAGAGCTTCGCGCGACAGGGGTTGATGCGGCATCTCGGCGCTCAACTGGTCGAAGCATCGTCGGGGCGCTGCATTATCGAGGTGCCGTTGAGCGAGGCGCTGATGCAGCAGCACGGCTTCTTTCACGCCGGGGTCAGCGCGGCCATTGCCGATACTGCGTCTGGCTACGCTGCCCTCAGTCTCATGCCTGACAATGCGTCCGTGCTGACGGTCGAGTTCAAGATAAACCTGCTGAATCCCGCGGACGGCCGATTGCTCAGGGCCACCGCCCAAGTGCTGAAGCCCGGGCGGACGTTGATGGTCGTGTCCGCTTCAGTCGACGTGTTGAAGGGACAAGAGGTGCTGCGCTGTGCAGAGTTTCTCGGCACCGTGTTCACGCTTCGCAACACGAAAGACGACGGATCTTTCGCCGCTTCCGGGGCGCGCAGTTGATGCCGAGGGCAGCGGCGGATGCGATCATCATTGGCGCTGGCCACAACGGCCTGACCTGCGCTTTCTATCTCGCCCGCAAGGGGCTGAAGGTCAGCGTCCTGGAGGCGGCGGACAAGGTCGGCGGGGCGGCGGTGACCGACGAGTTTTTGCCGGGTTTTCGAAACTCGGCCGCCAGCTACACCGTCAGCCTGCTCCAGCCCAAGGTGATCCGCGACATGGATCTGGAGCGGCACGGGCTGAAGGTGGTCTTGCGCAAACGCGACAATTTCCTTCCCGGCGACGGCGAATATCTGATCGCCGGCCGCGGCGGCCTCACCCGCAAGGAGATCGCCCGCCTCAACCAGGAGGATGCGAGCGGCTATGATGCCTACATCGCCGAGCTCGAAGCCGTCGTCCCGCTGATCAAGAAGTGGATCCTCCGGTCGCCCCCAGAAGTAGGGGCGGGTGCACGGGGGCTGCCGGCGCTTCTTGGTCTTGGCCGTGACATGGTCGGAATGTCGACCGCCCAGATCCGCTCGGTCCATGATTTCGCGACCCGAAGCGCCGGTGAAATCCTCGACCGTCACTTCAAGGGCGACCTCGCCAAGTCGCTGTTCGGCTTCGATGGCGTGGTCGGCAATTTCGCATCGCCTTACGATGCCGGCACTGCATATGTTCTCTTGCACCATCTGTTCGGCGAGGCTGCCGGGGTCGAGGGCTCGTGGGGTCATGCGATCGGCGGAATGGGCTCGATCACCCAGGCGATGGCCAAAGCGTGCCGCGAGAAGGGCGTCGATATCCTTCTCAACACGCCGGTCGAGGAGATTATCGTCGAGAAAGGCCGTGCTGCCGGTGTCGTTGCAAGCGGTAAGGCATGGCGATCCGGGACCATCGTCGCCGGCGTTCACCCAAAGCTATTGTTCGACCGGCTGGTGCCGGACGGCGCCGTCGATCGTGATGTCGAGCAGAGGATGTCGAGCTGGAAATCGGAAAGCGCGACCTTCCGGATGAACGTCGCTCTGTCCGAGCTTCCCAAGTTCACCGTTCTACCCAAACGCGGCGATCATCTAAGCTCCGGTATCATCTTTGCTCCGAGCCTCGATTATATGGACCGCGCTTATGTCGATGCGCGGGTCAGCGGCTGGTCGAAGCAGCCGGTGGCGGAGATGCTGATCCCCTCGACCCTCGACCATGGCCTTGCGCCCAGGGGCAAGCATGTCGCCTCTCTATTCTGCCAGCATTTCCGCTTCGACCTTGGGCCGGGGCGAGGCTGGGACAAGGAACGCGACAAGGCCGCCGACTCGATTATCTCGACTATCGATTCGCACGCTCCCGGCTTCGCCAAGTCGGTGATCGGCCGGCAGATCCACTCACCGCTCGATCTGGAGCGGCGCTTCGGACTGATCGGCGGCGACATTTTCCACGGCAAGATGGGACTCGACCAATTGTTTAGCGCCCGGCCGATGATCGGCGCCGCCGACTACCGGATGCCGCTGCGGGGCCTTTATCTGTGCGGCTCGGGCGCTCACCCGGGCGGCGGGGTTACCGGGGCGCCGGGGCACAATGCCGCCCGCGCGATCCTCGCCGATCGCAGGCCCTGGTCGAGGCGCAAGCCGTGAACGCGCCGCTGGCCGGAATCCGGGTGCTCGACCTCAGCCGGGTCCTTGCGGGACCCTGGTGCACTCAGCTTCTCGCCGACCTCGGCGCCGAGGTGATCAAGATCGAGCGGCCCGGAGCAGGCGACGACACCCGCCACTGGGGCCCACCCTGGCACGTTCGCGACGGCAAGAAGGTCGCTGCCTATTTCCTCTCCGCGAACCGCGGCAAGCGCTCGGCGGCGATCGACTTTGCAACCGGGGAAGGGGCAGAGCTGGTTCGCCGGCTGGCCAGCAACAGCGACGTCGTAGTCGAGAATTTCAAGGTCGGCGGACTTGCGAAGTTCGGTCTCGACCCGGCCTCGCTGAGGGAGCTCAACCCGCGGCTGGTGGTCGCGTCCATAACGGGTTTCGGCCAGGACGGGCCCTACGCGGCCCGCGCGGGCTATGATTATATCATCCAGGCGATGGGCGGACTGATGAGCGTCACCGGCCAGCCCGATGGCGAGCCCGGCGGAGCGCCAATGCGGGTAGGCGTGGCGGTCGCGGACCTGTTCACCGGCCTCTACACCGCGGTGGCGATCCTCTCGGCGCTGTACAGGCGGGAGAAGACAAAAGAGGGCGCCCACATCGACATGGCGCTGTTCGATACGCAATTGGCGATGCTCGCCAATCAGGCGTCGAATACTCTGGTTTCGGGGGAGGACCCGCCGCGGCAGGGCAATACGCACCCCAATATCGTGCCGTACCAGCCGTTCGAGGCAGCCGATCAGCCGATCGTCATCGCCATCGGCAACGACCGCCAGTTCGCTCGCCTCGCCGAGCTTTGCGGGCAGCCCGAATGGGTGTCGGACGATCGCTTCTCGAGCAATGCTGCCCGGGTCGCCAACCGTTCGGCGATGGTCGCCAAGGTCGCCGATCAGATCCGCACCAGGCCCGCGGCCCAGTGGCTGGAATCGCTCGAAAATGCCGGAATTCCGGCCGGCCCGATCAACACGATCAGCCAGGCGCTCGCCGACGTCCAGGCGCAGCACCGGGCGATGGTGCGGATGGTCGCGGGAACGCCGCTGGTCGGCTCGCCGGTCCGGATCGACGGGAAACGCGCCGATTCCGACCTGCCGCCGCCGTTCCTCGGCGAGCACAGCGCGCAGGTCCTCGACGAGCTTGGGATTGAGCCGGCGGAGGTCGCCCGGCTTCAGAGCTCGGGAGTGGTCGGCGGCTAGCGCCGGCTCAGTCGATCGACGACTTTTCGACAAGCACGTCGAGCTGGTTGTCGCAGCCGTTGGCGATGAGCGATTGCGCCGATCCAATGGCGTCGGTCGGCGGGCTGGCGAGAGTGACGAAGGTCACACGCGCAGTGTCGCCGCTATCGGGCTGGCTGATCTGATATTCGGCTCCGCTCGTCACTGGGAGCGACACCGGCCAAGCGATCGTGTCCTGCCCGGCTGCCCAGTCGAGAGTCTGCTCGCTTCCGCCGCCCTTGATCGTCAGCTTGATCGCGTCGGTCTTCTGCGGCCTCCACAAAGTCAGCTGGGACGGTCTTGCAACGCACAGCTTGCCGCTCTGCGTGATATCGACATTCCAGGGATCGGGATTAAGCGGCACGTCGCCCGAGCGCATCGCGCTGAAGCGGGCGCGGCGGTTCGTGTTGGCCGCGCCTCCGCTGTCCGCAACGGTGAAAGTGCCGGGACCGCGAAGCGTGCGGGCGCCGTTGGTATTGAGGAGCATGACGCTGTCGCCGGGGCGAAGCTGGATCTTGGCATCGTCGGGAAGCGCCTTGCCCGGCGGGTAAACCTTCGCCGACGGCCCGGCCGCGCGAACGACCAGCACGGTCGCCACCGACGCGGATGACAAAGTGAGCGCGAGCGCCGCAGCTCCGATCTTCAACAGCCCAGTCGCTTTCATTGCTCGATCCTCCTCAATGTTCCCGGTTTCATCGCGCATTCGCGACATTGTACTTCACATTTTCCTGCGGTGTCAGGCAGCGGCGGGTGGACTTGTCCTTCGAGTCGGCAATCGCCTTTTGCTGGTACATGACATCGGTCAAAAGCTTTCGCGAGATCCCCATATCAGAAAGTCATTGTTTTGGCTCGCGAGAAGAGCCGAGTCGCGCTCGACCGTACCAGTGAGGGCGATAGCAGTATCGCGTCCCGCTGGATCTCGGCCCTGACACCGTCGTTCTCGCTGAGGCGGGTGAACATGTGAACGACGAAATGGCTTTTCCTCACTGAACCTTGAGAAGGCATTCGATTTTGGCGATCCGCTGCCCGTGGGCGTCGAGAAGAGTCAGAAGTTCCTGCTTCTCTTCACGACGGGCCATCACGATCCTGATCGATCTTCCAAGAGTGCCGGAGATCTTCTCCAGGGCCTCCTGCTCGTCACTCCCGGCGATGCTTCCGTCGGGCCGGGGCCCGATCAGGAGCCATCCCAGCCTGTCCGCGCTCGTCTCGATGCGCAGGCGCAGGGGGAAAGTGTGGTCTTCCGGCGTGCAGTCGAGCGTCTCGTGGTCGTCGTTCGGCTTGAAGGAACCGTACCAGCGCTGGACCTCGACCGCATCGATCCCGACGGTCTGTTGGACTTCGCCATCGAGGATTACCGCCGCCTTGGTCGCGTGAAAACCGTCCTTCAGCCTTGTCAGCACCTCGGAAAGGAAATGGCCTAGCGAGGCCGAATCGCGAGTGTCGCGCATCAGCTCGGGCAGCTCCTCGCGAATTTCGATTAGACCCTTCTGGAACCGGCGCTCGACCCATTTCTGAATTCGGTCGTGCAAGGGGTGGAAAATCACGGTGGCGGCGATTGCGCCCGCCATCGCGGCTTCCGTTTCCGCATCCGGATAGATGCTCTGCATGCTTGTGATGATGCCTTCCATCACACCGGCGATTACCGCCGCCAGGGCGACCACCAGGAGCGCGATGCTCGCGGTCCGGCTGATGATCGCCTCAGCGTCATAGAGCCGGTAGCGGATGAGGGCGACGAGCAGCCCCGCCTGCAGGATGAGGACCGACATACCGAGCGTCAGTCCGGCGGTGACCTCCGCGGCCAGCTGGATCGAGAATGTGCCGGCCGCCGCCTTCATGACGGGGTCGGCGGCATAAGAAATCGCCCGAAACAAAGCGAGGCCGGTGAACCCGAAAAGCGCCCACCGAATCTGGTTGCGAAGGTCGCTCGATTCGGCCGCTCTGAGCGAGCGAATCTGGATCAGCACTCCGATGATGAGAAGTCCGATCAACCAGCCGTTATACGGGATCCCCTTAAGGAACAGGAGAACCGGCGCGGCGCATAGGAGAAGCACCCGCCGGAGTGACAGTCGGCCATGCGGGAAAAGCAGGATTCCTGCGATCAGAAGCACGTTGTTCAAGTCGTAGAGAGCGGCATTCATCCGGTACGGGACGCCGATGCTGGCAAGAAAAGCGGAAGAGGGGAGCTCCGCGCTGATCATCAGCAGGATTGCGAGTGAGAGGATGGAGCTGACCGCGTCGCGAGCGTTGCGACGATGCAGAATCCATGCAGCCCAGATCAGGAAAGGATAGAAGATGACCTGGACGATATCGATGAAGCTGAGAATTGTCGGCGAGAAGCCACGATCGAGAGCAGCGGCATTGATATGCTGCTCGCCAGTCGTGATCGTGACGTCTTTGATGGCGCCGTCGGAGCCGCGCAGAGTCAGCGGGACCGGCAATTGCTCGGTCCCGAACAGAAGGTTGCGCATCACGATATAGGATGGGTCGTCCGCATGCTCCTGGAGCGCCCTTTCCGTCACCGGCATCTTATCGGGCAGAGGGATTCCATAGATTGCGACGATATCGTCGCCTTTGCGGATTCCAGCCGCTTTCGAAAAAGGCCCGACCCGGAAGCGTATGTGTGTGGCATCCTGCTTGGACACGGCGAAGCCGGCGCGGCTGCCCAGGACGAGCTGGCTATTGTCTTCCGGGGCCATGTAGCGCTGGTAAAGCCCGCCGATCGGTCCGATGAACGCGAGCGCGAGCGCCAGCGCCCAGATCACCGAAAAGATTCTGTAAGTCACCGTGTTGAACGGCGGCACCCGCTCGGGAAGCCGGAAACGCCGGCGCGGCGGCGGCGGCGCCTCTGCTGCAGGTGCCGCGGCTTGCGCAGTCACGGCGACCGCCTCCCCGGATCAGACATCCGGGCTGTCCCCGCTCTTCGAGCGATTCCGGAACCGGTCGAGGCCCTCGCTGAACGATGCTGCGAAGATCCCGGTCGGGATCGCGATGACCATCACGCCGGTGATCGCAATCACGGCCGCGAAGAACCGGCCAAGCGTGGTGATAGGATAGACGTCCCCATAGCCAACGGTGGTCAAGGTCACGACCGACCACCAAAGCGCTCTCGGGATGCTCCCGAACTTGTCCGGCTGCGCATCGGCCTCGGCCCAGTAAAGGAGCGAGGAGGAGACCAGCACCGTCAATCCGACGAGTGCGAGGACCACGCCGAATTCGTGGCGACGCTCGTAAACGGCCTCGCGGATCGCTCCCCACGCGCGTGACGTCCGGCCAAGCTTGGCGAGCCGGAGCATTCGAAATATCCGAACGAAGCGCAGGACCAGTGACGACCCCCCGCTGACCGCCACGAACGCGGGAAGGATTGCGGCGAGGTCGATGACCGCCATCGGAGTCACCGCATAACGCAGCCGGGGGAAGCGATAAGCGGCGAAACGCGGGTTCTCCACCACGGTCCAGATGCGCACGACATATTCGACCAGGAAGATAGACGCGACGGCGATCTCGAAATCCCCGAACATCGACTCCCGGCCGCCCGAAATCGTCGGTTCGGTTTCAAGCACTGCCGCGAGCACGGCAATGACGATGAGCACCGCAAGCAAAAGATTGGTGGGGGAAAGACCCTCGCGGGGCCAGGCAGTCGGCTCCAGCTGCCGATAGGCGCGCAGGCGAAGCTCTCCCAACGACATCCTCAGCAGCCCCCCTTCTGCCACGTTATTGCCGAGGGTTGCCCGTGCCGGGCGCCTGCTGCAAGCTTTTCCTCAGATAGTGCAGCGGCCTAGCCATGGGTTCAGCCGTCGATTTGCTGCTCGCCATAGCGG
>JACDCV010000100.1 GCA_013817375.1 Sphingomonas sp.
TTGTCCGCAGCCGCTAATCCCGTCTAATCGGTGCGATGGCCGCTCCCCTGATTGCACCTTCGATCCTGTCCGCCGACTTCGCGAAGCTGGGCGAGGAGGTGCGCGCGATCGATGAGGCTGGCGCCGACTGGATCCACATCGACGTGATGGACGGGCATTTCGTGCCCAACCTCACCATCGGCCCGGCAGTCGTAAAGGCGCTTCGTCAGCACAGCGCCAAGCCGTTTGACTGCCATTTGATGATCTCGCCGGTCGACCTCTTCCTCGACGCTTTCGCGGAAGCCGGCGCTGACCTGATCACCGTCCATCCCGAAGCCGGTCCCCACCTTCACCGCACCATCCAGCGGATCAAGGGTCTCGGCAAGAAGGCCGGCGTGTCCCTCAACCCGGCGACACCGGCCAAGACGCTCGATTATGTTCTCGAGGATATCGACCTGGTGCTGGTGATGAGCGTCAATCCCGGTTTCGGCGGGCAGAAGTTCATCTCCAGCCAGCTTCGCAAGATCGAAGCGATTGCCAAGCGAATCGCCAAGGAGGGCCTGGACGTCCAGATCGAGGTCGATGGCGGGATCGATCCCGAAACGGCGCGGCTTGCGGTCGATGCGGGTGCCAATGTCCTTGTCGCCGGGACTGCCGCCTTTCGCGGTGGACCGGATCATTATGCCTCCAACATCAGAGCGCTTCGGGGCCAGGGATGAGCTCGGACGCGGCTCAGTCTGCCGTTGTCCAGAAGCTTGCCCGCGGGTCGCTGCTGTCGCGCCTGACCGGGTCGCGCCGGCAGGGACTTCGCCTCGTCGCGGTGCCGCGCGATCATGTGCAGGGCGATCGCCGAAGGGGTGACGCTTTGCTGCAGGGGACCTTCACCTGCGGCGGTGAATCCATTTCGCTCGCCGATCTCGATTTTGCTTCGGTCGGCACCGACGGTCCTGTCGCCGAGCAATTGCAAAGCTTCTCCTGGCTCCGCGATCTCGCGGCATCGGCATCGCGCGAGAAAGGCTCGAGGCTTGCCGAAGCGATCGTCGGACGCTGGCTTCTTGCACATGGCACCCGCGTGGATGCCGCCTGGCGGCCCGATTTGTGGGGCCAGCGGATCCTCTTCTGGACCGCTTATGCGCCTTACATATTGTCGAGCAGCGATAGCGGCTATCGCTCGGCGTTGCTCAACACGCTCGCTCGCGGAGCCCGCCACCTCGAAGCCAACGCCGATCGCGCCCCGCCTGGGCTAAGCCGGGTCACGGCCTGGACCGGAGTGGTTGCCGCAACGCTTCTCGTCCAGAGCGAGATCGCCCGCGTCGCCCGCGCCGAAGCCGGTCTCGGCAGGGCCCTCGGCTCCGCTCAGTTCGACGATGGCGGCCTGGTCAGCCGCACGCCTTTCGAGCAGATGCTCCTCGTCGACCGGCTCGGCCTTCTCCGCTCCGCTTATTTCGCCGCCAAGCAAACGCCTCCGGAGGGCTTCGAAGCCGCTGCGGCGGCCGGCCTGTCGGCGCTTCATGGAATCATCCTCGGCGACGGCGCTCTGTCCAGCTGGCAGGGCGGCAATCCGGGCGAAGCGGCGCGGCTGACGGCGGTGGTCGAAGGCTGCGGGCTCCGCGCCCGCCCGCTCCGCCAGCCTCGCGGCTGGGGCTATCACCGACTGTCCGCACTGGGCACGGTCGTCATCATGGATGCAG
Organism: Sphingomonas sp.; assembly: GCA_013817375.1. Taxonomy (GTDB): domain Bacteria; phylum Pseudomonadota; class Alphaproteobacteria; order Sphingomonadales; family Sphingomonadaceae; genus Sphingomicrobium. The sequence goes on from JACDCV010000100.1 coordinate 1,671, forward strand.
CCCCGCCTCCGCCGCCAAAGGCCGCGTCGTCCGGTTCGGCTTCGACTCTCGCCTTTGAAATGTCGGACGGAGCGCAGCGGCTGATCGTCAACTGCGGAGGCCCGGCCCCGCTCCCGACTCTCTTGCCGGCACAGCTGGTGAGCGCTCTTCGAACCACCGCCGCCCACAGCACGGTTGCGATTGCCGACACCAATTCCACCGCGATCCAGCCGGACGGATCGCTCGGCAAGGGCGTCGGCGACGTCAGCATCGACCGCTCGGAGGACAATGATTCAAGCCGCATCGTCGCCAGCCACGATGGCTATGTGCGCGGCTTCGGGCTCCTCCATCGGCGGACGCTGACGCTTGGCAATGACGGCAAGGAATTGAACGGCGTCGATGAGCTGGTGGCCAAAACCAGGCGAAGGTCGAAGGCCGGAACGCCGTTCGCGATCCGATTCCATCTGGCGCCGGGCATCGAGCCGACCGTCACTGCCGATGGAATGGGCGCCATCCTTCGCTCGGCCGGGGCGCCGCCGTGGAATTTCCGCTCGCGCGGCGCCGCTATCGCGGTCGAGGAGAGCGTTGCCGTCGACGGCCACGGCAACCCGCGCCGGACGATGCAATTGGTGATCAACGGCGAGGCTGCTGCCGACGGTGCGCAAATGCACTGGCAGTTCCGCCGCTCGAGTTAGGGTCCGTCAAACAATGGAAAGGTTAGATGACTGATTTGATTGCCGTGAAGCGGGCGCTGATTTCCGTATCCGACAAGTCCGGGCTCGACCGCCTGGCTTCGGCTCTTGCTGCCCGCGGCGTCGATTTGGTCTCGACCGGCGGCACCGCGGCGAAGCTTCGCGAAAATGGCGCGCAAGTGCGCGACATCAGTGACCTTACGGGCTTCCCGGAAATGATGGATGGCCGGGTGAAGACTCTTCACCCCAAGGTTCACGGCGGCCTCCTCGGGATCCGCGACAATGCCGATCACACGGCGGCAATGGACGAGCATGGAATTGCTCCGATCGATCTCGTCGTCGTCAACCTCTACCCGTTCGAAGCGACGCTCATGCGCGGCGCCGGGCGCGACGAGATTATCGAGAATATCGACATCGGCGGCCCGTCGATGGTCCGCTCGGCGGCCAAGAACCATGCGTTCGTGACTTGTCTCACCGATCCGTCCGATTATGACGAACTGCTTGCCGAGTTGGACAGGAATGGCGGCTCGACCTCGCTCGATTTCCGCAAGCGAATGGCAGCCAAGGCCTATGCGCTCACCGCCGCTTATGATTCGATGATCTCGCAATGGTTCGCGTTTGGAGACCAGGGCCAACGCTGGCCCGAATCCTGGACCTTCTCCTCGAAGCTGAAGATGCCGCTGCGCTACGGCGAGAACCCGCACCAGCAGGCGGCCCTTTACGTTCCTGCGGGGCCCCACGCGCGCGGGATCGCCCAGGCCGAACAGGTGCAGGGCAAGGAGCTCAGCTACAACAATCTCAACGATGCCAATGCGGCACTGGAGCTGGTGTCCGAGTTCCGCAGCGGCGATCCCACAATCGTCGTCGTCAAGCACGCCAATCCGTGTGGGGTCGCGACCCGCCCGTCGCTGCTCGATGCGTGGACCGAGGCGCTCGCCTGTGATTCCGTTTCGGCGTTTGGCGGGATCGTTGCTGCCAACCGCCCGCTCGACGCTGCGACCGCCGAAGCGATCGCGCAAATCTTCACTGAGGTCGTCGTCGCGCCCGATGCCGACGAGGAGGCGCGCGCGATCTTCGCGCGGAAGAAGAACCTGCGGCTGCTGCTGACCGGCGAGCTTCCCGACCCGGCGCGGGGCGGCCAGCGGATGGCCGTGATTACCGGCGGGCTGCTGGTCCAGGATTCCGACACCGGCCAGGTCACCCGCGACCAGCTCAAATGCGTCACCAGGCGCCAGCCGACCGAGCGCGAGCTGGCCGATTGCCTGTTCGCCTGGACCGTCGCCAAGCATGTGAAGTCCAATGCGATCGTCTATGCCAAGGACGGAGTCACGGTCGGGATCGGAGCCGGCCAGATGAACCGCCGCGACAGCGCCCGGATCGCCGCGATCCGCGCCCGCGAAGTGGCCGAGGCGAACGGCTGGAGCGAGCCTCGAACCGTCGGCTCGGCGGTCGCTTCCGACGCTTTCTTCCCGTTCGCCGACGGCCTGTTGTCAGCGGCAGAGGCTGGCGCGACCGCGGTGATCCAGCCGGGCGGGTCGATCCGCGACGAAGAGGTAATTGCCGCCGCCGACGACGCCGGGCTGGCGATGCTGTTCACCGGCATCCGCCACTTCCGCCACTAGGCCTATCGGATCGGGTCCTCGGTGGTGCCGGGAGCGGGGACCTCCAGCTCCTCGATTTCGTGCCTTTTCATCCGGAACAGTTCGCGGTCCTGGGGCCCGAAGCCCTTGGTCCACAGGACCGCCCCGAAGGCGACCAGGATCAACGGAATGCCCAGCAGCAGCTCCGCCCATTCGGGCATCAGCGTAGCGAAATAGCCGGCAACACTCGCTGCCGCGGCTGCCCACACCAGCGGCCAGCGCCAGCCATTCACTCGAGCGCCGAGGATGGAGTGAAGAAGCCGCGACTTGGCGACCGCAGCAAAGCCAAGCGCGATCATCAGTGCGATTGCCGGCCCGGTCGCCTGCCACATCTCCGGAAGGTCAGAATCGCGCATGATCAGGATGAGCGCGACTGCAAGCCCCGCCTCCAGCGCAAGCATCGCCAGGCTGAGAAGCATGTTGCGATGCCGCGCGACGTAGATGAGCGCTGCTTCGCTGACCGCGGCCATCGCCGCGATCACTTCGGCGGCAAGAAGGAAGGCGAGCGCAGCGGTTCCGGCGACGAACGCCGGGCCGACCAGCCCAAGCACCGCTTCGCCCGGGATAACCAGCGCCAGCGCAACGCCCAACTGAGCCGCGATGACCCAGAATCCGACTTGCCGCACCTGTCTTGCAATGGCGAGATTGTCGCCCTTCTTCAGGTTGCGCGCGATCACCGGGCCCAGGATCGGGTCGAAGCTGGTCTTGAGCTTGGCGGGAAGCGACGCGACGTTCTGAGCGACATAATAGATGCCGACGACGGTGGGCGAGAAGAACAAGGCGAGCACCGCAATGTCGATCCGCCGCGATCCCCATTCGATCGCATCCGCGGCCGCCACCGGTATGTTTCGCCGGGCCATTCGCCACAGCGGCCCCGGCTGCGGATGCCAATCGCGCGGAAGGCCATAGCTTTTCAGGAACGGGATCGCCGACGCGACCACCGCCCCGACCATCGACAGCACATAAGCGATGATCAGGCCATCGCGGGTGGACACGAATGCAAGCGCAAGCGCCGCTGCGCTGATGATCACCGGCTCGACCACCGCTCGCGCCCGGACGGTGGATGCGATGTCGTGGCGATAGGCGAGCGCGGCAAGCATGATGTCCGACCAGGCGAGTGCGATGATGGTCACCGGAAGCAGCCATTCCATCCCGGTCACTTCGCTGTTCGGGAACATGGCCTGCGGGAAGACCATCAGCAGCGCCATCGCCGCGACCGCGCCGATCGCGGCAACCACGAGCGCGTCCCAGGCGATGCAGACGTGCGGCTTTTCGCTATGCGCCAGCTGCTGGGCGAGCCCGCGCTTCAAACCGAGCGTCGCCAGTTGCGCGGCGAATTCGACGATCAGGATTGCAAAAGCGAACCGGCCAAGCGCCTCTGCGCCGTACATTCTGCCCGCGATGAGGAGAAACGGCAGCCGCGCCGCCAGCCGCAGGCAAAAGCCGAAGAAATTTATCCGTCCTCCCCGGGCGAGGACCGCAAGGTCGGCAGTCGCCGCCGCCGACCGCGGGGGATCGGTCAATGCGCGGCGCCCCAATTGGCGCCCCAGCCCACATCCACGTCGAGCGGAACATCGAGCGAAAGGCTGGGCCCGGCAGCGCCTTCCATCACTTTGCGGACGACGGCGGCCGTCTCTTCCTCGCGCCCTTCCGGGACTTCGAACACCAGCTCGTCGTGGACCTGGAGGAGCATCCGGGCGCCGCTCAGGCCCGCCTCTTCGAGTGCTGCGTCCATCCGCGCCATTGCGCGCTTGATAAGGTCGGCGCTGGTCCCCTGGATGGGGGCGTTGACCGCCGCCCGCTCGGCACCGCCGCGGAAGCTCTGGTTGGGCGAGCGGATGTTCGGGAAGTGGGTCTTGCGGTCAAACAAGGTGCGGGTGAAGCCGTTTTCGCGGGCAAAAGCGAGAGTCTCGGAAATGTAGGTGCTGATGCCCGGAAAGCGTTCGAAATAGCGGTCGATGATCGCCTTGCCTTCTTCCCTCGGAATTCCGAGGCGGCCCGCAAGCCCCCAGGACGAAATCCCGTAAAGGATCGCGAAATTGACCGTCTTGGCCTTGTTGCGATTGTCCCGGTCGGACGATCCGAACAGCTCCTCGGCGGTCAGCGAGTGGATGTCCGCTTTCTCGCGGAACGCCTGCTTGAGTTGCGGCACGTCGGCCATGTGCGCCGCCAGCCGAAGCTCGATCTGGCTATAGTCGGCGCTCATCAGCACATTGCCCGGCTCGGCGACAAAGGCGTCGCGGATCTTGCGGCCGATCTCGGTCCGGATCGGGATGTTCTGGAGATTGGGGTCGTTGGACGCGAGCCGCCCCGTCTGCGCGCCGGCAAGCGAAAAGCTGGTGTGAACCCGCCCGGTTTCGGGATTGATCTGCGCCTGGAGAGCGTCGGTGTAAGTGGATTTGAGCTTCGACAGCTGCCGCCAGTCGAGCACGAGGCGAGCGCATTCGATCCCCTCGCCCGCTAACCGCTCGAGCTCGTTGACGTCGGTCGAATAGTGGCCGCTCTTGCCCTTTCGCCCGCCTTTCAGCCCCAGCCGCCCGTAAAGCACTTCGCCGAGCTGCTGCGGGGATCCGATCGTGAACGGCCCGCACGCCGCCTCGTATATCCGCTCCTCGAGGCGAACGATTTCCTCCGCGAACTCGTGGCTGAGCTTCGCCAGATAGCCGCGGTCCACCTTCACCCCGCGGCGCTCCATCCGCCCGAGCACCGGCACCAGCGGGCGGTCGACCCGCTCATAAACTCGGCTGACATTCTCGGCGGCGACCCGCGGCTTCAGCCGGAGCCACACGCGAAGCGTGATGTCGGCGTCCTCGGCCGCATATTCGGTCGCTTCCTTCAGGGGCACCTTGTCGAAGGTGATCTGACTCTTGCCGACCCCGCACACAGCCTTGAACGGGATGCACTCATGCTCGAAATTGAGCTTGGCAAGCTCGTCGAGGCCGTGACCGTGAAGTCCGGCGTCGAGGTCGAAACTCAGGATCATCGTGTCGTCGTAAGGCGCGACCTCGATCCCGGCCTTGTCGAACATCACCCAGTCATATTTGAAATTGTGGCCGATCTTCAGGACTGCCGGGTCCTCGAGGAGCGATTTCAGTTTCTCGAGGACGCGCCCCATCGGCAGCTGGTTCGGAGCGTCGGAATATAAATCGGCGCCGCTGTGCCCGACCGGAATATAGCAGGCCCGGTTCGGCAAAGTGGCAAGGCTGATCCCGGCCAGCTTGGCGATCACGCAGTCGATGCAGTCGGTCTCGGTGTCGATCGCGACATGCCCCAGCGCCTTCGCCTCGGCGATCCAGCGGTCGAGCGCTTCCTCGTCGGTGACGGTTTCATACTTCGACCTGTCGACGGAGATGGTCTCGGGCTCGGCCGGCTTGGCGCGCTGCGGCTCCAGCGCCGCGATCCCGACATTGATCCCGCCGCCGCTGCTGCTCCGGCCCGCGACTGGGCCGCCGCCGTTGAGCCGGTTGAGAAGCGTCTTGAATCCCTGCTCTTCCAGGAACGCCCTCAGCGGTTCGGGCGGGATTCCCTTGAGCTGAAGGTCTTCGAGAGGCTCGGGAAGCGGCGCGTCGCACACCAATTCGACCAGCCTTCGCGACAATCGGGCGGCCTCGGCATGGTCGATCAGCGACTGCTTGAGCTTGGGCTTCTTGAC
>JACDCV010000101.1 GCA_013817375.1 Sphingomonas sp.
CGGTCATCCTCTCGCTGCGGGGCTGGATCCGCTCGATGAAGGGCCATGTTGCGCTCGACGAGATCGAGCAGCTCAAGTGGCGCGAGGGCGACGGGCCGTTCATTCACTTCCACGCGCAGACGACCGATAAGCTCGCGCTGTTTGCCGACAATGGCCGGGTCTACACGCTCGCCGGCGACCGGCTTCCCGGCGGCCGCGGCTTTGGCGAGCCGGTGCGGCTGCAGATCGATCTCGAGCCCGAGGTCGAGGTCGTCACTTTGCTGGTGGCGCGGCCCGGAATGAAGCTTCTGGTCGCGTCGACGGACGGCCGCGGCTTCATTGCATTGGCAGAATCGACGCTCGCCGAGACCCGCAAGGGCAAGCAGCTGGTGAACCTTCGCTCAGGCGCCAGGGTCGCGCTCGCAAGGCCGGTGCCCGAGGAGGCCGACGCGGTCGCTGTGGTCGGAGAGAATCGCAAGCTGCTCGTTTTCGGACTTGCCGACCTTCCCGAGCTGGCACGGGGCCAGGGAGTGATGCTTCAGCGCTACCGCGACGGCGGCCTTTCGGATGCCATCGCTTTCCGTCTTGCGGACGGGCTTAGCTGGAATCTCGGAGGCGGCGGCGGCCGGGTGCGAACCGAGCCCGACCTTAGCCTTTGGCGAGCTGCTCGAGGCGCCGCCGGGCGAATGCCGCCGAACGGATTTCCACGCAGCAACCGCTTCGGCTGAGGCAATTCGACATGGCTTTGGCAAAGCCGTTTACGCGGGTTCTGGATACCGGGAATTAACCACTCTCCCCCATAGCCGCTGACATGAAGGCCGCACACCAGCGTTCCGGGAACTCCACCCGTGCGCGTCAAGTCGACGACAAAGGTGCGCAGCCGCACCTCGTCACGGCCGACGACGCGGCGCTGTTGAGCGCCCTCCCGATTGCGGCAGGGATATTCACCCTGAACCGGGGCAAGCTGTGGGTGCTTGGCGTCAACACGCTTTTTTATGAGCTTGCCGGTTGCAACGGGTCTCCGGAAGCCTTTGCGGACTTCTTCCGGCGCTACTCCGACGGACCGGGTGGGAAGTTCATCCGCTCCTATCTCGGTGCGCCGGACACGGCTGCTGACGAGATGGACTTTGCTGACGGCGACGGGCCCCGTCGCCGCTTCGTGAGGATGAAACTGGCGCCGCTTCAGCCGCTGGAACCAGGTCAGTCACGATGCCTTGTGAGCGTCATCGATCGGACCTCCGAAGTGCAGTCGGAACATGCGCTTCGGTCGCAAATGGTGCGCGATAGCCTGACCGGCCTCGCCAACCGTCTGGGCTTTACCGAAACCATAGAGGAAATCACCGCGAACAGCGGCGACTGCAAGCATGCAGTCCTCGTCGTCGATCTGCTTAGATTCTCTCGGATCAACGAGAGCATGGGCAGCATCGCCGGTGACGAGTTGCTGATCACCTTCGCCCGGCGGTTGATGTCCGCGCTTCGAGGAGGCGACGTGCTCGCCCGCACCGGAGGCAATGAGTTTGGAATCCTCGTGTCGCTCCGCCGCGGGGCGGAGGACGCGCTCACCGCTGCATCGCGAATCCTCGATGTCATGTCGGCTCCCTTCCAGATCTCCGACCTCGACATCCGCGTCGAGTGCGCGATCGGCGTTGCGATGATGCACGTCGGGGACGACGCCGAGGAGCTGTTCCGGAACGCCCAGTTCGCAGTCAAGCAAGCAAAGCAAACTGGGCGGCCGCAGATTTACGAGCCGAAGGAAGCGAGCCTCGCCCGGCGGCGTTTTTCGATCGAGACAGAGCTTCGGCGGGCGCTCGACAAGGACCAGCTAACGCTCTGCTATCAGCCGCTGATCGACCTGAAATCGGGCGAGGTTTCGGGTTTCGAGGCGCTGGCGCGCTGGAACCACCCGGATCGCGGCGAGATTTCGCCCGCCGAGTTCATCCCCGTCGCTGAGGAATCGGGTCTGATTCTCCAGCTCGGCCGCTGGGCGATGGACAGCGCCGCGCAAACTCTTGCCGGATGGGACCGCGAGGCGGGGGACAGGCTGCCGCTCTACGTTGCCGTCAACCTGTCCGCGATCCAGGTCGCCCGCGACGACGTTGCGGGCGTAGTCTCCAGCGCGCTTCGGTCGAGCGGGCTGACCGGCGACCGGTTGTCGCTGGAGCTCACCGAAAGCTCGATTCTCCAGGATCCGGGGCGGGCAATGCGTGTGTTCGAGGCACTCAAAGCCCTCGATGCGACCGTTGCAATGGACGATTTCGGCACCGGCTATTCGAGCCTCGCCTACCTCCAGCGGCTGCCCATCGACGTCCTCAAGATCGACAAGAGCTTCGTGTCGGGGATGATGGTCGATACGGACGCGGTGGCGATCGTCCGCGCCGTTCTGAGCCTCGCCGAAGCCCTTGGAATGTCGACGACCGCCGAAGGCATCGAGACGGTCGAGCTTGCGACCACTTTGGCCACCCTCGGCTGCGCGAGCGGGCAGGGCTATTACTTCGCCCGGCCGCTGCAAGCGGAGGCTGCGATGGACTATTGGAATTCGCGTCGACGAAGCGGGCGCTGATCCGCTCTACTGATAATCGACGCTGACGTTGAACGTGCCAGCATAGACACCGGGCGTGGTGGTCGAGTTGATGGTGATCGCCCCACCGAGCGGAAAGTTCGTGCCCGGGTTACCGGAATTGCTGAGCACCACGCTCCCGGGGCTGTCTATCATCAGCTTCAGAATCTTGGTCGGGTCAGCCTGGTTCACCAAATTGACGTCCGGCGTTATGATCGACACCGTCTGACCATTGCTCCCGCTGACATTGTACCGGGCGACCTGGGTCGCTCCGAAGCAGGTGACGTTGGCGGCGCAGGTCAGGACCCCGCCCAGCGACAGGCGTACCGTCGCGCCGCTCCACGAACCCGTCCCAAGCATGATCCTGCCAAGGTCGAAGTTCTGGATGGACCGTAAAACGAGCGGCTTGGTGACCTTGGCCTTGGCCTGGACATTGATCTTCGCGGCGCTCGCTGGCGTGCCGAGGGCGGCCGCCAGGGCAGCCCAAAGCATGGCAATGTTCACAATGCGCAGCCCCACCTGTTCGTCTCCGCTCTCCCCGACGAACGCGAGGAGATGGTGTTCACCTAGTTAACCATCTGCGGGATTAAGCGGCCGGGATTGAAACGGAGTTAACGATGGCTCTCGGCAAGCGCCTGGGTGACGATTGCCTCAAGCTCTGCTCCGTGCGGAAAACCGGCCTCGATCCACCGATCCTCGATCATCCTCAATGTGCGAGACACCAAAGGTCCTTGCGTGACCCCGCGGCGGATCAGGGCGCCGCCGCGGACCGGCAGTCGCGGCGGGGTCCATTCCGCAATCGCGGCTGCGTCCGCCGGACGGCCGCCGAGAAGCAATCGGTCGACCGCGCATTCGACCCCGTCACGATAGGCGATTGCACGAGGGTCCGGGGCGAGATGATCGCTGGCCGCGCAGGCAAGCCGCTTGCGCGCGCGGTTGGACAGCTTGAGCCGTGCCGCGACATTGCCAGCCGTTTCGGGCTCGCGGGGGAGCAGCGAAGCGAGGCGCCGAAGCGGCTCTGGAGCAAGCTTTGAGGCGCGCTCGGATTCAACGAGGCTCTCGAGACGGCCGGCAGCGATGGAGCCGATCTCCGGGATCACCGGCTTGAGGATGCCACGGTCGAGCATCACCCGGATCGTCGGCGTCGGATCGTCGACCGCGAGCAGCTTGATAAGCTCGTCGGCGATCCGTTCGCGCGACAGCGCCATCAGGTCGTTCGCTCGGGCGCTGCAGGCGGCAAGCGCGGCCGAATCCGGTTCAGCGAGGCCGAAGCGCGCGTGGAAACGGAAGAATCGCAAGATCCGGAGATGGTCTTCGGCGATTCGTTCGAACGGATCGCCGATGAAGCGGACGTGCCTGGCTTCAAGGTCCTGAAGCCCGCCGAAATAGTCGAAAACCTCGCCGCTCAGCGGGTCTGCCATCAAGGCGTTGATCGTGAAGTCGCGCCGTGCCGAATCCTCTCTCCAGTCGTCGGTGAAGGCGACGGTCGCATGGCGGCCGAACGTCTCGACGTCGCGGCGAAGGGTAGTGATTTCGTAAGGATGGCCGTCGCTGACGGCAGTCACCGTGCCGTGCTGGATGCCGGTTGGCACGGCCTTGATCCCGGCCGCCTGAAGCCGCTTGACCACCTCGTCCGGCAATAGCCGTGTCGCCAGGTCGACGTCGTTGACGGGTAGCTGCAGAAGCTCGTCGCGGACCGCTCCGCCGACATAGCGGGTGAGCCCCTCATCGGCGCCGAGCGCCTCGAGCAGCTTCGCCATTCCCCGACGCCGCCGCCAGTGTGTTGCGTCGATTGTCATGTCCATCGAAGCCGCCGGGAGAGGTTAACCAGCATTGCCGCAGTGGCCCCCCAGATTCGCCGCTCGTTCCATTCTATCTGCCAGTAGCGGCGCTCGGCCCCGGCGAAAACCGCGCTGTGAAGCTGCCGGTTGGACGTGTCCAGAAGATGCGCAAGCGGCGCTTCGAACCAGTCGGCGACTTCCTCGTCATGAGGCTCGAGCGCAAGGTCGGGCGCGATTACTCCAACGACCGGAGTGACGACATAGCCGGTGATCGTGCGATAGTCGTCGAGCGCGCCGGCGATTGTGACCGCCGCGGGGTCGAGCGCGAGCTCCTCCTGAGCTTCGCGAAGAGCCGCTTTCAGCGGGTCTTCTCCAGCATCCACGCGGCCGCCCGGGAAGGCGACCTGGCCCGCATGGGTGCGCAAATGCTCCCGCCGCACCGTCAGGATCACTCCTGGCTCGTCGCGGTCGGTGATCGCGATCAGGACCGCTGCGGCCGTGCCCGGCTGCTCCGTCAGCTCGGGCAGGTCGCCGGCGAGCGGCGCTTCGGCAGGCGGCGCTTCGAGGCTGGAGCGAAGCCAAGCGGCAAGGTCACTCATTGCGCAGCCAGCGCGAAGAAACAGCCGTCGCTCCATACACCCGGCGGGTCTTCGCCTTCTGCAAGCGCGATTTCGGCGAGTTCGTAATAGAGCGGCCGCGACAGCTCGGCTTCGAGCCCGTGGCGGACGGCGACACGAGGCGACGGTCCGTTCTCGACCTGTGCAACCGTCAACGGGTTGCGGCGGCCGACGACGAGTGCATCTCCGCTGTCCAGGGCCAAGGCAATCCGCCTGTCCTTGCCCGACCCTTCGCTTTCCATCTCGATTGCCCGGAAAGCGGTGCGCTCGACGTCAATCCCGAGCTTTTCGACGGGAGTGACCAGAACGTGGCTGCCGTCCGGCTCGCGCCGCAGGATCGTCGAGAACAGGCGCACCATCGCCGGCCGGCCGATCGGCGTTCCGTCGTGGTACCAGATGCCGTCGCTGGCGATGCGCATTCCCGAATGGCCGCAATATTCCGGCTCCCATTGACCGACGGGCGGAAGCCGGCGCTCCCCCAGCATCGCCTCGAGCTCGGTAAAGCTGATCCCGTTCAGCTGGATCGGAGATTTTGTCTCGGGCATCGTTGGTGGATTGCGTCGGCTGGGCGGCAATGACAACAAGCGACAATGATCGAGAGCCCCGCAACTGCAATCGTCACCGGTGCGGGCAAGCGCATCGGAGCCTTTATCGCGGCAGCCCTGGTGGAGCGCGGCTGGACGGTTCTCGCTCACGTTCGTCGCGAAGGCGACGCGGTGCCGGCGGGGACGACGCCGGTCTCCGCCGACCTCGCCGATCCGCAATGCGCGGCGCAGCTATTCGACGCCGCTGCCAAGCTTGGTCCCGTACGGTTGCTGGTCAACAACGCCGCCCGCTTCGCTTGGGACGGCCTCGGCGAATTCAGCGCTTCCGAGTTCGACGCCCACATGCACGTCAACGTCCGAGCGCCAGTCCTTTTGATCCAGGCGCTTGCGGCCCGGCACGATGGCGGACACGCTCTCGTGGTCAACCTTCTGGATTCGAAGCTTGCCAGCCCCAACCCGGACTTTCTCAGTTATACTTTGTCGAAGCAGGCGCTGCTTGGAGCGACGGAGCTCGCCGCTCGGGCGCTCGCCGGGCAGGGAATTCGAGTCAACGGCATCTCGCCGGCGCTGATGCTCAAGTCGCCGGGGCAGAGCGAAGTCAACTTTGGCGCAATGCACGAGCGCAATCCGCTGGGCCGTGGAGTCGCTCCCGCCGATGTCCTGGCCGCGATCGACTATCTGCTTGCCGCCACGGCCGTGACCGGCGAAGTGCTGACGATAGATGCGGGACAGCGGTTTGACCCGCCGGCGCGCGACGTTCAGTTCCTGGAGCCCTGATGGACCAGCCAAAGCTCACGGGCCTCGTTCCCGACCGTCTTCGCCCGCAAAGCCTCAGCATCCTCCTCGACTCGCTGGAGGTGATGGCCGACATCGGCTTCAATGACTATGAGATCGGAACTCCGCAGCGGCTTTTGATAACCGTAGAAATATGGCTGGAGCAGGCGGACGCGCCCGCGGACGACAATCCTGCGCTGGCCTGGAATTATGACTATGTGCGCGATCAGGTGATGGAGCTTGCTGGCGCTCGCCGGTACAATCTCCAGGAAACCCTTGCGCAAGCCATTTACATGAGGCTCGCAGCGATGCGCGGGGTCAAAGCCTTGCGGGTAAAAACCGCAAAGCCGGACGTCTATGGCGATGTCCTCGGCGTCGGCGTCGAATTTGCTTCCTTTATTGGTTCGGCTCGCGGCGATTAGCGAAGCGTTGGCTTGGTGGAACAAAAGCCCTTGCACGGCACTTGAAGCGTCAATAAGGAAGCGCGCTCTGTGCATGTGACGTTAGTACATGGTCAGACTTCCTTTTGGCGACAGGGTCACGTTTACGGCCCCGTCCGACCGTCGAGTTCATGGCGTATCGAGGAGAATTGCGGGTAAATGTCATACGCCCAACGCAAGGAACTAAGCGGCAATCGCACGCTTTCGATCATCATCGTCGTCGTCCTTCAGTTCATTCTGGGATATGCGATTGTCACTGGTCTCGCCTATAGTGTGATCAAGCAGGCGGCCGAAGATCTCAAGACGTTCGACGTCGAGGAAGAGCCGCCTCCCCCCGAGGAGCCCCCGCCCCCGCCGCCCGACCAGCCGGTCGAGCCGCCGCCCGTGGTGACTCCGCCGCCGATCGTGCGCACCAACGTCACTCCTCCGCCGGTTATCCAGCAGGTGCGGGAAGCGCCTCCGCCGGTGATCACTCCGCGAGCGCCGGTGGCGCCGCCGCCGCCGCCGCCGCCGCCGCCGCCTGCGAGGGTGGTGAAGGCGCAGAGTGCCCGCGGCAATTTGCAGACGCTGTTCACCGCGGACGATTATCCGCAGGACGCGCTTCGCAACGAGCAGACCGGCACCGTCGCTGTCAGCCTGAGCATAGGCACCGATGGCCGGGTTACCGGGTGCAACGTGACCAGCTCAAGCGGGGCGCGTTCGCTCGACACTGCAACGTGCCGGGTGCTTCGCAGTCGGGCACGATTCACTCCGGCCAGGTTGAGTAATGGCCAACCTACGACCGATACGTATTCGCAGAGGATTACCTGGCGTCTCCAATAGACGGCAGTTCCAGCAGTTCATCAGAGGAAAGTAGACGAATATGGCATTTCTCCAACTCACAGCAGCAGCTGC
>JACDCV010000102.1 GCA_013817375.1 Sphingomonas sp.
TCGGGATCATTGTCGCGCTGGTGCTCCTGGCCGAAATCATCGTCGCTCTCAGCGCCTGGAAAGCTGGGCCGGGGATCAGCGGAACAGCTCCCGCGGAGACGACCACCCCCAACATCGTTGCTCTGGGTGAGCTTCTGTACACCCGCTATCTGTTCCCCTTCGAGCTCGCCGGCCTGGTGCTTCTGGTGGCGATGATCGGAGCGATCGTCCTCACCCACCGGAGCCGGGGCGGGGTGCGCGGTCAGAATGTCGCCAAGCAGATCCGCCGCAACCCCGACGAGGCGGTTCGGCTGACCAACCCTGAAGTTGGCGAGGGGGTGGAGCTATGATCAGCCTGGGCCATTATCTCGCCGTCGCGGCGGTCCTGTTCGTGCTTGGGGTGTTGGGCATCTTCATCAACCGCCGCAACGTCATCCTGATGCTGATGGCGATCGAGCTGATCCTGCTTGCGGTGAACATCAATCTCGTCGCTTTCTCAGCTTATCTGGGCGACCTCAGCGGGCAGGTGATGGCGATGTTCGTGCTCACCGTCGCTGCCGCCGAAGCTGCCATCGGCCTTGCTATCCTGGTGATCTTCTTCCGCCGCCGCGGGTCTATCGCCGTCGACGATGTCGGCAGGATGCGCGGCTGATGAGCATGACTTTGTCGCTCCAGCTGATCGTTTTCCTGCCGCTGGTCGCCGCGATAATCGCGGGCCTGTTCGGGCGGTGGATCGGGGCGTTCGCTGCAAAGATCGTCACCACCGGCGCCTTGTTCATCGCCGCGGCGCTGTCGTGGCCGATCTTCCTGGCGTTCGTCGCTGGAGGCGCCGAATCCCAGGTCGTTCCGGTGGCCGAGTGGATCCGCTCGGGCGACTTTTCGGTCGACTGGGCGCTCCGGGTCGACACATTGACCGCAGTCATGCTGGTGGTGGTCACCACCGTCTCGAGCCTCGTCCACCTCTACAGCTGGGGCTATATGGAGGAAGACCCGGGCCAGCCGCGCTTCTTCTCCTATCTGTCGCTGTTCACCTTCTCGATGCTGATGCTGGTCACCGCCGACAGCCTCATCCAGATGTTCTTCGGCTGGGAAGGGGTGGGCCTCGCCTCCTACCTCCTGATCGGTTTCTGGTACCACAAGCCCTCGGCCAATGCGGCGGCGCTGAAAGCGTTCGTCGTCAATCGCGTCGGCGACTTCGGCTTTTCGCTCGGCATCTTCGGCACCTTCCTGGTGTTCGGAACAGTGTCGATCCCGGCGATCCTCGCCGCCGCTCCGGAAATGGCGGGATCGTCAATCGGCTTTGCCGGCATGCGCCTGGATACGATGACCCTGCTATGCCTGCTCCTGTTCGTCGGGGCGATGGGCAAATCCGCTCAGCTCGGGCTTCACACCTGGCTTCCCGACGCGATGGAAGGTCCGACCCCGGTCAGCGCGCTGATCCATGCGGCGACGATGGTTACCGCCGGCGTTTTCATGGTCTGCCGCCTCTCGCCGATGTTCGAAACCAGCGAGGTCGCGCTCCACGTCGTCACTTATGTCGGGGCTGCGACCGCAATCTTCGCGGCGACGATCGGAACCGCCCAGAACGACATCAAGCGCGTGATCGCTTATTCGACCTGCTCGCAATTGGGCTACATGTTCTTCGCCGCAGGCGTCGGTGCCTATGGCGCCGCGATGTTCCATCTGTTCACGCACGCCTTCTTCAAGGCCCTTCTGTTCCTCGGCGCGGGCTCGGTCATCCACGCGATGCACCACGAGCAGGACATGCGTTATTATGGAGCGCTCCGTAAGGAGATCCCATTCACCTTCTGGGTGATGGTAATCGGAACGCTGGCGATCACCGGCGTCGGCGTCGCCGGCGTTGGCTTTGCGGGCTATCATAGCAAGGACGCGATCCTCGAGAGCGCTTATGCCAGCGCCAGCGTTCCGGGCGGAATCGCCTTCTTCCTCGGCGCATTGGCGGCGCTATTGACCAGCTTCTACTCGTGGCGGCTGATCTTCCTGACCTTCTTCGGGAAACCGCGCTGGGCAGAGTCCGAGCATATCCAGCACGCGATCCATGGCGAGCATGACGATCCGGCGCTCGAGCATGGCGACAGTTCGCACAGCAAGGCGACCCCGCCTGCGGGCACCGGCGGCTATCACCCGCACGAAAGCCCGCTGACGATGCTCGTCCCGCTGGCACTTCTGGCGCTGGGGGCGATCATCGCGGGCTTTGTCTTCAGCCATGACTTCCTCGATTCCGCCGAATTCTGGAACGGCAGCATCGCGTTCGACGAGAATCTCGCCCATGCGATGCACGCAGTGCCGTGGTGGGTGAAATATACCGCCACCTTCGTGATGCTGATCGGCCTGTTCATCGCGTGGCACAATTACATCCGCAGACCCGGCGCGGCCTCGGCCTTCGTCGCCAGCTTCCCGGGAATCCACCGGTTCGTTCTCAACAAATGGTATTTTGACGAACTTTACGACCGCATCTTCATTCGTCCTTCGCTGTGGCTCGGTAGGCTGTTCTGGCACGGCGGTGACGAGCGGACGATCGACCGCTTTGGCCCCCACGGCGCGGCCTATGCGGTCGGTCTCGGCAACCGGCTCACGACCCGCCTGCAGTCGGGCCATCTCTACAGCTACGCTTTCGTTATGCTGCTCGGCCTGATCGGCGCCGCGACCTGGGCAATCTGGTGGGCACAGTGAGCGGTGGCGTGACCGGTCTCCCGCTGCTGTCGCTACTGATCGCGCTTCCGTTGATCGCCGGGCTGGTCTGCCTGTTCGTCAGTGCCAAGGCGGCGCGGTGGATCGCGCTTGGCGCGACGCTCGCCTGCCTCGTGATCGGGATCGACCTGTGGCTGCTCTACGACCCCGACGGGGCGCAGTGGCAGTTCGTCGAGCGGCTCGAGCTTGGCGGCGGACTCAGCTGGGCGCTCGGAATCGACGGCATCGCCCTGATGCTGATCATGCTGTCGGTGTTTCTGATGCCGATCTGCATCGGCGCGAGCTGGCAGGCCATCGACCGGCGGGTGCCCGAATATATGGCCGCCTTCCTGCTGATGGAGGCGCTGATGATCGGCGTCTTCGCGGCCCAGGACCTGTTCCTGTTCTATGTCTTCTTCGAAGGCGGGCTGATCCCGATGTACCTGATCATCGGCATCTGGGGCGGCGCCGAGCGGATCAAGGCGAGCTACAAATTCTTCCTCTACACCTTGCTCGGCTCGGTGCTGATGCTGATCGCGATGATCTACATGGTCGCGACCGCCGGCACCTCATCCATCCCCGAGCTGATGGCCTATGATTTCCCGCCCGAGGTTCAGCAATGGCTGTGGCTGGCTTTCTTCGCCAGCTTCGCGGTGAAGATGCCGATGTGGCCGGTCCACACCTGGTTGCCCGACGCCCACGTCCAGGCGCCGACCGCCGGCTCCGTCATCCTTGCCGGCGTGCTCCTGAAGATGGGCGGCTACGGCTTCGTCCGATTCTCGCTGCCGATGTTCCCGGAAGCGTCGGCGCAGTTCGTCCCCCTGGTCTTCATCCTGTCGGGGATCGCCGTCGTCTACACGTCGCTGGTCGCCCTCGTTCAGCGCGACATGAAGAAGCTGATCGCTTATTCGTCGGTCGCGCACATGGCATTCGTCACCTTCGGCCTGTTCGCGTTCAACCGTCAGGGCATCGAAGGCGCTCTGATCGTGATGCTGAGCCACGGCCTGGTATCGGCAGCGCTCTTCCTTTGCGTCGGAATCATCTACGACCGGATGCACACCCGCGAGATCGCCCAATATGGCGGCGTTTCGAACAACATGCCGGGCTATGCCTTGCTGTTCATGCTGTTCACCATGGGCGCGGTCGCGCTTCCCGGGACCAGCGGCTTCGTCGGCGAGTTCCTCAGCCTTGCCGGCACCTACCAGGTATCGACCTGGGCGGCGATCGTCGCCACCACCGGAATCGTCCTTGGCGCGGCCTATATGCTGTGGCTCTACTGGCGGATCGCGTTCGGGGTAGCGCGCACTCCGCAAGCGGCGGCGATGAGCGACCTTTCGGCCCGTGAATGGGTGCTGCTTGCGCCCATCGCTGCGGTCGTCCTGTGGATGGGCGTCTATCCGGAAAGCTTCATGAGGCCGATGCGGGCCGACGTCGGGCGGCTTCTCGAGCGGATCGAGCGGGCCGCTCCCGCCGGCGACTCGCACCTGGTGCGCGGAGCCGCTCCGGCTGCCGCGGCTCATTCGCCGGAGGCCGCTCACTGATGGACTATTTCGCCGCAATCCTTCCCGAGCTGATCCTCGTCATTGGCGGTCTCGCACTGATGATGGTCGCCGCCTTCGCCGGCCGCGGAGGCGCAAGCGCCACCAGCTGGCTGTCGATCGCGCTGCTGATCGGCGCGACCGTCGCTCTCATCGGGGCGCCGTCTGAGGCGGGGCCGGTATTCGGCGGGCTGATTTCCGCGGACCTGTTCTCGTCGTTCGGCAAGGCGATCATCTTCCCGGCCGCAGCAGTCGCCGTGCTGATGGCGCACGGCTGGTTCGAGCGCGGAACCGAGCATGGCGCCGAATATCCGGTGCTCATCCTGTTCAGCACAGTGGGCATGGCGGTGATGGTCTCCGCGACCAATTTGATGACCCTCTACGTGGGTCTCGAGCTTCAGAGCCTCGCCGCCTACGTCCTCGCCTCCTACCGGCGGATGGACGACCGGTCCGCCGAGGCCGGGCTCAAATATTTCGTGTTGGGAGCGCTTGCGAGCGGGATTCTGCTCTACGGGATCTCTCTGCTCTACGGCTTCACCGGGACGATGAGCTTCGCCGGACTGTCGGCCGCAATGGCTCGCGACGGCATTCAGTCGCTCGGGCTATTGTTCGGCCTCGTGTTCGTTCTTGCCGGGGTCGCCTTCAAGGTGAGCGCGGTGCCGTTCCACATGTGGACCCCGGACGTTTACGAAGGCGCTCCGACGCCGGTCACCGCCTTCTTCGCCACCGCCCCCAAGGCCGCGGCAGTCCTGATGGCGGTTCGCCTGTGCATCGAGGGGCTCGGGCCGGCGATGGATGCATGGCGCCAGATCGTCATCTTCGCGGCTCTCGCCTCGATCTTCCTCGGCGCAGTCGCCGCCTGGGGTCAGACCAATATCAAGCGCCTTCTCGCTTATTCGTCGATCAACAATGTCGGCTTCGCATTGATCGGCCTTGCCGCTGGCGGCGCCGTCGGTGCCGCGTCGGTGCTGTTCTACATGGCCGTCTATGTGGTGATGACTGTCGGCACCTTCTTGTGCGTAATGTGGATGCGCAATGCCGACGGACAGCCGGTCGAGGACTTGGCCAGCCTGTCGGGCTTGTCGCAGACCCGCCCCGCCTTCGCCGCGGCCCTGGCGATCTTCATGTTCAGCCTTGCCGGTATCCCGCCATTGTTCGGCTTCTGGGCCAAGCTCGTCGTGTTCAACGCAGCAGTCGAGGCGGGGCTTCTGGCGCTTGCGGTCGCCGGGATCGTCGGCACGGTCGTGGGTGCTTATTATTATTTGAAGGTCGTCAAGATCATGTATTTCGACGATCCGGCGGCGCCTTATGCGCGGCTTCGAAGGCCGGTCGAGGGAGCGCTGATGTTCCTTGCGGCACTGCTCGTCTCGCCTGTCGGCTATCTGCTCATCGGACCGCTCGGGGAGGCCACCGAACGGGCGGCGGCAGCTTTGCTCTGACCCGGATTCATATCGTCGAGTGCACCGGTTCCACCAATGCCGATCTTCTTGCGCAGGGGTCGGCGGTCGAGGGCGACTGGCTGGTCGCGATGGAGCAGACAGCGGGCAGGGGCCGGCAGGGCCGCGGCTGGATCACCCGGCCCGGCAATTTCTTCGGAAGCGCAATGGTGAACATCGCCGCAGGCGACCCGCCACCGCAGTCGCTTTCGCTCGCCGCCGGCCTGGCATTGATCGAAGCGGTCGATATTGCGGCGCCGGAACTGCCGCTGCTTCTCAAATGGCCGAACGACCTGCTTCTGGACGGCGCCAAGCTCGCCGGAATCCTGCTCGAGCGGCAGAACGATCGGGTGGTGGTCGGATTCGGGGTAAACCTTGCCGGCGCTCCCGACCTTCCCGATCGGCCCGCAGCCCATCTTGGGGGGCGGATTTCGCCCCACGCCTTCGCTCCGCTGCTTGCGGCTAGCATGGGCCGGTTGCTGGAGCTGTGGCGGACCAGCGAGCCAGCGGCCTTCGCCCGGGCATGGCTCGCCCGCGCTCATGCTCCGGGGACCGAACTTAACGTCCACTCGGCCGACGCACAGGCGCTGAGCGGCTATTTCGACGGTATCGACCCCGACGGGACGCTTCGGCTGCGCTTGGCGGACGGGACCGTCCGTGCCATTCACGCCGCCGACGTCACCCTGGGCTGAGGGCCAATGCTTCTCGCAATCGACGCCGGAAACACCAACATCGTCTTCGCTCTGGTCGAGCGGGGAGAGATTCGCGCGCGCTGGCGGATCGCAACCGACCCGCGCCGGACCGCCGACCAATATTCGGTCTGGCTCTATCAGCTGCTCGCTCTCGAGGGGCTGACCAAGGCGGATGTCTCCGCAGTGATGATCGGGACGGTCGTCCCGCGCGCTCTCCACAACCTCGAGGTTCTCGCCACCAAATATTTCGGGGTCGAGCCGCTGATCGCCGGTCAAGGAGGCGCGGACTGGCCGATCGTTCTCGACGTCGACGAGCCGCATACCGTCGGCGCCGACCGGGCGCTCAACGCCATGGCCGCTCACTCCAAGCATGAAGGCGACCTCATCGTCATCGACTTTGGCACCGCGACAACGTTCGACGTCGTCGATGGCAACGGCGCCTACAAGGGCGGGATCATCGCTCCTGGAATCAACCTGTCCATCGATGCCCTGGTAACCGCCGCTGCGAAGCTTCCCCGGATCGCCATCGAGGAGCCCCAGGACGACAGCGTGATCGGGCGAACGACCGAAAGCCAGATGCTGATCGGCATTTACTGGGGCTATGTGGCGATGATGGAAGGGTTGATCGAGCGGCTGAAAAGCGAGATCGGCCGCCCCGTAACCGTCATCGGGACCGGCGGCCTTGCGGCTTTGTTCGACAAGCGGACGAGCCTGTTCGACGCCGTTGAGCCCGATCTTACAATCCAGGGGTTGAGTCTGATGTACGAAGGGCTTTCGGCGGGCGAATGATACCAGGAGAAGAGCTGCTGTTTTGCGCGCTCGGCGGGTCGGGCGAGATTGGCATGAACGTCAATCTGTACGGCTGCCAGGGCCAATGGTTGATGGTCGACCTCGGCCTTACCTTCGCCGACGCTTATTATCCGGGGATCGACCTAATCCTCCCGGAACTCGAGTTCATCGAGAAGCAGCAGGACCGGCTCGCGGGAATCATCCTCACCCACGGCCACGAAGACCATATCGGAGCGCTTCCCTACCTTGCCGAAGACCTGAAGGTGCCGCTCTACGCGACCCC
This sequence comes from Sphingomonas sp., assembly GCA_013817375.1. Classification (GTDB taxonomy): domain Bacteria; phylum Pseudomonadota; class Alphaproteobacteria; order Sphingomonadales; family Sphingomonadaceae; genus Sphingomicrobium. The sequence goes on from JACDCV010000102.1 coordinate 7,409, forward strand.
CTTCACCGCCGGCCTCATCGCCTCGAAGCTGGAGGAGGAGGGGCTGACCGGCCACGTCCCGCTGAACATCGTCGACCGCACCGGCAGCGTCGAGGTCGGCCCGTTCAAGGTGCGCTTCGTGCCGCTTGCCCACTCG
>JACDCV010000103.1 GCA_013817375.1 Sphingomonas sp.
GGCTGGAACGACAGCATCGGAAAGCCGCCTCAGGCCTTGGCGCGGTTCTTGCGGAAGATAGCGAAGATGATCAGCGAGAAAGCCAGCAGCCGGATCAAGTAGACCGAGCTTCGCTCCTCTAGCGGGATCCCCGCGAGGGCAAGGATCGCCTGGCCCAGCCCAAGCAGGGAAAAGGCGATCGAAAACCAGATGAACAGAGGGTCGCGTACGCGGGTCCAGAAGCGCAAGAAAAACAGGCCAATAAGGATGAACCCAAAGGCCACCGCTCCAGAGAGGAAGTCGTAAAGCGTCACTGCTCAATCCTTCTCCAGATCCCAGACAAAGCCGAAAAGCAGCACGCTTGCCGCAGCCAATGACAACAGGAGGCGGCCGAGGCGCAGGTCGAGCCCGGGGAGCACCAACATGTCGATGACGAGTACGAGATTATTGGCTGCAAGAAGCACGAAGCACAGGCTGCTCCATAGCAGCAACCGTGCTCCGCTGCGCCCGTAACTGCGGGCGAGAAGCCAGGCGCAGGCGCTGCTGGCGAGGAAGCACAGCATATATACTGCTGTGGGAAAAGGGTCGCCCATTCGTCAGTCCTTCCGCAGCCTGAACGCTTCCGCGAAGGCCGTAATGCCGCTTCCCGATGAGGTAACGATCAGTCGGCGGACCTTGTCTGGTTTCACTGAGTATAGCTCCTCCGCTCGATCGACGAGGCGCCCGACCGCATCGGAAACGGGCAGGTATCGAACACCCTCGTCGCTTAGGCTTGCAAGCCCGCCCGCGACCAATGACTCGAGAGATTGCGAGACGACAAGCTCGCTCGCGCGCAATGCGCTGATCAGCTCTTCGCGAGTCCAGATGCGTCGCTCCCGTTTCAGCAGCAGCAGGAGCTCGAGCGCCCATACGGAGGGGAAGCTCGATGCGATAAATCGCGAAAGGTCGTCGTTTGAAGTCACAACCGAGCTGGGCACTCCAGGATAAGCCACGCCCCTAACGGTCGGCGGTGCCGATGATCAACCCGCGACGGTCGCTCACTCGTCGATTTTCATCGAGCGTAAACAATTCTATCTGGTATGAAACCGCATCTGCAGCCGGGGGGCTGCGCTAACTGGGGTGGGGAGTAGCGACCACGGAGAGTTGAGTGAACGTCCAGGCCCCTCATGAATTTCTCGACCGTCGGCAAATTTTGTCCGCTTTGCGGGCGCTCCGGCGCGGTGATTTCAGCGTTCGCATTCCTGAAGACGTGGAGGGCTCCGACCGGGAGATCGCGCTCCTCTTCAACGAGGTCGTCTCACTCAACGAAGACATGGCGGCCGAGTTCGAGCGGCTTTCCCAGGTGGTCGGCAAGGAAGGCAAGATCACCCAGCGCGGACGCGTCAAGCACGCCCGCGGCGGCTGGGAAACCGCGGTTCGCTCGGTGAATGAGCTGATTGAGGACATGGTCCAGCCGACGGCGGAAGTGGCCCGGGTGATCGGCGCGGTCGCCAAGGGCGACCTCTCGCAAACCATGACGGTCGAGATTGATGGTCGCCCGCTTCGCGGCGAGTTCCTTCGAATCGGCCGGGTCGTGAACACGATGGTCGAGCAGCTCGCATCTTTCGCTTCCGAAGTGACTCGAGTCGCCCGTGAAGTCGGCACCGAGGGCAAGCTCGGCGGGCAGGCAAAGGTTAAAGGCGTCGCCGGCACCTGGAAGGACCTCACCGATAACGTCAACGCAATGGCCACCAACCTGACTTCGCAGGTTCGAAACATCGCCGAGGTGACCACTGCGGTCGCGTCGGGCGACCTGTCCAAGAAGATCACCGTCGAGGTGAAGGGCGAGATCCTGGAGCTGAAAAACACCATCAACACGATGGTCGATCAGCTCAATTCCTTTGCGTCGGAAGTGACTCGGGTCGCGCGCGAAGTGGGTACCGAAGGCAAGCTCGGCGGCCAGGCCCGGGTCGAAGGGGTCGGCGGCACCTGGAAGGACCTCACCGACAACGTCAATTTGATGGCGGATAATCTCACAGGCCAGGTCCGCAACATCGCCGAGGTGACGACGGCGGTCGCGTCGGGCGACCTTTCCAAGAAGATCACCGTCGACGTCAAAGGCGAGATCCTGGAGCTGAAGAACACGATCAACGTCATGGTCGATCAGCTCAACGCATTCGCTTCGGAAGTGACTCGAGTCGCCCGTGAAGTCGGCACCGAAGGAAAGCTGGGCGGCCAGGCGCAGGTGCCAGGCGTCGCCGGCACATGGAAGGATCTCACCGACAACGTCAATTTGATGGCGGATAATCTTACCGGTCAGGTCCGCAACATCGCCGAAGTGACCACTGCGGTGGCCTCCGGCGACTTGTCGAAGAAGATCACCGTCGACGTCAAAGGCGAGATCCTGGAGCTGAAAAACACGATCAACGTCATGGTGGATCAGCTCAACGGCTTCGCGTCCGAAGTGACCCGAGTCGCTCGTGAGGTCGGAACCGAAGGCAAGCTCGGCGGGCAGGCGGAGGTCCCCGGCGTCGCTGGCACCTGGGCCGACCTTACCGACAACGTGAACCTGATGGCGGCCAACCTCACCGATCAGGTCCGCAACATCGCTGACGTCACGACCGCGGTCGCCAAGGGGGACCTTTCGAAAAAGATCACCGTCGAGGTGAAGGGCGAGATTCTCGCGCTCAAGAACACCATCAACACGATGGTCGACCAGCTCAACGGCTTCGCTTCCGAGGTCACCCGCGTTGCTCGCGAGGTGGGCTCGGAAGGTAAGCTCGGGGGTCAGGCGAAAGTGGAAGGTGTCGCTGGCACCTGGGCCGACCTTACCGACTCGGTTAACCAGATGGCCGGCAATTTGACAGGACAGGTGCGCAACATCGCCGAGGTTACCACGGCCGTTGCGCGCGGCGACCTGTCGAAGAAGATCACCGTCGATGTGAAAGGTGAAATCCTGGAGCTGAAGGACACCATCAACACGATGGTGGACCAGCTCAACTCTTTCGCATCGGAAGTCACCCGGGTCGCCCGAGAGGTGGGCTCGGAAGGCAAGCTTGGCGGTCAGGCGAAGGTTGAAGGCGTTGCCGGCACCTGGGCAGACTTGACCGATAATGTGAACGCGATGGCCGCGAACCTGACCGGCCAGGTCCGCAACATCGCGGAAGTGACAACCGCCGTGGCGCTCGGCGATCTTTCGAAGAAGATCACCGTGGATGTGAAGGGCGAAATCCTCGAGTTGAAGGACACCATCAACACGATGGTCGATCAGCTCAACGGCTTCGCATCCGAGGTCACCCGGGTTGCTCGTGAAGTCGGGACGGAAGGCAAGCTCGGCGGACAGGCCCAGGTGCGCGGGGTCGCCGGCACCTGGAAGGACTTGACCGACAACGTCAACCTGATGGCCGAAAACCTCACGTCGCAGGTCCGCAACATCGCGGACGTGACCACCGCCGTTGCGCGCGGCGATTTGTCCAAGAAGATCACGGTCGAGGTGAAAGGCGAGATCCTTCAGCTGAAGGACACCATCAACACGATGGTGGACCAGCTCAACGGCTTCGCGTCGGAAGTGACTCGCGTCGCTCGCGAGGTCGGCACCGAAGGCAAGCTCGGCGGCCAGGCGAAGGTGCCCGGAGTCGGCGGGACGTGGAAGGACTTGACCGACAACGTCAATCTCATGGCCACGAACCTGACCAACCAGGTGCGCGGAATCGCCGACGTCGTCACCGCGGTGGCGCAGGGCAATCTCAAGCGCAAGCTGACCGTGGACGCGAAGGGCGAGATCGCCGCTTTGGCCGAGACCATCAACTTCATGATCGAGACTCTTTCGACGTTCGGTGACCAGGTTACGAACATGGCACGCGAAGTCGGAATTGAAGGGCGGCTCGGCGGTCAGGCCCGGGTGCCGGGCGCGGCTGGCCTGTGGCGCGATCTCACCGACAACGTCAACCAGCTGGCGGCGAACCTGACCAACCAGGTTCGCTCCATCGCGGACGTCGCGACCGCGGTGACCAAGGGCGACCTGACCCGCTCGATCGCGGTGGAAGCGTCGGGCGAGATGGCGGCGCTCAAGGACAATATCAACGAGATGATCCGCAACCTGAAGGATCAGACGCTGAAGAATGCCGAGCAGGATTGGCTGAAGACCAACCTCGCCCGGTTCAGCCGAATGCTCCAGGGCGAACGCGATCTCACGACGGTGTCGAACCTGATCATGTCGGAGCTCGCGCCGCTCGTGAACGCACAATATGGCGTCTTCTACGTTACCAAGCGGGACGAGGAAGACACCAAGCTCGAGCTGGTCGCCAGCTATGGCGCCGGAGGCGCGGAAGACCTCAAGAAGGAATTCACCTTGCGTGAGGGGCTGGTCGGCCAGGCGGCAGCCGACAAGAGACCGATCCTGCTCAAGGACACGCCTCCGGATTTCATTCGCATCGGTTCAGGCCTTGGTGGCGCGAAGCCCGCGAACGTCAACATCCTCCCGGCCTTGTTCGAGGACGAGGTCAAGGCGGTCATCGAGCTCGCCTCGTTCAGCGAGTTCAACGAGACTCACCAAAGCTTCCTCGATCAGCTCATGGAGTCGATCGGAATCGTCCTCAATACCATCGCCGCCACGATGCGGACGGAGGGGCTGCTCAAGCAGTCGCAGCTCCTCACGCAGGAGCTTCAGGCGCGGCAGACCGAACTTACGACCAAGCAGGAAGAGCTTCACGCGACCAACGAGGAGCTTCAGGAAAAGGCGCAGCTGCTCGAAAACGAGAAGAAGCAGGTCGAGGCGAAGAACATCGAGATCGAGATGGCCCGGCGCGCGGTCGAGGAGAAAGCCGAACAGCTGTCGCTCACCTCCAAGTATAAATCGGAGTTCCTGGCAAACATGAGCCATGAGCTTCGAACGCCGCTCAACTCGCTGCTGATCCTGTCGAAGCTGCTGAGCGAAAACCCGCAGGGGAACCTCAACATCAAGCAGGTAGAGTTCGCGAGGACCATCCACTCGGCAGGCTCGGACCTTTTGAGCCTGATCAACGACATCCTCGATTTGTCGAAGATCGAGTCGGGTACGGTGACGATCGAGGTCGGCGACATGCCGCTCGCCGCTCTCAAGCAGCACATGGAGCGGACCTTCCGTCAGCTCGCGGCCGACAAGGGCCTCGACTTCAACGTAAACTTCGATCCTGAATTGCCGACGGCCATCCGTACCGACGAGAAAAGGCTGCAGCAGATCGTCCTCAACCTGCTGTCAAATGCATTCAAGTTCACGGCCAAGGGCGCGGTGACTTTGGAGGTCAGCAGCGCGACCAGCGGCTGGACTCCGACACACCCGGTGCTCCGCAACGCCGACCAGGCCATCGAGCTCGCGGTTACCGACACCGGCATTGGCATTCCCGAAAACAAGCAGAAGCTGATCTTCGAGGCATTCCAGCAGGCCGACGGCACCACCAGCCGCAAATATGGCGGCACCGGCCTTGGGCTGTCGATCAGCCGCGAGATCGCACGGCTGCTGGGCGGTGAACTCCAGGTGCGGTCCAAACCCGGCGAGGGCTCGACCTTCACCTTGTTCGTACCGTTCGAAGCTTCACCAGTGACTGCTCTGCCGGGCGATGACGGGGAGGCCCGATACGACAATAGCGGAGCCGTCGTGCCGTCGTCGCTACCATCTGGAATCGGCATCGCCGACGACCGTGATCAGCTAGGTGACGATCCGTTCGTGCTGATCGTCGAGGACGATCCAACCTTCGCGTCTATCCTGCTGGAAATCGCCCGTGATTCGGGCCTGAAAGCTGTTGTCGCGACCGCTGGTGCCGGCACGCTGGCAATGGCGCGCAAGCTCCAGCCGAGCGCTATCACTCTCGATCTCGGCCTTAGCGACATCGACGGCTTCGTCCTGCTCGACCTTCTCAAGCACGACCCGGAAACGGCGCAACTTCCGGTCCACGTGATTTCGGGCGCCGACCGAATCGAGAAAGCGTCCAGCATGGGCGCGTTTGGAGTGACCGAAAAGCCGGCGAAGCGTGAGCAGCTGACGAAGCTCTTCCGCGGCCTTCTCAAGGAGGCAAAGAAGAAGCCGAAGCGGCTTGCCAAGCCGAAGGATGAGGCTGGTCCGACGAACCGGGAAATAGCGGAACTCGCCGGCGCCAAGGTGCTGATCGTCGACGACGACATCCGCAATATCTTTTCCCTCACCAGCGTGCTCGAGAGCTACAATGTCGAGGTCTTCCATGCCGAGCGAGGCAGGGACGGCATTGAATTGCTGGAAAGCACGCCCGGGATCGACGTTGCCCTGATCGACATCATGATGCCCGAGATGGACGGGTACGAGACGATGCGCGAGATACGCAGGCGGGCGGTGATTTCCGACCTGCCGCTGATCGCGGTGACTGCCAAGGCGATGAAGGGCGACAGGCAGAAATGCCTCGATGCCGGTGCTTCCGACTATATCGCCAAGCCCGTCGACATCGATCTGCTGCTTGCCTTGCTCCGCGTCTGGGTTGCCCAATCCCGCGACACGGCTCCAACCGAACGCTCCGTCGTTGAGGCAGCGGAATAGCCAAGGACGTGCAAGAAACGGTGGACGATGTACCGGCAGAGTCGGTGATAGAGGCTCCCTCGGCATATGCGGAGGAGGCCAGCGAACGGCCGCGCGTGCTCATTGTCGACGACGACAAGCGAAACCTTCTGGCGCTCGGCACCGTGCTTGAAGATGTCGGCGAAGTGGTGTTGGCGAGCTCCGGCGAGGAAGCCCTCCGTCAGCTGCTGAAGGGCGAGTTCGCGGTCATCCTGCTTGATGTCTTCATGCCCGTGCTCGACGGCTATGAGACTGCGAGGATCATCCGCAGCCGCAAGCAGAGCAAGCGCATCCCGATCGTATTCCTGTCCGCTGTGAACAAAGAGAACGAGCATTTGATTCGCGGCTACGAAATGGGTGCCGTCGACTATGTCTTCAAACCGGTGGACTCCCTGGTGCTCCGGTCGAAAGTCGCCGTTTTCGTCGATCTGTTCGCCAAGACCAAGGAGATCGAGCGCAAGGCGCGACACGAGCAGGCGCTTCTCGACGCGGCCCTGCGCGCCAACGAAGAGCGCCTGAAAGCCGAACAGAACCTGCGCCTGGCCGAGCAGCACCAGGCTGCAATCATCGAGTCGCTGCCGATCGTTCTCTACCTCGAACCTCTGAAGTGCGACCCGCGCTGCCCAAGGTTCGTCAGCGGCGATCTCCACGCAATGACCGGATATAGCTTTGCGGACGTGATCCAGGATCCGGAGCTATGGGGCCAGCGTCTCCACAGGGATGACCGGGCCCAGGTCTTCGCCGCCCTCGACGAGCGCAACCGGACGGGAAGGTTTTCGGTCGAGTATCGCTGGCGCTGCGCCGACGGGACCTACAAGCACTTCCACGATCAGGCAGTGCTGCTCAAGGATGTGCAGGGGCGCCCTCACGAATTTGCGGGCACGCTCACCGACGTGACCGAACGGCGCCTGCTCGAAAGCCAACTCGTCCAGGCGCAGAAGATGGATGCGATCGGCAAGCTCACCGGCGGCATCGCGCACGACTTCAACAATTTGCTTGCAGCGGTCCTGGGT
>JACDCV010000104.1 GCA_013817375.1 Sphingomonas sp.
CGGCGGAAGCGAGCGAACCGTCGGGGAGGACCAGCACCGTGACGTCGCCACCGAAACCGTTCCCGCCGACCGAGCCGTCGCCGCCCCAACCGTGCGCGAGGAGCCGGGCGTTGGAAAACTCTACCGTCCCGCGACCACCGATGATGATGCCGCCACAACTATTCACTTGACCACAATGGCCGCCGCCGTAGCCAGCGCCGCCGGCGCCCTGAACTCCACCCTCGGCGCCGTTGTTTCCAGCGCCACCCGCGCCGCCATATCCCCCCGCGAAAGCGGTGAAATTCCCAAACGTCGCTTCCGCCAAGGCAGCGGTGTTGGTCTGGTCAGGATTGAACGTCCCGGCGGAGACCGTGCCGCCCGTAGCATTGCCGCCGCTGCCGCCGACCTGGCCGGCACCGCCGTTGCCGCCTTCGCCGCCATGCGCATTGGTAAAGATTTCAACGTTCCCCAGGCTGAGCACGCCGCCGCGGCTGTCGGCGATCACATGGACGCCGCCGCTTCCCCGCTCGCCATTGTGCAGGCCGCCCTGAGCGTCGCCGCCCGAGCCCGCGCTAATCTCGACTCCATCCCCGTCGCCGCCGGTGCCACCGTACGCACCGGTGTTGATGTGAGCCTCACCGCCCGTCACGGACGCCGCGACGCCGTCGATCACATGTGCCTCGATCGCTGCAACGCCGCCCTGTCCGTAGCCGCCGCTGCCGCCGTAGCCGACGTTCGCGTCGCCACCGAAACCGAGGGCGTACATCTCTATTGCGCCTGTGACTGCAATGTCGCCGCCGAAGCTTTCGATGTAGGTGACGCCGCCATAGGCTTCGCCGCCGTTCTGCCCGTCGCCGCCGCGGCCGTCGGAATGCAGGTTGACGGATCCGGCGATCTGGATCGAAGAGCCGGAGTCGTGGGTCAAGATGCCCGCGCCACCGCCTCTGCCGGTGCCGCCCGTGCCGGCCGAGACGGTTCCTCCCTCGCCGGTCGCATGAACGCTAACGCTCCCCTGGACGGTCAGCGTGCCGCCGCGATTGGCTTCCAGGCTGACACTTCCCCCGTACCCGGTCCCGCCGACTTGGCCACTGGTTCCGAAAGCTTCGCCTCCAACGGCGCTCGCGTTCGCATTGAGGCCGGCAAGGGTCAGATTTCCGCCGTTATCGGCGACCAAGCTGACAGTTCCTGCATAGGCGTTGCCGTCGTTCCCCTCGACGTCCCAGTCCGTGGCCCATGCGCCGACGTCGACCTGGACATAGCCGACCGAGACGTCGCCGCCGTCGGCGATGATGTCGATGTTACCGCCACGCACACTGGTGCCGTCGAACTGGCCCTGCGACAAAAGCTGGGCGAACCCCTCAATATCCACGCTTCCGCCGCTAGTCGCCGATATGGTCACCTGGCCGGCTGCGCCGCCAGGCGACCAAAGCCTGGCGTTGCCGCCGACGGTTAGCGCTGCTCCTTCGAAGGCGTACAGGCCGATTGGACCACTCGTATTGAACCAGACGTCTCCCGCGAAAGCGAGCGAACCGGTGGAGGTGGTCGCATTGATTCCCTCTTGGGCGATCGCGCGAACATCCGAGCTGAAGTTGCCGCCGGTGATCTCGATTCCGCCGGTGTTGATATCGAACCACGAGCTGAAGGAGAGACCATATTCGGCGGTCTCGTTGGGCGCCCAGCCGGCGGACAGGACGATCTGGCCGTTCTGCACTTCGGCGCTTACCGCCTCGCCAAAGCCGACGTTGCCGCTCAGCAGCATCGTAAGCGCCTGGTTCTTCGGAACCGCGGCCATGTAGATGCGGTGATTGTCGCCCGCGCCGGTGCTTGCCGGGCCGCTCGTCGTTCCGGTGTGGACGACACCGTTCGAATCGCTGGTGCCGCTGCCAAAATCGACGCTGATGTCGAACAGCCCCTGGTTCATCGTCATCGAAAGCTGTTCGCCGGCGACATAAGCGGCCGAGCCGTTTACCTGAACGTTGCCACCCTGCTCGATGCGCGGAGCGATCAGCGCGACATAGCTGTTCTGCTGCAGCGCGTTGATCTGCGCTCCTTCGAGGATCTGGATAAATCCGGCGGAGTCCCCCGCCTGGAAAAAGTTCGCGCTGAAACCATTGGCGTCGGCGGTCCAGCCTTCACCGATGTCGAGCGACGACAGGAGTAGTGCGCCGACGTCGAAGTGCGCAGTGCTACCGACGACGATACCGCTGGGGCTGTAAAACCAGATGTTGCCGCCGATCGTCGATGATCCTTCGAGCGTCGCGATGACATTGCCGTTGAGTTCAATGGGATTCAGCGCGTCTGCCGGAGTCACCCGGTTGAGGACGGTATAACCGAGAAGACCGCTCTGACTGGTGTAGGTGGCGGTGCTGCCGTTCGGCAAAAAATTGTTGCTCGTCGCGGTCCAGTTGATCGTCGCCGTCGGGCTGCTGATTGTGATCGTCTCGGAAATGTTGGACGTTGGATTTCGATCAACACCGCCCGTGTGACTGGAAATAGAGCCCTGGAATGCGCCGGTCGGCGGCGCCGTCTGCGCCAGCGCCTTTTGCGGAGCGAGCGCGGCCGTCGCCATCGCCGCTACTGCACAGGACAACATCAAGGCCTTGCGCCGGACGGTTACTCGGGGCGAACGCGGGTACGCAGTGGATGTCATCTAAAGCTCCATGGCCACAGGCGAGTTGTGATTGAGATCAGGATTCGCGGGTCCGGCTTCTTGTCGAGAAGGCCGACCCGGGTGAGCGGAACCGCCACTGCGGCGTCGAAAAGGAAGCGGTCGTAGACGACGCGCGCCCCGCCGCCGACGGAATCGAGGTGCCTCGAGCCCTCGACGATCACCAGCTGGTCGAGATTGCTTACGCGGGCGTGGTCCCAGAAGGCATACCCCTGGATCGCGGCGCGGCGGGAATTGGCCGGAACAGTGCTTCCGACCCGTATTTCCGCCTGCGTTCCCCAGCCGCGGTCGCCGATCAGGGCGCCCGGGTTATAGCCACGACCGACAGTGTAATTGCCGGCCGAAAATTCCTCGAAGCTGAGCAACGGCTTCCACGCATATTGGCCGCGCGCGCCAAGAGCGAAGACAAGCCTCGGGATCGGGCGGTATTCGCCATAGAGCAAAGTCCGGACGACCGAGGCGGTGGAGCGCCCTTCCAGGCGGCTCGGCGGCACTTCGCCCGGTGCCAGGCAAGCGGCTCCGGTCGGGCCGCAATCGTCGGTCGCTCCGAATATGCTGAGGCCCTTGCGCACCTCGAGCGAGCTGGTGAAGCGCCACATCGGCTCGGCGAGCGAGCGGCCCTGCCCGAAGCTCGTGCTGATCGCGTCAAAGCCAAGCCTTCCGAACGCGACGCGAAGGCGATCGCGGGTGAGATCGATCGAGTCGAGCTCGACATCCTGGTTGACGATGTCCAGGCCCACCGACCCGCGAAGATTGCGCGCAAGGCTTCGAATGATCGGATAGTCCGCGTGGACGGTCGCCAGCATCGTTCGTGCCCGGACGTCGACGTCGCCTTCGATCGAAGGCCTCGCCCAGGCGTAAGTGAATAGCCCGCCGAGCCCCAGCCCGTCCGCTCCGAGACGGAAATCGTGGCCAAGCTGAAGCGTCTGCTGCTCGCGAAAGTCAGATGTCGAAAAAGCGCCAATGGTCGTGCGATCCGCAAAACCGGTGAGCCCGAAGAGCTGCGCTCGGGCAAGGCCGCCCCAGCGCCCCAGCTCGCGCGAACCGCCGTTCTGGACGTTGAAATCGGCATAAGCGGGCGTGCGCTGCACAGTGACGTCGCCAAGCACTTCGCCAGGCACGGTGCCGGCGGGGCGAAGAGTGAGCCGAACGACATAACCGGGCAGGTCGCTGGCAAGAAGAAGGTAGCGCTCCGCCTCGTACCGGTTGAACACCGGCCGCCTGGTCAGCTGGTTCAAATAGCCGGCGATGGTGCGCTCCGCGCCCGTCGCATTGCCGCGAACCCTGACCTCCGTCAGCCGGGCCATCAGGACTCGAAACTGGATGGTCCCGTCGGCGATCCTCTGTTCCGGAACCTCGACGGCCGCGATGTAACCGGCGTTGCGAAGAATGGTCGCCGCCCGGTCGCGGATTTCACAGACTGCGGAGATCGGCTGCTCGGTTCCGATCAGCGATGAATAAGCGGGAGCGAGATCCTGCGCGCTCAGCCCCTGAAGGCCATCGAACTGCGCTCCACGAACCGTGAACCGGATGTTCTCGAACTCCGGGCTGTCGAGTGCGCACGGAGCGCGCTCGATTGCGCCTTCGACCTCAAGCCGGGGCGCAGTGTCACGCGGAGCCTGAATGTCGGGCCGGGTCACTTCCTCGCGGGTCGGCGGAAGCAATTCCGGCGCCGTCTGCGCGAGCGCAGCCGATGACGTAGAAACGAGCGCCGACGACAGCAGGAGGGCAGTCAGCCGGCTCCTGCCGCGACGCGGACGCGCGCCTTGAAAACCCCCACGACTCATTCGGGTGCCCCTCCCCAATGGCGCGATTCGTGCGCCACAATGGATTGGTTTAAAGCAGGTTAATGGCAGTGCCACAAGCGGGTTTATTGATGTGCTTCAAGTCGTTAAGCCAGTTGACTGTGCTGTAGCGGGACTCGGCAGACTCGCTATCTGCAACGCTACAAGACACGCACCGGCGGTCAGGTCAAAACCGCAAACTAACTTCTTGGATGCAGTTTTTTTCCGTAGCTATTTGCTACTATGCAGCAGTCACTTGCCCTCTGTCCCAAGCCTATTCTTCAGGTGGGAGTCCGTTCCGCTTCTGTTGACTCTGCATTAACGAGTGATACTCCTGAGAAGTTAAGTCCATGGTGGGCTTGACTACACAAAAGGGGAGTTGAGCCATGACCGGGACCACGGCCAACAATCGTAAATTTTTACTGACTGGAGCGGCGATCGTAGCGGTCGCGGCAGGAGCTTACGGGATCGGCAGGGTCTATCCGCCGCTCGGACCGAGCTCAGGCACGATAGCGCCCGCGGAGCGCTACCAATCGAGCCAGGTCGGCGAAGGTGATGTGGCGCTTGGCGACACGTCGATTCCAGAGCTGATGCAGACCGACGCCTTCGAAGTGATGGTCAAGGACCCTAACTTCCGCGCGCTCGCGAGCGATCCGGGTTTCTCGGCGCTTGCATCGAACCCGCAGGCGATGGCGGCAATGGCGGCAAACCCCAAGGCGTTTGCCGAGCTGACCAAGAACCCGTCGGCATTCCAGGCAATGCTTCGCTCGGCGTCCGCAGTCTCCTCCGCGGCGACGGCAAGCCAGGCCCAGGCCGCTGCCTTGAGCGCAATGGCTATCAACTCGAAGGCCTTCGCCAACCTGTCCAGCGATCCGCAGATGTTCTCTGCGCTGGCGTCCAACTCGCAGGCCTTTGCGGCTTTGGCGAGCCACCCGCAGGCGTTTGCGGCAATGGCTGCGAACCCGAAGGCCTTTGCTCAATATTCGTCGAACTTCTCTGCGTTCAGAAATGCGGCACTCGCCGGCACTGACGCAGCGATGGCGGCGAATGCCAGGGCTTTCGCAGCACTCGCAAATGACGCGAAGGCAATGTCGGCGCTGCGCACCAACGCGTCGGCCTTCTCGGCTCTCGCTGCCAATCCGAAGGCGTTCCAGAACCTGTCTGCCAATCTGTCAGCCAATGCAGTGGCGATCAACGCAATGGCTCGGAACCAGGCGGCGTTCGCGGCTCTTGCACGCAACTCCAGCGCGCTTGCAGCCTCGGCGCAGGCAGCGCAGGCGATGTCGTCCAATCTCGGGAGCGCCAATGCAGTCAACGCCGCGGCGATCTCGGCGATGGCAATGAACTCGAAGGCATTTGCCAGCCTTGCATCAAACCCGCAGGCATTTGCTGCGCTTGCGGCGAACCCGCGGGCGTTTGAAGCGCTTGCCAATCACCCGCGAGCTTTCGCTGCGATGGCCGCCAACCCCAAGGCCTTTGCTCAATATTCGTCGAACTTCTCGGCGTTTCGCAATGCGGCTCTGAGCGGCACCAACGCTGCAATGTCCGCAAGTGCGAATGCAAAGGCGTTTGCGGCTCTCGCCAACGATTCAAAGGCGATGGCGGCTCTGAGTGCCAATAATGCAGCAGCCTTCTCCTCGCTTGCTGCAAACGCGAAGGCGTTCCAGGCGCTGACCGCCAACAGTTCGGCGTTACAGAGCAGCGCTCTTGCAGCGCGAGCAATGGCGCAAAACCAGGCGGCGTTCGCTGCGGCTGCGCGCAATTCAAGCGCGCTCGCCAGTGCGGCACTCGCGGCTCAGGCGTTCAGCTCCGCTGCTGCGGCTGCGTCCATGTCGAGCAGCCTGAACTCGCAGGCGTTCGCTGCGATGCGGTCTAACCCGCAGGCCTTTGCTGCAATGTCCGCAAACCCGAAGGCGTTTTCCGCGCTTGCGAATAATCCGAAGGCGCTTGCGGCGTTCGCTCGCAATGCCTCGGCATTCTCTCAACTGGGTTCGAACCCGTCATTCCAGGCGCTGGCGGCGAACGCGTCGTTCGCGTCGGCATTGCAGAGCGGTTCTTTCGCGAAGGCAATGCAGACTCAGTAACGCGTACGCCTGAAGAGGCGAGTTGGGGGAACGATGATCAAAAGGCGGCGGCCGCGCCAGGCGGTATCCAGCGTGGTCGCCGCACTTTTGCTTGGAAGCGCGTCAGCGGCTTTCGCTCAGCAGGCGCCGGAGCCGGAGCCGCCGCAGCCCGACACCACTTGGGTCGTCGAGCCGCTCGGCGAAGGCAATCCGCAGCCGCTCGAAGAAGCTCCGGTCGATCCGGTCGAGGAAGGGCCGGCGCAGGTGCCGCCTGACGCTTCGGGACTCAATCTGTCGACTCTCGAAACCAAGAACCTGACTTTGCTCTATTTCGATCCGGTTCAAACCTACCTTACGCCTTATATCGCGCGCTCATTCGAGAATGCGCTGCAATTCCACGAGAAGATCTTCGACTGGACTCCGTGGGAGCCGACGACTCTGCTTTTGAAGGACTTCGGCGATTATGGGAACGCCGGTGCCCGCTCGTCTCCCAACAATGCGGTGCTGCTCGACGTCGCGCCGCTGTCGATCTCGATGGAGACCTTCACTCCGGGCGAGCGCTTCTTCACCATGACCAATCACGAGCTCGCTCACGTCGCGGTCATGGACGTATGGAACAAGCGCGACGCTTTCTGGCGGCGCTTCCTCAACGGCAAGCCGATGCCGATCCAGGAGCATCCGGAATCGATCCTCTACAACTTCCTCGCTACCCCCAGGAACAATGTTCCGCGCTGGTATCTGGAAGGCAGCGCCGTCTTCTTCGAAACCTGGATGGCGGGAGGCCTCGGCCGAAGCCAGGGCGCCTATGACGAAATGGTGTTCCGGGCGAAGGTTCGCGACGGGGACAAATTCTATTCGCCGCTAGGTCTCGAATCCGAAGGCACGTCGGTCGACTTCCAGGTGGGGGTCAACGACTATCTCTACGGCACCCGCTTCTTCTCCTTCCTGGCCCTGACTTACGGTCCGGAGAAGACCGTCGAGTGGCTTCGCCGCCGCGAGGGCAGCAAGGGCTATTATGCG
>JACDCV010000105.1 GCA_013817375.1 Sphingomonas sp.
GCCCCGGGTGCGGGAGCTGGCGAAGGCGCGCATCGAAACACTCGATTCGAAGATCGCCGAGCTCGAGCGCGCACGAAACTCGCTGATACGCCTGGCGCGCGAATGCAGTGGCGGGACGAAGGGCCCATGCCCGATTCTCGTCTCGTTCGAATCGGCTGCCTAAGCCGAAATTAGGCTTCGCGGTCGCGCTCGCTCAAATAGCGCATCAGCTCGGCGAGCGTCGTTTCCATCTGGTCCTGCATCTGCCCGACCAGCTCGTTCTCGCGCATCCCGACATGGTCGAGCGGTTTGGAATAGCTGTCGGAGAAGCTCTTCAAATCGTCGCGGTCGAACACGCCCTTGGCGACCATCTTGGCAAGGATCACAAGCAGGCCGTTGGTGTTTGCAATCGTCCCTGCAACCAGCGCTTCGTCCACCATCGACAGCCGCGCATCGGCTTCGACTTCGCTTTCGTCCACGTCGTTCATGCCTGCCAATGTGACGCCATCGGCGCGAAGGGCAAGGTCATTTGCCGCAGTAACGGGCAAGCCTACCCCACGCCTGCGCCTTTTCCGCGAAGCGGCTGGTGTTCGCAGGGCTGGATGATGGCAGGTCGATCAAGGCGATGTGGTCGAGGCCGGCAAGCAGCCGCCGGCCCGAAGCGGCTGCGGACGCGCCGTTGAAGGCAATCGCCTCGAGGTCCGGAAATCCGGCGAAATATTGAGCGAGCGGATTGTGGCCGGCGCCTCGGATCGCCTGGTCGAGGCTACCTCGCCGTGATGCGCTTGCGACCACATCCCAAAGCCCGATCCGGTGCGACTGCAGCCGCTCGAGCCGCTGTGCATATTCCAGGCTCTGCAGATCCTCGCCTACCACGCTTCCGATTAGCTTCCAGAAGCCGTTGCGAGGATGCGCGTAATAGCTCCGGGCGGCGAGCGACGCGTCGCCGGGCAGGCTGCCAAGGATGAACAGCCGCGCATTCTGGCGCGCGACCGGCGGCAATCCATATTTGATCGGCGGGTCCATCAATTTGCCTTTATCCGGTGCGTAGCTAGTGCTTTCGCCCGTGCAGCCGAGCGACCTCCGACTCGCCCTTGTCTCGGGCAATTACAACTATGTCCGTGATGGCGCGAACCAGGCGCTGAACCGGCTGGTCGGTTTTCTTCTGCGCCAGGGCGTCAGCGTCCGCATCTACTCGCCGACGGTTGACGAGCCCGCCTTCGAGCCGACCGGGGAAATCGTGTCGCTGCCCTCGGTGCCGATCCCGACCCGAAGCGAGTATAGGCTTCCGCTCGGGCTTCCGGCGCGGGTTCGCCGCGACCTTGCCGAGTTCGCGCCCAACATCGTCCAGATCGCCAGCCCCGACGTGGCCGCTCACCGCGCGGTGACCTGGGCCCGAACGCGCAATATCCCGGCGATCGCCTCGGTTCACACGCGCTTCGAAACCTATCTCGAATATTATCATCTGCAGCTTCTGGAACCCGTCGTCCGCGCCGGGCTTCGGCGCCTCTACCGGCGGTGCGATGCCCTGCTGGCGCCGTCAGAATCGACTGCCGCGGTGCTTCGCGCGCAGCGAATGAACAAGAACATCTCCATCTGGGCGCGCGGGGTCGACCGTGAGCAGTTCAATCCCCGGCGGCGCGACATGGAGTGGCGGCGCTCGCTCGGAATTGCCGACCAGGACATGGTCGTCGCCTTCCTCGGCCGGGTGGTGATGGAAAAGGGTCTCGACGTGTTCGCCGACGCGGTTCGGGCGCTGGAGCCGCGCGGCCTGGACTACCGCGTGCTGGTGATCGGCGAGGGCCCCGCCCGCGCCTGGTTCGAGACGCAGCTCCCGGCTTCGACGGTGTTTGTCGGCCACCAGGAAGGCGCCGACCTCGCCCGTGCGCTGGCGAGCACCGACGTCTTTCTCAATCCGTCGATCACCGAAACCTTCGGCAACGTCACGCTGGAGGCAATGGCCTGCGCGCTTCCCGTCGTTGCCGCCGTCGCGACCGGGGCGACCAGCCTCGTTCAGAACGGCAAGACCGGGCTCCTCGTCGATCCGGGCGACCCCGAAGCTTTCGCCGACGCTCTTGAGACCTACGCAAATGATCCTTCGCTTCGGGGAAAGCACGGCCGCGCCGGTTTGGCTTTCGCCAGGACCATGGACTGGGACCGGATCAACGCCTCGGTCCTCGACGTCTATGCGCGAGTCATCGAGCGCCGCCGCCGCTACGCACGACTGATGGGGCGCTAGCTAAGCGCTTTGCGTCTTGACGCGCTCGATCCGCTGCGCCGCCTCGTCGAGGATCGCCGCGATCTCGTGAAGAAGATCCTCGTCCAGCCCGTCGCGACCGATCCGGTGGCTTAGCGCGGTCATCAAATTCTTGACGGCGCGCCCGATCGCCGGTCCCGGATCATTGTCGCGGTCGGGTGCAAGGTCGGCGAGCCGGTCGAACACCGCGTCGGCCTCGGTCTCCTTTTCCTCAAGATGCTGGCGTCCGGCATCCGTCGCCTCGAACGGCTTGCGGCCGCCTTCGACCGGAGCCTCCTCGATCAGCCCCATGTCCAGGAGCAAGGTCAGAGTCGGATAAACAACGCCGGGGCTGGGCACATATTGGCCGCCGCTAAGCTCCTCGATCGCCTTGATCAGATCATAGCCGTGCCGCGGCTCCTCGGCGATCAGCTTCAGGAGAAGCAGTCGAAGCTCGCCCGATTCGACCATTCTCCGGCTCTTTCGGCCACGCCGGCCGTCGAACCCGCCTGGTCCATCGCCGAAATCGAAGTGGAACGGGCCGAACCCGCCCTGGAAGCCGCGGCCGCCGCGCATTGCGAACAAGGCCTCCGGAATTTTGACCTCGAACCGTCCGCGAGATCCGCACCCATGCCGTCTGTGACCCATCATTTGTCTCCTTACGATGTGTCTAAGATATATCTCAGATGCATCGCATGCAAGAGAGATGGTGCATTTTGGAAGGCCGCTCTTATTCTCCAGACTAGATGGCCGATTTGTTCGCCGACGAGCCGCAAACGGAAGCGGCAACGAACGCCCCGCTGGCCGACCGGCTGCGCCCGGCGGCGCTCGACGACATCGTCGGCCAGGAGCATCTGACCGGCCCCGACGGTGCGATCGGGCGGATGGTTGCTGCCGGAAAGCTCGGTTCGATGGTCCTTTGGGGCCCGCCCGGCACCGGCAAGACCAGCATCGCCCGGCTGCTCGCCGATGCGGTCGGCCTTCGCTTCGTCGCCATATCCGCTGTGTTCTCGGGCGTGGCCGACCTCAAGAAAGTCTTCGCCGAAGCGAAAGTCGCCGCTCGAACCGGTCAGCGCACCTTGCTGTTCGTTGACGAGATCCACCGTTTCAACCGCGCCCAGCAGGACGGTTTCCTTCCCTTCGTCGAGGACGGCACCGTCACCCTGATCGGCGCGACGACCGAGAATCCGAGCTTCGAGCTGAACGCCGCGCTTTTGTCCCGATGCCAGGTGCTGATCCTCCACCGCCTCGACGGGAGAGCGCTCACCCAGCTGATCGAGCGCGCCGAAGGCGAGGTGGGCCGGCCCCTCCCGCTCACAGCCGAAGCCCGCGAGGCTTTGGTCGCGAGCGCCGACGGCGACGGCCGGTTCCTCCTCAACCAGGTGGAAACGATCTTCGACATCGACCTCCACCAACCGCTCGATCCGGCGGCGATGGCCGCGCTCCTTCACCGGCGGGTGCCGGTCTACGACAAGAATCGCGAGGGCCATTACAACCTCATCTCGGCGCTCCATAAGTCGCTTCGCGGCTCGGACCCGCAGGCCGCGCTATATTATCTCGCGAGGATGCTCGTCGCCGGCGAGGAGCCTTTGTACCTGATCCGGCGGCTGACCCGCTTCGCTTCGGAAGACATCGGCCTCGCCGACCCGCAAGCGCTTGTGCAATGCCTTGCTGCCAAGGACGCTTACGACTTCCTCGGCTCGCCCGAAGGTGAGCTGGCGATCGTCCAGGCCTGCATTTACTGCGCCGTCGCTCCCAAATCGAACGCAGCATATTCAGCGCAGAAAGCCGCGTGGCGGTCAGCGCGCGACACCGGTTCGCTAATGCCTCCCCAGCATATCCTCAATGCGCCGACCAAGCTTATGAAGGACATCGGCTACGGGAAGGGCTATGCCTATGACCATGAGGCTCAGAACGCTTTTTCCGGCGCCGATTATTGGCCGGAGGAGATGGAGCCGCAGCTATTTTACGAGCCTTCGGAGCGAGGCTTCGAGGCGCGCGTTCGGGAACGACTGGACCATTGGCAGGAGCAGCGCGTCTCGCTGCAGCGCAAGGGCTAAGCAGGGGAGCTGAAAGCAGATGTATCAAACCGATCGAGCCGGCGATTATTGGCAGGAACAATTGATGTTCTGGGGCCCCAAGATCCTGATTGCTCTGTTGATCCTGCTGGTGACGTGGATCGTTGCCCGAGCGGTCAAATGGGCGCTTCAGAAAGCGATTTCGCGAACCCCTGCGCTCCAGAAGCACACGCCGGGCAATGAGCAAGAAACGATCGGCCACCAGATAGGGACGATCGCCAAGCTCATCATCTGGCTGGTCGGAATCATGGCGGCGCTCACCTATCTGGGGGTCGGCCAGATACTGGCTCCGATCAACCAGCTGACGAGCCAGATCTTCGAATTCCTGCCCCGGCTTATCGGTGCCGGCCTGATCTTCTTCATCGGATTGATCGTCGCCCGGATCGTTCGCAAGCTGACCGAGACCGTTCTTACCGCCGCCAACATCGACGGGCTCCTTGCCCGCGCCGGAATTGGCGACACAGCGGGCACTGTCCGAACCGACCCCGATTCGGTCCCGCCTGGTACCACTCCGGGAGCGACCCGCGACACGCTCGCCCGGGCCGCGGGTATCCTGGTGTTCGCGCTGATCATCATCCCGGTTGCCATCGCCGCTCTCCAGGTGCTCGGCATCGAGGCGATTTCCGAACCCGCGATCAACATGCTCAACGACATCCTCGCCGCCATTCCGCGAGTTCTGACCGCGGCGCTGTGGCTTGGGATCGCCTATATCGCAGCGCGCTTCATCAAGACAATCATCGAGGGAATCCTTCCACCGACCGGCTTTGACGATGCGGTGCGTTCGGTCGGCATCGTGCCAGTCACCGCCAACCCGTCGCGGATCGTCGCCAACATCGCCTTCATCGCGGTGATGCTGGCAGCGGCCATCGAGGCGGCAAAGCAGCTCGGCGGCGGCACCGTCGCCATCTTCCTCGCGCAAATCACCGAGCTTGGCGGCAAGGTGATCTTCGGGACTTTGATCATCGTCACCGGCATCTTCCTCGCCAAGATCATCGCCAGGCTGGTCGGCAGCTCCACCGGCGAGGACGGCTATGCGCAGACCCTCGTGCGCTTCGCGATCATCGCATTGTTCACCGCGATCGGCCTTACCTTCATGGGGCTTGCCGACCAGATCGTGATTCTCGCCTTCGGCCTGATCCTCGGCTCGGCGGCGATTGCCGTGGCGCTTGCTTTCGGGCTTGGCGGACGCGATGCCGCGGCCCGGATGCTCGAGCGCTACGTGGATGACGTGCGTGGCCCCTCCGCTCCACGCCCGCAGCAGCCACCGCGGATCGAGCGAAGCAGCGTCACGGATGACGAGGACGAGCGCCAGCCGCCTCTGGTGTGAGGGAGTTCGAAAACTTCGCGGTTGTCGATTGGTCGGGCCAAGCCGTCGCTAGACCGAAGGGACTTGCGGTAGCACACGCATCGACAGGGAGGCGTGCACCCGTACTGTTGCGGCCGGCGGGAGGCTGGTCGCGGCCATCCGTGCTTGAATGGATGGAGCGGCTCGCCGACTCCGGCAGTGATGTCCTGATCGGACTTGACCTCTCTCCGGCTTTGCCGTTCGTTGACGAAGGAGCGTATTTCCCCGGCTGGCCCGATTCACCTTCTGACGCTCACAAGTTGTGGGCGCTTGTGGATCGCCTAGCGGCAGATGACGAACATCTGGCGGCTTCGAGCTTTCTTGCCACGAGCGACGTCGGTCGCCATTTCAGGCAACTGAATAACTGTGGCGACCGGTTTGGTTCAGGACGAGGCCGATTGCGCGTTTGCGAACACGGCCAGGCGGTCATGGGCCTTTCCCCGCAGAGCTGCTTTAACCTGGTTGGTGCAGCACAAGTGGGAAAGTCGAGTCTTACCGGTATGCGAGTGCTCCGCCGGCTGCAAGGACGTGTGCCGGTTTGGCCGTTCGACCCCGTACCGGCGAAAGGTCCTTTAATCGTTGAAATCTACACATCCATAGCATCGCGAGCGGCTGGACTCCGCAAAGGAATCAGCAAAGTCCGAGATGCACGATCCCTTGATGAGGTTCTCGTCGCTTTGGGGTCCGAGCGACACAAACCCATCGATAGTTATGACGATCATTCGACTGACGCGATCCTGACCACCGCTTGGCTGCGTGGAGCGTCGTCCAATCTGGCCTTGTGGCATCCCAAGGGCCTGACGCCCGATATCGCCCGAACCGAAGGCTGGACGTTCGGAGTACTTTGACGCAGAGGCTTGCCCGCACGTTCGTGGGCCGGATTAGCTCAGTTGGTAGAGCAGCGGTTTTGTAAACCGAAGGTCGCGGGTTCGACTCCTGCATCCGGCACCAGCATTTCCAATGACTTACCCCCATCTACCTCGGTCAGCTCAGGAACATCTGTGGCAAGGTAAGCACGGGGTTAGCACCGGAAGTAGCTCCCTGCTCGTTTGGGTGTCCCGCGTGGATGGCGAGCCGAGACTTAGACCTGGTGGCGGCCAATAGGGACGTTAGGGACGTTAGGGGCGTTAGGTCTCTCCGGCCCCCGCCCGACACCTACTAAAGCTGCTAAAGCTGCTAAAGCCGGCGCGTCCGTGGCGTTATTCTAATTATAGCGGATAGCTACGCCTTCGGCTTTCAGACCGCCCCAGCTCATCATCGAAGCTCCAGTCGGCATATAGCGAACCTTGACCACGGCGCTTGCCCCCATTGCCTTCGCTTTGTCCCGCAGCTTGGCATCCGCCGCGCCGATCAGACCCGCAAGCGGGCTGCCGACGCGCGGGCTGACGAGCTGGAAGCTGCCGCCGACCAGAAGCGAGAGGCAGCCGACCAGCAAGCCGACGCGCTCGAGAATGAAGCGAAACAGGTCAGGTCCCAATAAATAATTGCGCTCACTGCACTGAAGGCGGCACTTGTTCGGGCAAGCGCCGCACCCAAGAAGCTCTAGAGGCGCCTGCCTCTTCCGCGGCTGACCAACTTGACGATGGCCAGCAGGATGATCGCCCCGACCAGCGAATATAGAATCGGGGTGAGGCTGAGCGGATCGTCGAGGATCGAACCGCCGAACAGGAAGCCGGCGATCAGCGCGCCGACGATGCCGATGACGAT
>JACDCV010000106.1 GCA_013817375.1 Sphingomonas sp.
GACCGATCCGGCTGCGCCCCAAATGATCTGGGATCAGGCTCTCGAACGGCTCGCCGGCCGAATCCATGTCCTCGTCAACAACGCCGGCATCTACGAGGCCATCGACTCGGGCTCCGGCGACCCGGACTGGCAGGCCGCCTGGGAGCGGACTCTTCGCATCAACGTCCAGGCGCCCGCCGACCTTTGCCGCCTCGCGGTCGGTCATTTTAAGGAGAATGGCGGCGGCCGGATCGTCAATGTCGCGAGCCGTGCGGCCTGGCGCGGCGATTCGCCTCAGCACTGGCATTACGCGGCCTCCAAGGCAGCGCTCGTGGCGATCACCAAGACGATCGCTCGCGCTTATGCGGCGGACGGGATTTTCGCCTTCGCAGTCTCCCCCGGATTCACGGTTTCCGAAATGACCGAGGAATATCTCAGCGGCCGCGGCGGAGCACAAATCCTCGCCGACATCCCGCTCGGGCGCGTCGCGAGCACCGAGGAAATCGGCGAGACTATCCGCTGGCTCGCGACCGACGCGCCGCCTTCGGCCACCGGCACCAACATCGACGTCAACGGCGCCAGCTACGTCCGGTGAGCTGGCGGGTCACCGTCGGCTGCACCCGCGCCCAGGCCGAAGCTCTGCCCGACTCAAGCGATTTGCTCCCCGACACCCTGCCCGTTCTCGTTGCCGAAGAGCCCGATCCCGCACGGCCCGACGATTGGATTCTCCACGGCTATTTCGAACGTGAGCCGTCCGCTCAGGACCTGGAAGCGCTCCGCTCGCTCGGCCACGGCGAGCTGCAAGTCGAACAGCTTGGCGAAGCCGACTGGGTGACGATGAGCCAGTCTGGCCTGCAGCCGATCCACGCCGGCCGCTTCTTCGTCCACACGCCGATGCACCGCTCGCGCCCGCCCGGGACCATCGCGTTCGAGATCGACGCCGGTCTGGCGTTCGGGACCGGCCAGCATTCGACCACCGCGGGGTGCCTCAAAGCCCTGGACCAGCTCGAACAGGATGGTGCGAGCTTCCGGAATATCGCCGACATCGGCACCGGCACCGGCCTCCTCGCCTTCGCATCACTGGCGCTGTGGCCGAAGGCGAAATGCATCGCGACCGACATCGACCCGGTCGCTATCCATGTCGCCCGCGAGAATGCCGCGATCAACCATGTTGCGGTCGGGCACGGCGCCGGCGAGCTTCTGCTGGCGCAAGCCGACGGCATGGACTCGCTGCTCTTTGCGCGCGCGCCGTTCGACCTCATCGTCGCCAACATCCTCGCCGGCCCGCTGATCGAGCTTGCCCCGGATTTCGCGAAGGCCCTCGCGCCGGGTGGCACGATCATCCTTGCCGGGCTTCTCGACGTGCAGGCCGACGCGGTCATAAATGCTTTTGAGGCCCAAAAGCTGGCCCTCGCACGGCAGGGCCAGGGCGAATGGCCGGCCATGGTGCTCCAGGCCTCCTGAGCAATTTAGCGGCAAACAGCACGTCGATCAGCGCAGCCCGTTTGTCGAAAGTCTGAACCCGGTTGCGCCCGAGACTGGTGGAGTGACGGCTTCAGGGAAAAAAACGGGAGCATGCGATGCTGAGGTTTGGTTTGGTGCTTGCAGTTTGTGGCGCCGTCGCGGGTTGCGCGACGACCCAAAATACGGCCGAGGCACAGCAGGAGTGCGTGGCCGAGGTTGAGGAAAGCACCGGGAGCCGCCTCGAAACGAACAAGGTCTGCACGCCCGCCCCCGGCAATTAAGCGACTGCCCGGGATTTAATCCGGGCAGGTGCTTCCTTCATTGGGCCGAGTGACCGGCGCCGGCCGCTTACTCGACCCCCAGCTGGTCGAGCATGAACGCATAATATTCGGCCCTCGAGCGATATTGCTCGAAGCGGCCTGACTTGCCACCGTGGCCGGCCTCCATGTTCACTCGGTAAACGAGCGGATTGCTGTCCTGTTTCGCCGCCCGAAGCCTGGCGACATATTTCGTGGGCTCGAAATATTGCACTTGGCTGTCGTGAAGCCCGGTGCCGACGAACATCGCCGGATAGGCCTTCGCCTCGATCTGATCGTAGGGCGAGTAAGACAGCATATAGTCGTAATATTGCTGATCCGCCGGGTTGCCCCATTCGTCATATTCGTTGGTGGTGAGCGGGATCGACGCGTCGAGCATCGTCGTCACCACGTCGACGAACGGCACCTGGCTGATGAGAACGTCATAATCCTGCGGCGCCATGTTCGCGATCGCGCCCATTAGCAGCCCGCCGGCGCTTCCGCCCATCGCCGCCACCCGGTCCTTCGCCGCATAGCGGTTGGCGACGAGGTGGCGGGTGACGTCAATGAAGTCGGTGAAGCTGTTCTTCTTGTTGAGCAGCTTGCCCTGGTCGTACCAGGCGCGGCCCATCTCCTGCCCGCCGCGAATGTGCGCAAGCGCATAGACCATGCCCCGGTCGAGAAGGCTGGGGGTCATCGGCGACCAGGCGGGGTCCTGCGAGAAGCCGTAGCTCCCATAGCCATATTGAAGCATCGCCGCCGTGCCGTCGCGCTTGAACCCTTTGCGATAGACCAGCGACACCGGAACCTTGGTTCCGTCGCGAGCCGTCGCCCACACGCGCTCGGTCACATAATTGGCCGCGTCGTAATTGGGGGTCGGCGTCTGCTTCAAAAGTGTGCGCTGGCCGGTTGCGGCATCGACCTCGTACCAGATGCGCGGAGTGGTCAGTGAGTCGTAGACATAGCGCAGCTTCGTCGTGTCGGGCTCGAGGTTGGTGCTCAGAGCCATCGCATAGGCCGGCTCGTCCGACGCGACCTCGCTGCTCTTCCCCTCATTGGTCAGG
Source organism: Sphingomonas sp. (assembly GCA_013817375.1). GTDB lineage: Bacteria > Pseudomonadota > Alphaproteobacteria > Sphingomonadales > Sphingomonadaceae > Sphingomicrobium. The sequence goes on from JACDCV010000106.1 coordinate 2,804, forward strand.
AGCCGGATCTTCTTGTTGCCGCCGGACCGCTGCTCGACCGCGATGAAGCTGTTGAAGGGCTTGAAGTCCTCGATGAACACGTTCGCGTCATGAGCGACGAGATCGGTCCAGCCGGCGCGGCCCTTGGCTGAATCGGCATCTGCGAGAGTCATCAATTTATAGTTTGGCGCGTTCCAGTTGGTTCGAACGATCCAGCGGTTGCCGATGTGATCGGCGCTGTAGCGGAAGTCGCGCTCGCGCGGCGCGATCACACTCCATTCGCCGGGCCTGGCTGCGCTCGTGCAGCGCTGCTCGTTGCTGACCGTGCTCTGCACGATGATGCAGATATATTTGTCGTCGCTGGTTCGGCTCAGCCCCATGTAGAAGCTGTCGTCCTTCTCCTCGTAGACGAGCTTGTCGGCGGATGCCGGGGTGCCGAGCAGGTGCGCCTTCACGCGCTTGCTCAGAAGCGTCACCGGATCCTTTTCGATATAATAGATGGTTCGGTTGTCGTCGGCCCAGACGAAGTTCGGCTCCGCATTCTCGACGGTGTCGGAGTGGAGCTTGCCGGTCGCGATGTCCTTCACTTTGAGCGTGTATTGCCGCCGGCCGACATTGTCCTGGGCAAAGGCCAGCAGCTTGTTGTCCTGGCTGACCATCCATTCGCCGATCGAGAAGAAGCCGTGCCCCTTCGCCATTACCGGAATGTCGAGAAGCACCTGCTCGGCGGCCTGCAAATTCCCCTGTTTGCGGGCGATGATCGGATAATCTCCGCCGGTCTCGAAGCGTGAATAATAATGATAGCCGCGCTGGCGCGCAGGGACGCTCGAATCGTCCTGCTTGATTCGCCCCACGAACTCGGTGAACAATTTGTCGCGGAGCGGCCGGGTCTCGGCCAGAACCGCATCCGCATAAGCGTTCTCGGCATTGAGATAGGCGAGCATCTGCGGGTCTTTGCGGGTGTCGTCGCGGAGCCAGTAATAGGGATCGTTGCGTTCTTTGGGCCCCTTGACGGAATAGGGCCGCTGGTCGGCTACCGGAGGAGCCGGAAGCGTCTGCGCAAATGCATTGGCCGGCACTGCTGCGGCCACGATCGCTGCGACAACGAAACGCTTCATTTCACGCTCTCCCCTAAACACCCGTCTCGGCGACGATCTTTGCCCATTCCTGCTCGCCGATCACGCGAATTCCCAGCTCCTCGGCTTTTTTCAGCTTCGATCCCGCGCCGGGACCGGCAACGACAAGATCGCTCTTCGCGCTGACCGAGCCCGCGGTCCGGGCTCCGAGCCGCTCCGCCTGCGCTTTGGCTTCGTCGCGGCTCATCGTCTCCAGGCTGCCGGTGAACACGATGGTCTTGCCGCTCCACTCCGTCTGCCTGGACTTGCTCTCGTAGGGCTTCGGGCGGACCTGCGACAGCAGATCGTCGACGGCCTCGCGATTATGCTCCTCGTGGAAGAAATCGACGAGCGCCTCCGCGACTATTGGACCGACGCCATCGACCGCGGAAAGCTCGGCCTGTCCGCTGTCGCCGGTCGCCGCCGCGCGGAGCGCGTCGACCGTTCCGAAGCATTTCAGAAGGTCGCGTGCGGTGACGATCCCGACATGGCGGATGCCCAGGCCGAACAGAAATCGCGCCGGGTCCGGCTCCCTCTTGTCTTCGATCGCCCTCAAAAGATTGCTGACCGAAGTCTCCTTCCAACCCTCGCGCCCGAGCAGATCGTCGCGATGGTCGCGAAGCCGGAAGATGTCCGCCGGCGAATGCAGCCAGCCGAGCTCGATGAACTCGGCGATGCTCCTCTCGCCAAGCCCCTCGATGTCGAGCGCGCCGCGGCTGACGAAATGCCGCAAGCGCTCGAACCTTTGCGCCGGGCAGACGAGTCCGCCAGTGCAGCGGACATCGACCTCGCCTTCCTCGGACACCGCCTCGCTTCCGCATTCCGGGCAATGGTCCGGAAAGGCGAAAGGGTCGCGCGGCTCGTCGCGGGTCAGATTCTCGACCACTTGCGGAATCACGTCGCCGGCCCGCTGGATCCGCACCCGGTCGCCCAAGCGAAGCCCAAGCCGCTCGATCTCATCGCGGTTGTGGAGGGTTACGTTGGCAACCATCACTCCGCCCACGCCGACGGGCTTCAGGCGCCCAACCGGGGTCAGCTTGCCGGTGCGCCCGACCTGGATGGCGATCGCCTCCAGGGTTGTCTCCGCCTTCTCCGCGGGGAATTTGTGCGCAAGCGCCCAGCGCGGCGCACGCGCCACCTGCCCGAGGCGCTCCTGCCAGTCGAGCCGGTCGACCTTGTAGACGACGCCGTCGATGTCGAACGGCAAGTCGGCGCGCGCTTTCTCGATCGCGCGGTAATGGGCGAGCATCTCCTCGACGCTTTCGCACCGCGCGAATAGCGGGGCGACCGCAAAGCCGAAGCTTTCGATCCGCTTCACCGCCTCGAACTGGGTGTCCCCGAGCGGTCCCGAAACCTCACCCCAGCCGTGGGCGAAAAAGCGAAGCGGCCGGGCTTCGGTAATGCTCGGGTCCTTCTGGCGAAGCGAGCCGGCAGCGGCGTTGCGCGGGTTGGCAAAGACCTTGCCTCCGCTCGCCTCCTGCCGCGCGTTGAGCGCTTCGAAATCCGCCTTCGACATATAGACTTCGCCGCGCACCTCGAGAATTTCAGGAATTCCACCCCCGTTCGTGTCGAGCGAAGTCGAGACACGTCCGCCCGTGCCAGCGTCCCTCGACTGGGCTCGGGACGAACGGAGGGTGTGGGGGACGTCGCCGATCGTCCGGACGTTCGGGGTCACGTCCTCGCCCACCGCCCCGTCGCCGCGAGTGGAGCCAAGCACCAGCTGGCCCCCCTCGTAGCGAAGCGAGCAGGACAGTCCGTCGATCTTCGGCTCTGCCGTCATCGCCACCGCCACCGATTCATCGAGGTTCAAGAACCGCTTCACGCGGGCTACGAACTCCTCGACCTCGGCTTCGGCAAAGGCGTTGTCGAGGCTGAGCATCGGCCGGGCATGAGCGGTGGCGAGGGGCCCGGCAGGCGTTGCCCCAAGCCGCGTCGAAGGCGAATCGGCGCGGACGAGATGGGGAAATTGCGCCTCCAGCTCCCGGTTCTCGCGAACCAGAGCGTCATAATCGGCGTCGGAAATCTCCGGCGAATCGCGGTCGTGATAGAGCCGATCGTGACGGGCGATCTCCTTCGCCAGCCGCATCAGGCGATTGGCGGCTTGCGCCTCGCTTGGCTTGTCAGTCATCCGCTCCAAACAATTCCTCAAGCAGGCTGACGAAGCTCGTCCACGACCGCTCGGCGGCAAGCGCGTTGTAGCGCACGCCCTCCAGCCCGATCTCGTGCGCATTCGGGTTGGTGAAGCCGTGAGCAACATTCCCATAAGCGTGGATCTGCCAATCGGTGCCGGCTTCCGTTAGCTCACGCCCAAGCGCCACCACCTTTTCCGGCGGCACCATCGGATCGTCCCAACCGTGGAAAGCGACGACCTTCGCTTTGATCTTCTCCGGCTCCAGCCCAGGCGGGTCGAACAGGCCGTGGAAGCTCACCGCGGCGGCAATGCCGGCGCCGCTGCGGGCAAGGTCGAGCGCGCACAGGCCGCCGAAGCAGAAACCGGCAACGACGATCTGGTCGTCCTCGACCTCGTCCAGTGCACTCGCCTGGTCGAGAACATGGGTAAGCCGCCGTCGAAGCGCTGGCCTGTCGCCTGCCAGCCGCTCCATTTCACCGAACATTACGTCGCGCTCGGCGCCCCGGAATTCCTTCCCGAACACATCGGCGATGAAGGCATTGTAGCCAAGCTCGACCAGCTGCCGGCCCCAGCGGCGCTCGAGGTCGGAAATGCCCATCACGCTCGGCACCAGGATGATCGTGGGCCGGGCGGCGCTGTCGCGGCGGCCGACAAAGACGCTCTCCAGGCTCTCACCGTCAAATTCGTGAGGGACCGGGGTTTCCTTGCTCATGGTTTCTCCTTTGCAAGCTCGGCGAGCTTGACAACACTATTCATGTTCCTGGCGGTGCCCGTTGCGGCAGCGGGAATCACCAGCCTCGACCGGCCCAGCAGGCGGCCGCAATAATCGACATAGATTTCGCGGCGGCCGAGCGCCAGACGCTCGCCCTCGACATTGCGCGCTCCGGCAAGCGCATCGCTGGGCGGCGGCTCGGACAGGAAGGTGGCCAGCACCCGCCGCCCCGGAGCATCGTCGAACGGATTGGCTGCCGCAACCGCCGCCATCTCCGCCGCGGTCCGAACCATCACCGGCACCCGCTTGCCCATATGCACTTCCAGCGCCTGCTCCAGCGCTTCGCGCACCTCGGCCTCCTCGCGATCGCTTGAGAAGAGGAGATTGCCGCTGGCGATATAGGTCCGCGGATTTTCGAACCCCAGATCCTCGGCAATCTTCCTCAACTCGGTCATCGGAAGTTTGCTCGT
>JACDCV010000107.1 GCA_013817375.1 Sphingomonas sp.
AGCCCGACCAGGATCAGCGAGAACAGAACCGGCATCACCCAGAACAGCTCGCTCCGGAAATTGAGCGCCTGGAAGGCGAAATACGGGCCGTAAAGGACCGGCAGCAAAAGGATGAAGAAGTCGCTGAACGCGCGCAGCGAACGCGGCGTTCGATAGTCGTAGATATTCTTGATGTTCTCAAAACCGGTCATCATCCGGCTGAGATACTGATTGCACCGCGAGATTTCGGTCGGCGCCATGCCGTCCGAGCGAAGCTTGCGGATCTCCTCCGACAGGTCCGAGAAACAGCGATAGACGCGGGCTTCATGAGCCAAGGCCTCGGCCTTGGGGTTGGTGAACAGGTCCGCGCAGGCAATGAGCAATTGTCGAAGAGTCTCGCGGATCTGGTCGCGGTGCGGCCGCTGCGGCTTTTCCACCCAGTCGCGGGCTGCAAGGTAGATCGAGCGGCCATGCGCCCTGATCGACCCATATTCCTCAAGCGCCTTCTCGCGGCGGTTGTATGCAGTGCTGATCGAGAAGACGAGCGGGAAGACGATCGCGGTCGCGATCAGGGTCAACGGAAAATCGGCGACGATACCCAATTTCAGGCAGATCAGGGTCGAGGCGAAGGCAAGCGCGCTGATCAGCACGCTCTTCCTGTTCACCACTGTTGCCAAAGTGCGCAGCGTCTGCACCCTGCTCCCCTTCCGGTCCGGCATATCCAGCCGTCGCGGCTGTGTGGCACAAGACTGGGGTTGGCCGCTAGTGAGCGGATCGCCGGCCTGGAGCCGGCTTCATTCGCGAGGCGCGTCGGTGGCGAGCAGGTCCGGGTCGCCGCTGTTCCGGACTTCGCTGACTTTGCGTTCCATGACCGGATCGGCGCTGGTGTCGGAAACGGCAGCAAGATCCGCGCGTGACGGTTCTTCCGCCTCGTCCATGCCGCTCTCCGGTTCGGGCGCCTTCAACTCGCGGTAATTGCGAATGGGTTCGGGCATCGAGATGCCGTCGCCGTCGAAAGCCTCCTTCACGTTGCGGATCGCTTCGCTCTTCACTTTCAGGAAGTTCGACCGGTTCTGGTCCATCCACCCGAAGACGGTGAGGATGACCGCATATTCGCCGAGGCTGGCGACGATGACTTCGGGCTTGGGATCGCTGAGGACGCCGTCCACGCCGCGCATCGTCCTAAGGGCTAGTGCCAGCGCACAGGCGAGGTCGTTTTCTGCGCCGATTCCGACTTCGAACTCAAAGCGGCGCTCGGGCATTCGCGTGTAGTTGATGATGATCGTCTTGTAGACGGTCGCGTTGGGGATCCGGACTTCGTTGCCGTCGAGCGTCATCAGCATGGTGGCTCGCGAGTTCAGCCTGACTACATGCCCTTCATTGCCCTCGATGCTGACGAAATCGCCCGGGGCGAAGGGCTGGCGCAGGCTGAGCAGGATGCTCGCGATATAATTTTCGATCGTGTCGCGGACGGCAAAGCCGATCGCAAGTCCAAGAAGGCCGGCCGCGCCAAGGATCGAGGCCAGCAGAGCAGTTGCGCCAAGCAGGTTCATCGCGACGACGAGGCCGATCACCACGAACGCGATCCGGACGATCTGCTCGAGAAGGGTCTCGATGAAGGCGTTCGGGGCAAGGCGCCCGAACAGGCGGATTACCCTGGTCAGCAGCCAGCCTAGGGCCCAGAAGAGAGCGACAGCCGCGGCCGCCACGAGCAGTAGCGGCAGCCGGCTCAAGACGTACCAGAAGGACTCCCGCGCTTGCGAGATCAGGGGAACCGCGCGGCGATTGATGTTGGCGTCGGCCTGCACCTGGTTGTCGACCGCCACCACGCCCGAAATCCGCCCGGCGATTTCCTCGGCGCGCTTGCGCTGGGCGCCGGTCAGCGTGGTACCGGTCAGCCGGACCACGCCCTCGTCGACGTCGACGCGCAGATCCTGCAGCCCCTCGAGCCGCGAGAAGATGCCGCGTATGCGATTGGCGATCCGGACGTCCGGCGGGCTTGCCAGTTCAATCTCGCCCGGGGCCGGCTCTTCGCTCGATTCAGCTTCGGCGGGAGCCGGGAGCACGTCCTGAGCCCGCACGTCGACGGACGTGAACAGGAAGAGAAGAGCGAGGAATCCATTTCGTGCAGGCAGGCGCATCCAAACCCCCAACGCTGCACCGGCGCAAACGTGTCCTGCTAGCTCGAGTGCTGACCGGGAATTGGCCGCGCGGCGAAAGAGGATCGCAGCCCGTGCACTTGGCGATGGACTATTCCGCGGCCAGCGCCTGATAGTCTTCCGCGGCGAGGAATTTCTCGGCGTCGAGCGCGGCCATGCAGCCGGTTCCGGCGGCGGTGACCGCCTGGCGGTAGATTTTGTCCATCACGTCGCCGCAGGCAAAGACGCCCGGGATGCTGGTCCTTGTGGTTCCGACCTCGACCTCGAGATAGCCTTCGTCGTCGAGTTCGAGCTGGCTTTGGAAAAGCTCGGTTGCCGGCTTGTGACCGATGGCGACGAACGCGCCGGCGCAGTCGACCCGGCTGATCTCGCCGCTGTGCTTATTGCGGATGTCGAGCCCGACCAGCGTCTCGGGGTCGCCGCCGCCGACGAACTCGACGACTTCTGAGTCCCAGACGACCTTGATCTTCTCATTGGCGAACAGCCGGTCCTGGAGGATCTTCTCGGCGCGCAGGCTGTCGCGGCGGTGGATCAGCGTCACGTCGTGGCTGTGATTGGTGAGGTAGAGCGCTTCTTCAACCGCGGTATTGCCGCCGCCGATCACCGCGACTTTCTTGCCGCGGTAAAAGAAGCCGTCGCAGGTCGCGCAGGCCGAGGCCCCCCTGCCCTTCATATGCTCTTCCGATGGGAGCCCCAGCCACTTGGCCTGGGCACCGGTGGCGATGACCACGGTATCGGCGTGATATTGAGTGCCGCTGTCGCCGGTCAAAACGAACGGGCGGCGCGAGAAGTCGACGGACGAGATATGGTCCCAGACCATCTTCGTGCCAACATGCTCGGCCTGTGCCTGCATCTCCTCCATCAGCCACGGGCCCTGAATGACGTCACGGAAGCCGGGATAATTCTCGACGTCGGTGGTGGTGGTGAGCTGGCCGCCGGGCTGAATGCCCTGGATGACGATCGGCGCCAGGCCGGCGCGGGCCGCATAGATTGCGGCTGTATAGCCCGCCGGTCCGGAGCCGAGCACGGCCAGACGGGTCGAAATGCTGTTGGTCATCGTGGTGATTTAGTCCTGAATGCGAATTAGACCAGACGCGACTGCTGGAGCGAGGCGTGGATGAAGCTTGCGAACAGAGGGTGCGGGTTGAACGGGCGGCTCTTGAGCTCCGGGTGGAACTGGACTCCGACGAACCAGGGGTGGTCGGGCCGCTCGATGATCTCCGGGAGGCGGCCATCCGGCGACATTCCCGAAAAGACCAGGCCGTCCTTCTCGAGCGCCGGCACATAGTGAGTGTTGACCTCGTAGCGGTGGCGGTGGCGCTCGCTGATGCTGGTCGATCCGTAGATGCTGGCGGCACGGCTGTTGTGGCCAAGCTCGGCATCGTAGGCGCCAAGCCGCATTGTCCCGCCAAGGTCGCCGTCGGCGGCGCGCTCCTGCAGGCCTTCGGACCCCATCCATTCGGTGATTAGGCCGATAACCGGCTCAGGCGTCGGACCGAATTCGGTGCTCGACGCCTGTTCGATGCCGGCGGCGCGAGCCCCTTCGATGCAGGCCATCTGCATTCCAAGGCAAATTCCGAAAAACGGGATTTCGCGCTCGCGGGCGATGCGGACCGCGGCGATCTTGCCTTCGCTGCCGCGCTCGCCGAACCCGCCGGGGACCAGGATTCCGTGGAGCGGCTCGAGCTCGGCGGCAAGACTGGCATCCTCATGCTCGAACAATTCCGCATCCAGCCAGCGGATGTGAACCTTCGAGCGATTGGCGAGGCCGCCGTGGACCAGAGCTTCGCTCAAGCTCTTGTAGGCATCGGGAAGGCCGACATATTTGCCGACTACTCCAATCGTCACCTCGCCCTCGTAATTGTCGAGGCGGTCCATGATGTCGTGCCAGCGCTCCAGCTTCGGCTCCGGGGCGTCCTCGATCCGGAAGGCGCGCAGGACCTCTTCGTCCAGCCCTTCGGAATGATATTGAAGCGGGACGTCATAGATGGAGCGGGCGTCGAGCGCCTGCACCACCGCCGACTTGGACACGTTGCAGAACAAGGCGATCTTCTCGCGCTCGCTGTTCGGAATGACCTTTTCGGTGCGGCAGAGGAGAACGTCGGGCGAGACCCCGAGGCTGGAAAGCTCGCGGACGCTATGCTGGGTGGGCTTGGTCTTGAGCTCGCCGGCGGCCTTGATCCAGGGCACGAGCGTGGTGTGGACGCTGACGGTATTGTCGCGGCCGAGATCGTTGCGAAGCTGGCGGATCGCCTCGACGAAGGGCAGGCTCTCGATATCGCCGACAGTGCCGCCGATCTCGCAGATGACGAAATCGACGTCGTCGGTGTCGGCGAGCGCGAATTCCTTGATCGCATTGGTGACGTGCGGGATTACCTGGACGGTGGCTCCGAGATAATCGCCGCGCCGCTCGCGGGCGATGATGTCGCGGTAGATCCGGCCGGTGGTGATATTGTCGGACTGGCGAGCCGAAACGCCGGTGAAACGCTCGTAATGGCCAAGGTCGAGGTCGCTCTCCGCACCGTCGTCGGTCACATAGACCTCGCCGTGCTGGTAGGGCGACATCGTCCCCGGATCGACGTTCAGATAGGGGTCGAACTTGCGGATTCGGACCTTGAATCCACGCGCCTGGAGGAGCGCGCCAAGGGACGCGGAGAGGAGGCCTTTGCCGAGGGATGACACCACGCCGCCGGTGACGAAAATGAACCGCGCCATGGGGCTTGCGGCTTAAGGCCCCTCAGGTGGTTAGGGCAAGCCGTGGACGAGAATATTTTTGTGGCTAACTCTATTGAGCGACCGGAACAGCCGGCTCTTCCCGAGTGGCAGCCGGGGCCGGCGCCGCTTCAGATTGTTGTTGCTGCTGCTGCTGGGGAACCTGGCCCGGGATCGGGACTCCGGTCGCCGGCGATGTCGGAGCGACCTGGTTGGCGAGCGACGTATCGATCGTCGCCGGCTGCCGGCTGACGCCCGCGATTGCAGCGAGAAGGATCGCAAGAGCGACGAAGATCGCCGCCAGGATCGCGGTTGAGTGAGTGAGGAAGTCGGACGCGCCCCGGGCGGTCATGAAGCCCGACGAGCTTCCACCGACGCCGAGGCCGCCGCCTTCGGAGCGCTGCATCAGGATCGTTGCGACGAGCGCCGTTGCGACGACGGTCTGTACGATAAGTAAGAAGGTGAACATCGGCGAGCCTTTACTGGTTTGCGGCGACTTAGCGGTCCCAGGTCAGGCTTTCAACGCCGCGGCCTCGATGATCGGGATGAAATCGGCGGCCTTGAGGCTTGCTCCACCGACCAGCGCACCGTCGACGTCCTCGACTGCGAAGATTTCGGCAGCGTTGGAGCCCTTGACCGAGCCTCCGTAGAGAATCCGGATCGCCTCGCCAGAGTCTCCATATGCGACGCAAAGCCGCTGCCGGAGCGCCGAATGCATCTGACCGATGTCTTCGACGGTCGGGATCCGTCCGGTCCCGATCGCCCAGATCGGCTCATAGGCGACCGCGAGCCTGGTGGCGTCGGCATCGCGGGGGATGGAGGCGTCGAGCTGGCCCTCGACCGTCGGCACCGCATCGCCCGCTTCGCGGACGTCCAGCGATTCCCCGACGCAGACGATCGTCAGCAGGCCCGCGCCAAGCGCGGCCTCGGCTTTCGCCCGGACCTCCTCGTCCGTTTCGTGCTGCGCTTCACGCCGCTCCGAATGGCCGACGATCACCATGCTGGCGCCAGCATCGGCAAGCATTGCGGTGGAAAGGCAGCCGGTGTGGGCGCCCTTGTCGGCCGGGTGGACGTCCTGTGCGCCAATCGGCAAGCCGGGCACCGCCCGTGATGCGCGCTCGATCAGGGTCGAAGGGACGCAGAGGCCGACGTCCACCTGCGGGTGGCCCGCCGCCGCAGACTCAATCTCCTCGACCTGCACAAAGTCGGAGCCGAGCCCATGCATCTTCCAATTGCCGACCACCAGCTTGCGCCGCGCCATTCACTGCTCCATCGAATAGGCTCACAGTGCCCGTAGCCTCGGCGCGCTTGAAGGCGCAAGCGCGCGCCCGTAAGCGTCGCTCGATCCTGTTTTTTCACGAAAGCCCCTAAAAGCAATGCTCACGTCTTTCCGCCGGATGACCAAATCGACCATCGGCACCATCGTGCTCGCGCTGTTCGGGCTGCTGATCGTCGCGTCGTTCGCGATGGCCGACCTCAGCAATTTCTCGCTCGGAGGCGGGCTCAACAATTCGACGCTCGCCAAGGTCGGCTCCTTCGAGGTGACCGACCGCGACATGAGCGCCGCGATGCAGCGGCGGCTGGCGCAGGTCCGAAACGAGAATCCGGAGGTGGATTATACGCAGATCGAGGGCGACTTTGGGCCGGTGCTCGACGGCTTTATCGCCGGGCGTACGCTCGAGGCTTTCGCCAAGAAGCACGGGCTGGTGGTGTCGAAGCGTCTGATCGACGCCGAAATCGCCAACCTCCCTGGAGTGAAGGGCCTGGACGGCCAGTTCAGCCCCGAGGCCTACCAGGCCTTCCTGGCGCGGCAGCAGATGACCGACGAGGAAGTGCGTTCGCTGATCTCCGCCGACCTTCTCCAGAGGCTCCTGATCACGTCTGCGGCAACCAATGCCCGGGTCCCGATCGGGATCGCTACACCTTATGCCTCGATGCTTCTCGAGGAACGGCAGGGCGAGGTCGCGCTGATCCCGCTTCGCCCGTTCGTCGAGCGGCTCAACCCGACGCCCGCGCAGCTCCAGCAATATTATTCGAAGAACCGCAACCGCTACATGGTGCCCGAGCAACGGGCGCTCAGGATCGCCCAGATGGGGCCGGCGCAGGTCGCCAACGTCACCGCGTCCGACCAGGAAATCGCCGCTTATTACAATGCCAACCAGCAATTGTACGGCGCCAAGGACATAAGGGTGATCAGCCAGGCCGTGGTCCCGGACCAGAATGCGGCAACCCAGATCGCGCAGCGTGCACGCGGCGGCCAGAGCTTCGTCGAGGCGGTCCGGCCGGCAGGGCTCAGTGCGGCGGACGTTTCGATCGGTCCCCAGACGCGGAG
>JACDCV010000108.1 GCA_013817375.1 Sphingomonas sp.
CATGACGACATCGGGGTCCTGGCGAAGGATCGCACGGAGGCCCGCAGCGAAGGTCATTCCGACCTTCGAGTTGACCTGGGTTTGGCCAACCCCATCGACCGCATATTCAACCGGGTCCTCCACGGTCAGGATGTTGCGGCTGCCGTCGTTCAGCTGCTGCAGGCACGCGTAGAGCGTTGTGGTTTTTCCCGAGCCCGTCGGCCCAGTCACCAGAACAATCCCGTTGGGTTCCCCCAGCGCTGCCCGGAGCACTGCTTCGGAAGGGCCGCTGACGCCAAGGTGGTCGAGGGTCAGCCCGGCAGATTCCTTGTCCAGGATCCTTAGGACGACGCGCTCGCCGGCGCGGCTCGGAAGCGTGGACACGCGAACGTCGAGGAGCTTGCCGCCCAGGGTCAGGCCAATCCGGCCGTCCTGCGGGACTCGGCGTTCGGCAATGTCCAAGCGCGCCATCACCTTGATTCGGCTGACCACGACCGAGGCCACGTGCGGCGGCATCCGCAGGCTTTCTTTGAGGATGCCATCGACTCGCATCCGGACCACGAGGCCGCTCTCGTACGGCTCCACGTGAATGTCGCTGACTCCGCGGCGCACCGCTTCGGCGATGATCCCGTTGATCAGCCGGATCGCAGGTGCGTCGTCGGCGCTGTCGAGCAGGTCTTCGGCAGTGGGAATTCCGGTCGCGAGCGCATTCAAACCGTCATTGCTGTCGATCGAGCCGACGAGGCCTGCGGCGCTCTGGTCAACCGCGTAGCGCGAGTGCAGGTAACGGTCGAATTCGGATGCTCCTGCCGGCCGGACCTCGAACGGCCGGCTCAAGTGGCGGCGAACCTCGATCAGGACCGAAGGGTCTGCGCCTTCCCGGATCGCAACCACCAGAGCGTCATCCTCGGTAGGCACGAGAACGACCCCATTTGCCTTGGCGAATGCATAAGGGATGTCGAGCACGGCAGAGACAATGAAGCGTTCGACTTCAACCGCCTGCGCCGCCTCCACCTCGGCCAAAGCGGATTCAGCCGCTGCCGATTCCTCGACGAGAATTGCGTCGCTCATTGTTGCGGGGCCTGCTGCGGCGGCGGCACGGCAGGAACCGGCGGAGCGGCGCCCATATAGTCGCGCACCAGGCTGTCGATCGACGGCTCCACCTCCGGATTGCGGCGGTATTGTTCCGCCCGGATGTAACCGTAGCGCTGGGCGCTGAGCTCCTGAGCCTCGGCCCGCGAACGGATGATCGTCGGCCGGATGAAGACCATCAGGTTCGTCTTCGCGCGCGAGCGAGAGCGCGACTTGAACAGCTCACCGATGATCGGAATGTCGCCCAGCAGCGGGATCTTCTCGAGCGTGCGCCGCTCGGCATCGTCGAGGAGGCCGCCGATGGCGAGAATGTCGCCGTCGTCAACGGTAAGCACGGTTTTAAACTCGCGCTTGTTGATGATGAGGTCGCTGGAGCGGGCGGAGACCGGGCCGGCTACGCTCGAGACCTCCTGGCGAAGGAACAGCTTGATTGAGCCGGACGAGTTCACCTGCGGTTTCACGTCGAGTTGGATGCCGACATTCTGCCGCTGCACCGTCCGGAAAGCATTTTCGAAGTTGGACCCCAGCGCTTCGCCGGTCGTCACCGGCACTTCCTGGCCTACGAGGAGCTTCGCTTCCTGGTTGTCGAGAGTCATGATCGACGGGGTCGAGAGGATGTTGGACATCGTGTCCGACTGCACCGCATTTATGATGGTCCCGAACCACGTGTCCTTGGCGATCTTCCAGAGACCGCCGCCAAAGCCGCCGGTGGCGTTTAGGACCGACTGAACGGCGGCGTCGGTGACGGCAGAGCCGAGCAGCGGATTGCGCGTGGTCGTGGTAACTCCGTCGTCCGTCGTGGTCGTTTGGCTGCCAAGTGCCTCGCTTGCGATCGCGCCGCCGACGGTGAGGATGTTCGGCTGCGCGTTAGACCAATTGCTCGCCGCGAACGGCGCATTCTTGCCGGCAAGCAGGAACTGGACCCCGAGCCGTCGCGCAGCGTCGTCGCCGATCTCGACGATGATAGCCTCGACCAGCACCTGCTGGCGCCGAGTGTCGAGCTGGCGGATGACCTCGCCGAGCTGCCGCTGCGCATCTGGGTTCGCAGCGATAATTACAGCGTTCGTTCCGGGGTAACGCGTAACCACCGACGGGCCCCAGCGGACGATACCGGTGCCGGTGCTCGCCGCCTGCAGCGGCGGCGGCGCCTGCCCCCGTGCTGGCCCGGCGCCGGTGCCCTCGCCTTCCTGGGATCGAATGAACCCGGGCGCTTCCGTCTGCTGGGTTACCGGCTGTCCGACCAGTTGCTGCAACACCGGCAGCAATTGCTCGGCGTCCGCATGCTCAAGCCAGTAAACGCGAATCTCCGTTCCCCCGGCTGCGCGCTGGTCGAGCTCACGCGCAAGGGCGGCCATTCGGGCAACCGTGGTCGCATCGCCGCGAATGGCGACGGCATTAGCGGAGTCGACTGCGCTAATCGAAACCGACGGAGCGGCTCCGGCGACACCGCTCGCAAGCAGGGGCTGGAGCGAGCTCGCGATCTCGCGCGGCCCCATGTTACGAAGGTAGACGAGCTCGGTGCGCGCCTGGTCCACCTGGCCGCCGTCGATTTGCCGGAGAAGCCCGCGAATCCGCGCGACATTGTCGGCGAAGTCGGCAATGACGAGGCTGTTGGCGTTCTTGTTGGCGGTAACCGACCCTTGTGCGCTCACCAGGGGCCGGATCGTCTCCAGCGCGCCGGTCGCGTCGATCGATCGCAAGCGAACGATCTCGGTTACGAACTCGCTTCCCGTCGCCCGCTGGTTGTTGGTGCGGATCGGTTGCGTTGGAGCGCCTTCGACAGGTTGGATCCGATAGCCGCCGCGGATCGGGATTGCGACCAGCCCATTGGCCCGGAGGGTGGACAGGAAGACCTCGAAATATTCGGAGCGGCTGAGCGATCTCTGGGTCACTACGGAGACCTTCTGATTGACCCGACTGTCCACCACCAGCGTCAACCCAGTGACCCGCGATGCGTCCTGGACGAACGCCCGCACGTCCACATCGCGCATGTTCATCGTATATTGCGCGCCAACGGGGTTGGCGACGGCAAGCATCAGTGCTGCGATTAGAATTTTGTACTTCATCGGTTACTCGGCAGGTTGAGGGCGACCGGAATCTTATCGGCGCCGCGCTCGACGGTGAGGAGCAGGCGCGCGCCTGGCGCGATGCTCGATTGAAGCTGCTGAACGTCGATCATCGACGTTATCTGCGCCCCGTTCACGGCAACGATGACATCGCCGTCGCGAAAGCCCGCGGCGGCGAAGATCTGCGGGTTGCTCCCGGGCGTGACCAGCACTCCCGAGACTCGGTCGCCCTGCCTCCTGGGGTTGAGCCGGAAGGCATTGCCAACCGCGGTCGAAACGGCCGCCGCGGCGCCTGCGCCTTGCGCAGCGGCAGCGCCTTCCCCGGAGTCCGCGCCAGCCATGTAAATCGTCTGGCTGGATCCGCCGCGGCTCAAGATCACATGGTCGAAGGCGACCGCCGAAAGCGTTAACCCCGGCGCCACTTCCTCGCCGACGGCATAGCTGTTCTGTTCACCGTCGCTCGCGCCGAGGATCGCCGAGCCCGGCAGGCTGCCCTGGCTTGCGCGAGTGCCGAACAGCTGCAGGTCGAGCGACGGGCGCTGCGCCTGCGACTGCATGGCGCCGGCCCGGAAAAAGGGATTTACTGCTGCAATCACTGCGGTCTGGGCTTCGGGCGAGAGCAGTCGCGGCGCCGTCGGACGCCACTCGCCGAACGGCCCCTCCGGAGTGACGACCACCCAGAACAGCTTTGCGGCCTGGATCGCGACGAGCGCGAGCAGGATTGCCTTGAGCCAGAAATGCAGGTCGTTCGGCAGCAAGCGGCCAAAGGCGCCCAGCCGCGTCACGGTCAATGTTCTAATCACTGCGCGAGTCGTCCTTCCCCAACCGGCTTGGACGTGCAGAGCGACAGGAGAATGACACGTGTTTGACAAAAATATTACGGCACGAGTGCCGAGCAGCTATTCTCCGGTCAGAACTTCATCGTCGCTGACACGGCGAACGATCGGCCGATGTCATAGTCGTTGATGATCAGTTCGCTGTCGTTAAGCCGCTGTAGCTCGCTATAGCCGGTGCCAAGCAGGTTCCTTGCCTCCGCCTTCAGCTCCACTTCGTTGCCGACGTAAGGGAGCCGGATGCCCTGACGAAGCACGAGATCGAGCTGGACTCCTGGCCTCTCGACGAAGTCGGGGGTCAGGTTCGGGCCACGGGCGGTGGTGCGCGGGCTCGCATAGCTCAGCAGGAGTGTCTGCTGGGACAGGCGGTTGGGGTCCTCCAGGCCGACCTGCATGTTTACGATGTGCCGCGACTGGCCGCTGAGCCGGAGCTTCTGGCTGGTGTCGAACACGAAAGACGCGTCAATCGGGTTCGGCTGGCTGGTGAAGGTGATGGTCGTGTCGCCTTCGCGCACTTTTATCTCCGACTCGGTGATCGTGTAGTTGCCGATGGTGACCAGCCGTCGGCTGCCGAGCATCCCGCCGATTCCCCAGTTGGAAAGCGGCCAATATTTCCGGCCCTCGAACTCCAGCCCGTACAGCCGCGCTTTCGGAGCGTTGGCAAAGGACGTGATCAGCGAACTTCCGAGGTTCACCGCGACCGCCTCAATGGGTTTGTCGATGTCCTTGTAGAACGCCGCGGCCGAAAGGATCTGGTCGCGCGCGAAATACCATTCGTAGCGCGCATCCAGATTGATGAGCTGGCTGTCCACCAGAAACTGGTTGCCGAAGAAAGTGCGTTGCGAGTCGGTGTCGCGATAAGGCTGCGGCGCAAGTTCGCGGAACTGCGGCCGGGCGATCGTCTTCGACGCAGCAAAGCGAAGCTGCATGTCCTCGGCGAAGTTCCAGGTCGCCGTCCCCGCCGGCAGCCAGTAGGAGCGCCTGATCTGGGTGGCGTTCGCGGGCTCCTCTCCAAACAAGGTTTGCGGAGTAACGAACTGGTCGCCCTTTTCATAGCGGACACCGAGGTTCACGGTGACCGCCGAAGCGGGCTGAAGTTCGGCCATGACATAGCCTGCGTTGACCTTCAGTCCCGCATCATAAGCCGCCGAGCCGAGACCGCCGGTCGTCTCGCGAAGCAAAACGTTCCAGAGGAAAACGTTCGCGTCGCTCAGCAGAAAGTCTATCCGCTGCTGTGCCACCGGCAACGGAAGCGAGCTGGTCGGGAAATAGTCGAAGTCGCGCCTGATCGCCTGGCGAGTATTATCGGTATAGGCGTAGCCAGCTGACAATGTCGTCGGGACAGGCAGATTGCGCAACCGGTAGGCGATGTCCAACGCACCGAACCACAGCTCGTCGTCGAGGTTGCTGAACGACAGCGCCGCAAACTGTCCTGGCGAGCGCAGATCGTTGACATAGTCCTCGATCGCGTCGTTGAAAATGTAGCTGTAATTCCGCTCGTACGGGGCGTCGCGCTTTGTCTTCGCATAGCTGCCGCGCAAGTCGACCGACAGATCGCCAAATTTGAGCTCGCCGACGGCCTGGTGATCGATAAGCTGGCGCTCGTACCAGCTCGTCAGACCGTTGTTGATCGTGTCCTCGGGCCTAAGCGAACTCGGCGACACTGTATCAAAGCTGTTGCCTGAGCTGATCCGCGCTTCCTTGAGCGTATCGCGAATGAACAGGCTGGTAAGCCGCAGCTTGTGTCGGTCGAGGCCGAAAGTGAGGCTGCCCATCGCATTGGCGACGGCGCGGTTGACGGTGCTCAGAAAACGGAAGTCCGACGACGCCAGCAGTTCTGCATCGGGGTCGCCGAGCGCGCCGGTACGTGTCCCTGCCTGCTGCACTCCGCCGCGGGTGCGCCAGCTGTTCGACAGGCCGCCAACGCCGATTATGCCGACATCGATCGCTCCAAGCGAAAAGCGATGGCCGGCGCCGACGTCAAACGAGCCATTGGCCGGAATTGCCCTGTTGCGCTGGATGAGCGTTGTCGGGCTGTTGACGAGGCCTGCGGTAATGCCCTGGATTTCGGCCTCGGTGAAGTTTGCTCCGGCGACTACCCGGTTGCCCGACCGAATTGCCGAGGCAAGGGCTTGGGGGACGTCGCGAGTGCCGTCGTCGAACCCGGTCAGGTCGGAGCCGCCGCCGCCGTAATAAGTGTAGCCAAGATTGTCAGTCGTGATCGTGTCGCCGCCAATTCCGAAGCCAATGTCGAGGAAAGGCTCGTCCGGGGCGGATCGCGTCGTGATATTGATCACGCCGCCGCCGAACTCGCCGGGATAGTTCACCGAATAACTTTTCTGGACCACCGTCGATGCGATGATCGAGGTGGGAAACAGGTCGAGCGGAACCACACGCCGAAGCGGCTCAGGCGATGGCAGCGGAGACCCATTCAGAAGCGCCAGCGAATAGCGCTCGCCAAGCCCGCGGACGTAGACGAAGCGGCCGCCGACCACTGACAATCCGGTGACCCGCTGAAGCGCTCCGGCAATGTCGCCGTCACCGGAGCGGGCGATGTCCTGCGCAGAGAGGACCGAAACAACTTCCGGGGTAGCGCGGACGGGGTTCGGGATGTTTCTCCCGATCACCACAATTTCATCACCTTCGCCTGCTGCGGCGCCAGGACCGGAGATTTCCACTTCCTCCAGCGGCACTTCGCCAGCGTCGGCCGCTCCCGGCTGAAGAGCCTCCGCGTTACTGTCATCCCCCTGCGTCTCGCCTTGGTCCGGCGGGGCTATAGTCGATGCCGATGGCGAAGATGGCGCTGTCGTGGAAGGCGCAGTCTGAGCGACCGCCGGAGCGCCGATGAGCGCAGTGGTTGCAAGCAGGCTTGCGGCTAGTTTGGTGATGGTCATTGGTCGAAGCTTCCCCGCCCGAGACAAGTCAGCGGGAGCGGCGACAGCGGCCGCCGCTCCCACGTTCAACTGGTTGATTAGCCCGCCGACGGAATTGCCAGACAACTCATCTGGCCCGGCAATCCGCACGTCCAGCCGGTCCACCACGTGTCGTTGGCGTCACGCACGGCACCGATATAGTTCACGTTCGTGAAGAACGGGGACAACCCGGTGACACTGGTGAACGGCACTGCATTTTCATTGGCGCCGTTGATGAAGCCGCTCTGAAGCGTCGACGCGCCATTGG
>JACDCV010000109.1 GCA_013817375.1 Sphingomonas sp.
GGGTCGGCTTTCCCTCGACCTTGCCGTCCATCGTCCGCTCGAACAATATGGCTCCGATGACCTTGCCGCTGCCGAACGATGGCGCGGTGATGATCCGCTCGCGCATCTGGTGGATAAGGCCGAACATGTCCTCGTCGTTCGACCAGGACCCTTCCTCGACTCCATAGCCGCCAAGCGCCTTGGGCGTTGACCCGCCCGACTGGTCGAGCGCGGCGATAAAGCCGTCGCCGCCCTCCATCTTCGCGATCATTTCAGCGTGATTCATCTGTTTCCTGTTCCTTCCGAAGGGCTGCAACGCCCGGAAGCGCTCTCCCTTCCATCCACTCCAAAAATGCTCCGCCAGCGACCGAGACAAAGCTGAAATCGTCCGCGACCCCGGCATGGTTCAGCGCCGCGACCGTGTCGCCGCCACCGGCGACCGAGACCAAAGAGCCCTCCTTGGTCAGTGCCGCGGCGGTTTTCGCCAGAGCCACGGTCGCCTCGTCGAACGGCGGCGTCTCAAAGGCTCCCAACGGTCCATTCCACACCAGGGTCCGGCATGTCTTGAGAACGTCGGACAGCGCCTCGACCGCGGCCGGGCCGATGTCGAGGATCATCTCGTCCGCGCCGACTTCATGGACGTTGCAGGTGCGAATGCTCGGCGGATTGGGCGCGAACGCCTTCGCAACGACCACATCGTAGGGCAGATGGATGGTGCAGCGGGCGGCCTCCGCCTGCTCGAAGATGGCGTTCGCCTCGCCGGTCAGCTCGTGCTCGCACAGCGACTTGCCGACATCCACTCCGCGAGCGGCGAGGAAGGTGTTGGCCATTCCGCCGCCGATGATCAGATGATCGACCTTGCCGACGAGGTGGCCGAGAACCGCAAGCTTGGTCGAAACCTTGGCTCCGCCGACGACCGCTGCGACCGGCCGCTCGGGATCGCCGAGCGCGCGTTCGAGCGCTTTCAGCTCCGCCTCCATCGCCCGGCCGGCGAAGCTCGGAAGAAGGTGCGCGACGCCTTCCGTCGAGGCGTGGGCCCGATGTGCGGCCGAGAAAGCGTCATTGACATAAAAGTCGCCAAGCGCCGCCATCGCCCGGGCTAGCTCCGGGTCGTTCTTCTCCTCGCCCGCGTGGAATCGCGTATTCTCCAGGATCCCGATATTGCCCGGAAGCATCGTCATCAGCGCGCGTTCGGCCTCGGGCCCCTGGCAATCCTCGACGAACCGGACCGACCGGCCCGTAAGGCGCGACAGCGGCATCACCAGCCGCGCAGTCGACATGTCGGGCCGAACCTGTCCCTTGGGCCGCCCGAAATGCGACAGAAGCAGGACGATCGCACCGCGGTCGCTGAGGTCAAGCACCGTCGGAAGCATCGCCCGAAGGCGAGTATCGTCGGTAACCGACGCGCCTTCCATCGGCACGTTCAAGTCGACCCGGACGAGGACTCGCTTCCCCGTCAGGTCGGCCGGAAGGTCATCGAGTGTCTTGAATGGGGCCATGCTCAGCTAAAGCTTGGCCATCGCACCCGCGGTGTCGACCATCCGGTTCGAGAAGCCCCATTCATTGTCGTACCAGCTGATGACACGCACCAGCTTGCCCTCGAGAACCGCCGTTTCCAGGCTGTCGACGGTCGAGCTGGCCGCATTGTGGTTGAGGTCGATGGAGACGAGCGGCTCGTCGGTATAGTCGAGAATGCCCTTCAGGCGCCCGCTCTCGCTCGCCGCCTTCAGAACCCCGTTCACTTCCTCGACATTGGTGTCGCGCTTGGGCGTGAAGGTGAGGTCGACAAGGCTGACGTTGGGCACCGGCACGCGAATGGCCGAGCCGTCGAGCTTGCCTTTTAGCTCCGGGAGCACCTCGCCAACTGCGCGCGCGGCCCCGGTCGTCGTCGGGATCATCGACATTCCCGCAGCACGGGCGCGGCGCATGTCGGAATGGATCTGGTCGAGGATATTCTGGTCATTGGTATAAGCGTGGATCGTCGTCATCAGGCCGCGCTCGATCCCGATCGTGTCGTTCAGCACCTTGGCGACAGGCGCGAGGCAATTGGTGGTGCACGAGGCGTTGGAAACGATCCGGTGCTCAGGCGTCAGCTTGTCGTCATTGACGCCATAGACCACCATAAGGTCGACACCCTTGGCCGGAGCCGAGATCAGAACCCTTTTGGCGCCTGCCGCCAGATGCTTCTCGCCGCCTTCGCGGCTGGTGAAGAAGCCGGTGCACTCAAGAGCGATGTCGATGCCGTTCTCGGCGTGCGGGAGCTTGGCCGGGTCGCGCTCGGCAGTGACGGTGATGCGCTTGCCGTCGACGATGATCGCGCCCTCTTCATGGCCGACCTCGCCGGGAAAGCGGCCGTGGACGCTGTCGCGCTTGAACAAAAACGCATTGGCCTTGGCGTCGGCGAGATCGTTGATCGCGACCAGCTCGAGCCCGCAGTCGGGCCGCTCGAGGATCGCCCGGGCGACCAGGCGGCCGATTCGGCCAAAGCCGTTGATTGCAACTTTCGTCATCGCATTTCCCTTTGTTTCAGATAGTCGAGCACCCGCGCAGCAACCGCGTCGGGCGTGAGGCCGAAGAATTCGTAGGCATCCTCCGCC
Source organism: Sphingomonas sp. (assembly GCA_013817375.1). Lineage (GTDB taxonomy): Bacteria > Pseudomonadota > Alphaproteobacteria > Sphingomonadales > Sphingomonadaceae > Sphingomicrobium. Next base: position 2,577 of record JACDCV010000109.1, read on the forward strand.
GGAGCCGAGACTCCGAAGCGGTCGATGCCAATGCGAAGGCCGTGGAGGCCGGTGTAGCGCTCCCAGCCGAAGGTCGTCCCCGCCTCCACCGACACCCGCAGGATCTCGCGGTTGGAGACGTCCGGGAGGACGTCTTCGCGATAAGTGTCCGGCTGGGCGTCGAAGAGCTCCATGCACGGCATCGAGACGACGTCGGCGCCAATTCCCTGCGACTCGAGCTGCTTCGCGGCGGCAAGTGCGATCTCCACCTCCGAACCGGTCGCGATGAAAATCACCTTGCGGTCCGCTCCCGCGGGCTTGAGCCGGTAGGCGCCGCGAGCGCTAAGGTTCTCGCCTACCGCCTTGGTCCGAACCGCAGGCAAGTTCTGGCGAGTGAGCGCGAGGATGCTGGGAGACTTGCTTGCAAGCGCCAGCGCCCAGCATTCGGCGGTCTCGACCGCATCGGCGGGCCGATAGACCTCCAGGCCCGGAATCGCGCGAAGGCTCTGCAGATGCTCGATCGGCTGGTGGGTCGGCCCGTCTTCGCCAAGGCCGATCGAATCATGGGTCATCACATAGATGACCCGCGCCTGCTGAAGCGCCGATAGCCGGATCGCGGGACGCGCATAATCGGTGAACACCAGGAAGGTGCCGCCATAAGGGATCACTCCGCCATGAAGCGCCATCCCGTTCATCGCCGCGGCCATTCCGAACTCGCGGATCCCGTAATAGATGTAGCGGCCGCCGTAATTGTCGGCGGTGAGAGGCTCCAGTGCCTTGGTCTTGGTGTTGTTGGAGCCGGTAAGGTCGGCCGAGCCGCCGATGGTCGAGGTGACGACCGGGTTGATTGCCTCCAGCGCCAATTCAGACGCCTTGCGGGTGGCAAGCTTGGGCGGGTTGGCGATCAGCTCGTCGAGATGCGGCTGGAGCCAGCTCTCGTCAGGCTTTCCCGACAGGCGCGCATAAAATTCGTCGCGCTTGCCGCTCTCCTCGAGACGGCGCCGCCACTCGGCGTGGTCCGACTGGCCGCGCTGCCCCGTTCCCCGCCAGCCCGAAAGGACGTCCTCCGGAACTTCAAAAGCGTCGGCGTCCCAGCCGAGCGCCTTGCGGGCGGCTTCGATCTCGTCGGCTCCAAGCGCGGCCCCGTGAGTTGCGGCGGTGCCCTGCTTGTTGGGAGCGCCATAGCCGATGATCGTCTTGCAGCGGACGAGAGACGGCCGCTCGTCGGCGATCGCGGCGTCGAGGGCGCGGCTGACGCTGGCGCTGTCGAGCCCGTCGCATTCGACCGTATGCCAGGCGGAAGCTACGTAGCGGGCGACCACGTCCTCGTTGCGCGAAAGCTCCGTCGAGCCGTCGATGGTTATCCGGTTGTCGTCCCAAAGAACGATCAGCCGCCCAAGCTTCAAATGGCCGGCAAGGCCGACCGCTTCATGGTTGACGCCTTCCATCAAGTCGCCGTCGCCGGCGATCACATAGGTTCGGTGATCGACCAGAGTGTCGCCGTAAACGGCGTTGAGATGCCTCTCCGCGATCGCCATCCCGACCGCCATGGCCAGACCCTGCCCAAGCGGGCCGGTAGTGACCTCGACCCCCGGAAGCTCGAAATTCTCCGGATGACCGGCGCAGGGCGATCCGACCTGGCGGAAATTCCTGATGTCGTCGATCGTCGGCCGCGAATAGCCGGTCAGGTACAGCAAGGCGTAGATCAGCATCGAGCCATGCCCTGCCGAAAGCACGAAGCGGTCGCGGTCCGGCCAGTTGGGGTCGGCGGCATCGAACTTCAGATAGCGGGTGAACAGCGCCGTCGCAGCGTCGGCCATTCCCATCGGCATTCCCGGGTGGCCGCTGTTTGCGGCTTCCACGGCGTCCATCGCCAGGGCGCGAATGGCATTGGCGAGTCGGCGTTGGGTGGGCTGCATCGATGCTCCGCGGGTGGGACTCCGGCACCGATCCGGTGCGGTCGCGAGGTGCCATTAACCGCCTTGGGCGCGGCGTCAAATAGCGCCTCGCCTTTGGAAGGTGAGCCGTTGGGCGTCAATGCTTGCGGGCGCGCGGCACTTTGCGTAACCGCTAAAGCCATGGATGACGGGGGACTTTCGGAAGCACTGGACCGCTCCGGGCGAGCGCTGGAGCGCATCGAACGGGCACTGAGCAAGCGCCAGCCATCGAACGGCCGCGATGAGGACCTTCGGGCGAAGGTCCGGCAAGCCGTGGCCGAGCTCGACCAGCTGATCGGAAGCGCCAATGGCTGAGATCGACCTGATCATCGCGGGGCGGCCCTATAGGGTCGCCTGCCGCAGCGGCGAAGAAGAGAATTTGCGAGCCGCCGCGAGGCTCGTCGATTCCAAGAGCCGGGAGGCGATTGCCGGGCTGGGCACCTTGTCCGAAGCGCGCCAGCTTTTGTTCGCCGGTCTGTTGCTCGCGGACCAGCTTATCGAGGACCGGCCCGCAACCGCCGCTGCCGCCGCCCCGGACCCGCAACTCACCGACCTCGCCGAACGGCTGGCGAAGCGCCTCGAATCGCTTGCCGACTCCCTTGAGAATGACGCCACAAGCGCCTAAATAGAGGTCGACGGGTACTGCCAGGTACGATGCCAAGACATCCCTGAGGCTATTTTTTATCCTAGGGAGCTGTCCCTGCCCGGACCGTGGTCCGAAGTATACGGCGCCCACCTGACGTTTGTGGCGTCAGAGGATTTCCGGCAAACGGCCATGGTGGTCCCGTCACTCCCCCCCGGTCCGAGGCATCCAGTGCCGTCCAGTTCGAAGGACTCGCTTCGTGCAGCCGCGCTCGAAGCGCGCAAAATATTCGCCCGAACGATCGACGACGGCAGCCGCGCGCTCCTCGAGCGCCGACTCGCCGAGCATCTGACCGGCCTTTGCGCATCGGCTCGGGTAGTCGCCGGTTATTCCCCTTTGGGAAGCGAGATCAGCCCGCTCCTGGCCATTGAAGAAGCCCGGGCCGTGGGAGCGATCGTCGCCTTTCCGGCCTTCCACAACCCGGCGAAGCCATTCCGTTTTCTCGCTGGCGACCCGCTTGCTCCGGGGCCGTTCGGGATCATGCAGCCAAGGCAGAGCGCTCCCGAGGTCCAACCGGACCTGGTCCTCGTCCCGCTGATCGCGATCGACTCGCTGGGCGCCCGCCTAGGCCGGGGCAAGGGCCATTACGACCGCGTTTTGGGAAAGCTGAAGCGGTCGGGCGCGAAGCTGGTCGGAGTGGGATGGCCGATGCAGCGGCTCGACGAGCTTATTCCGGCCGACCCGTGGGACGTTCATCTCGACGCATTCGCAAGCCCCGACGGGCTCCAGTGGTTCAACCATTCAGCCAGTGCTAATTGAACCAGCCGTATTATTCGACTATATCACCCGCGGGGTAGTTTTTTATAAATGATCGAATCGACCCTCTCTCCAGCCACTCTGTGGCGCAAGCACCCACGCGAGACAGTCGCGCTTGGGTCGCTGGCGGTCGCCGGGATGATCGCTGCTGCGGGAGTCGCATGGTCGAGCCCCAGCCTCGGCGATATCTCCCGCTCGAAAGTCGAAACGACGGCTCCGGCGCCGCCGCCCTTGCTGGTTCGCAACATTGCCGCGACGGATGCCGTCGCCGTCAACCGGGACATTCCGTTGAGCAGCAGTCCCAATCCTTCGGCTCAACCTTTCTCGATGGCAAAGCTCGACTCTGCGACCCGGGCCCGGGCGCTCGAGTGCCTGACCAGCACCGTATATTATGAAGCGGGGCAGGAAAGCACGGACGGCCAGCGCTCGGTCGCCCAGGTCGTGCTCAACCGGGTGCGCCACCCGGCCTTCCCGTCGTCGGTTTGCGGAGTCGTCTATCAAGGCTCGACCCGCTCGACCGGCTGCCAGTTCACCTTCACCTGCGACGGATCGCTTCAGCGCCAGCCAAACGCCGTCTCTTGGACACGCGCGCGCCGGGTTGCCGAGGCGGCCCTGACCGGTGCGGTGCACGCTCCGGTCGGCCTCGCGACCCATTATCACGCAGATTACGTAGTTCCTTATTGGGCGTCCTCGCTTGCCAAGAACGCCGTCGTCGGAGCCCATCTTTTCTACCGCTGGGCCGGCGGCTGGGGCAGGCCCCCGGCGTTCGATCAGGCTTATGCTGGGCAGGAGCCGAGCGCTCAGGCGCTCCGGGCGACGGCGCTTGCGGCGCTCGCTGCTCGCCCTGCCAAGTCGCAAGAGAAGCAAATTGCCGCAATTCCAGGCGCCGAGATGATCGACAAGGCGCCGCCGGGACGAGTCGCCGTTCGCTTCAAGCTCGACGAGGCACGCAAGGCCGTCGAGGAGGCACCGCGTATCGCCTATGTCGAGAAGGTCCAGGCTTCCGACAATCTGCGCTGGACTTTGTCCGGAGGCGCTCCTGCCGCCGACCAGAAGCCGCTCGGCCGCACTTCAGCCGAAGCGACGCCCGCACCCGGAGCCTCCAACTAGGGCTGCCGCGGAGGCTGCCGCGCGGCGGCGTCGAGCCTTGGGACCAGCGCCATCTCCACTCGTGAGCGGATCTGGCTGAGCCGGGAATCGGCGGCCATCATGTCTCCCGACAAAAGCCGCGCTGCGGTCATCTGCCT